>VGDO01000026.1 GCA_016869645.1 Alphaproteobacteria bacterium
CACGCTCGCGCGCGCGCGCGCCAAGGGCCGCGACCCGGCGGCCGACCTTGCAGGCAATGACGGCCACGGCTTCTTCAAGGCCCTTGACGACCAAGTGGTGACCGGCCCCACACTGACCAACGTCAACGATTTCCGGGCGATCCTGATCGCCCCGTAATGGCAGATTTCCCGGGGAAACGACGGCATATGCGACGACAGCGCAACGGCAAGATCGTGGCGACCCTGGGCCCGGCAAGCTCCTCGGCCGAGCGCATTCGTTCGCTCTTCGAGGCCGGCGCCGACGTCTTCCGCCTGAACTTCAGCCACGGGACGCATGACGACCACCGCGCGCGCTACGACGCCATCCGCGCGCTCGAGCAGGTGCGCGGCCGGCCGATCGGCGTGCTGCTCGATCTGCAGGGCCCCAAGCTCAGGATCGGCACCTTCGCAAATAACCCGATCAACCTTGCCGCAGGCGATACGTTCCGCTTCGACATGGACGACAAGCCGGGCGGCCAGACGCGCGTCCGGCTGCCCCATATCGAGATCTTCCAGGCGCTCGAGACCGGCTCCGAGCTGCTGCTCGACGACGGCCGCATCCGGCTGAACGTCGAACGCTGCGGTTCCGACTTCGCCGAGACGAAGGTCGTCACCGGCGGCAAGCTGTCCGACCGCAAGGGCGTCAACGTGCCCAACGCGACGCTCCCGCTGTCGCCGATGACCGACAAGGACCGCCAAGACCTGAAGTTCGGCCTCGATCTCGGCGTCGACTGGGTGGCGCTTTCCTTCGTGCAGCGACCCGACGACATTGCCGAGGCGCGCCGCCTGATCGCCGGCCGCGCCTACATCATGGCCAAGCTGGAGAAGCCGGCAGCGATGCAGCACCTCGACGAGATCATCGAGATGGTCGACGGCATCATGGTGGCGCGCGGGGACCTCGGCGTGGAAATGCCACCGGAAGACGTGCCCGGCCTGCAGAAGCGCATCGTGCGCGCCTGCCGGCGCGAGGGCAAACCGGTCGTGGTCGCGACCCAGATGCTCGACTCGATGGTGCATGCGCCCGCACCGACGCGCGCCGAGGCGTCCGACGTGGCGACCGCCGTCTATGACGGCGCCGACGCCGTCATGCTCTCGGCCGAGACGGCCTCGGGTGACTATCCGGTCGAGTCGGTCGAGATGATGGACCGCATCGTCGCCCGGGTCGAGCACGACCAGCTCTATCGCACCATCATGGATGCGGCGCATTCGCCGCCCGAGCCGACCGCCGCCGACGCCATCACCGCGGCGGCGAGCCAAGTCGCGCACACGATCTCGGCCGCCGCGATCGTGACCTACACGACGTCGGGTTCGACGACGCTGCGCGCCGCGCGCGAGCGGCCGCAGGCACCGATCCTGTGCCTGACCTCCAAGCTGGAGACAGCGCGCCGCCTTGCGTTGACATGGGGCGTGCACCCCGTGCACACCGAGGACGTCGCCAACTTCAGCGACATGGTCGCCAAGGCCTGCCAGATAGCCAAGGACGTCGGCATCGCGCGGGACGGCGACAAGCTGGTGATCACGGCGGGCGTGCCGTTCGGCACGCCGGGTGCGACCAACGTGCTGCGCATCGCCCGCGTCGGTCAATAGCTGGCGGCATGCCGGACATCCTGCAGAGCGCGATCGGCATCATCGTCATCGCCGCGCTGGCCTGGGTGATCGGCGCGTTGCGCAGCCGCGATTGGCGCCGTGTCCCCTGGCGCGTGGCGCTGGCCGGCGTCGCCCTGCAGTTCGCTTTCGCCGTGCTGCTGCTCAAGGTGCCCGGTGTCTCCCAGGTCTTCGCCTGGCTCAACCGAGGGGTCGCAGCCCTCGACCGGGCGACCATGGCAGGAACCGCCTTCGTCTTCGGCTATCTCGGCGGCGCGCCGCTGCCCTTCGCGGAGGGTTTCCCTGGCGCCAGCTTCATCCTCGCCTTCAAGGCGCTGCCTCTCGTCCTCGTGGTCAGCGCACTGTCGGCCCTGCTCTGGCACTGGCGCGTGCTGCCGGTGATCGTCGCCGCCTTCAGCCGCCTGCTCGAGCGGACCATGGGGGTGGGCGGCGCAGTCGGCCTGTCGACGGCGGCGAACGTCTTCGTCGGCATGGTCGAGGCCCCGCTGCTCATCCGGCCCTATCTACGGACCATGTCGCTGAGCGGCCTGTTCGCCGTCATGGTCGGCGGCATGGCCTCGATCGCCGGCACGGTCATGGTGCTCTACGCCACGATCCTCAACGCCGCCGTACCGGGTGCCATCGGTCACATCCTCGCGGCCTCGCTGATCAGCGCGCCCGCCGCGATCATGATCGCGCGGCTGATGATCCCGGCGACCGGCCCCGACGAACCGGTCGGGGAGAGCGCCGAAGCCGGCAGCGGCTACAACAATTCGATGGAGGCCATCGTGCGCGGCACGGCCGATGGCGTGATGCTGCTGATCAACATCGTCGCCATGCTCGTCGTGCTGGTGGCGCTCGTCGCGCTGGTCAACGAACTGCTCGGCCTGCTGCCGAACCTTGCCGGCGCGCCCGTCACGCTGCAGCGCCTGTTCGGCTGGCTCATGATGCCGCTTGCCTGGCTGATCGGCGTGCCGTGGCACGAGGCCCACGCGGCCGGCCAGCTGCTCGGCATCAAGACCGTGCTCAACGAGCTGCTCGCCTATCTGGAGCTGGCGCGCCTGGCGCCGGAGGCGCTGAGCGAGCGCTCCCGCCTGCTGATGACCTACGCGCTGTGCGGCTTCGCCAATTTCGGCAGCCTCGGCATCATGATCGGCGGGCTGGTGGCGATGGCGCCGGAGCGGCGCGACGACATCGTGTCGCTCGGCATGCAGTCGGTCGTCGCGGGCACGCTGTCGACCTGCATGGGTGCCGCCGTGGTCGGGCTGGTGCTGTGAACCAGCGCAGCAAGTGCCTGGTCACCATGGCGATCGGCGCCGACTACCTGCGCATGTGGGAATCCGTGTTCGCGCGCACCTTCCGGCTCTACGCCGAGAAGCACGGCTACGACGTCATCGTCGTGACCGACCATGTCGATCAGAGCCCCGCCGGCCGCGCCCGCGGGCCGCACTGGCAGAAGCTGGTGCTCCACCGACGCCCGGACATCGCGCGCTACGAGCACGTCGTGTGGATCGACGCGGACATCATGGTGAACCACCTGACCGCGCCGTGCATTGTCGCGGCCAACGCGTCGGACAAGATCGGCGCGGTCACGCACAACAGCTTCTACACGAGCCCCGAGCGCTGGGAAAATCGCTGGAACCGGGTCTACCGCAATGCCGGCGACCTGTTCCGCGCGCCACGCGGGCCCACGCCGTCGGAGCGCTACCGGCAGGCCGGCCTTCCGGGCGACGTCGACGACATGATCAACACCGGCGTCATGGTGCTGAAGCCGCGCCGCCATGCCGAGCTCCTGGAATGGATCTACGCCAACTGCACGGAGAACCCGCTCTCGGCCAGCGAGCAGATGCCGCTCAGCTATCACCTGTTCCGGAACGGCATGTGCAATCCGATCGACCCGCGCTTCAACCGTCCCTGGGTCGAGGAGCTTGCGGAATGCTATCCCTTCCTGCTCCAGGAGCAGAACCACAAGAACCAGGCTCTGGTCGCCTATTGCGTGACCGCGGCCTGGCACAATTGCTATTTCCTGCACTTCCTCGCCGACGGCTATTCGCGCACCGACGCGACGCTGGTGCTGACCGACACGCCCGACGCGGTGACGCTCTATCTGGGGCCCAAGGGGTGAGACCCCGAGCGCAGCATGAGCCGCCGTCCTGCATCAATGAAAGCCACTCCTCACGGATTCGGTTGGTCCGCCATTGCGCCTGAACTAGCATCGGTCGCCATATCTTTCGATGCCGTGCCGGGGAAGAGGAACACGCCATGACCGAGTTCAAATCGCTGCAGGATCGCCTGGACAAAGGCGATGTCGTTATTCTCGATGGCGCCGTCGGCACGCAGCTTCAGGAGATGGGCGTGCCGATGGACAGCGTGTCCTGGGCGGCTGCCGCGCTTCACACCTCGCCCTACACCGTGCGGCGCATGCACGAGCTCTACGTCAAGGCCGGCGCCGATATCATCACGACCAACACATACTCCTCAGCACGCCACAACCTCGATCCGCTCGGCATGGGCGACGCCACGCGCGAGCTCAACCTGCGCGCGGTCATGCTGGCCCAGGATGCGCGCGACAAGACGGCAAAGGACCGCCAAGTTTACATAGCTGGCGCGATCTCGGGCTTTGGCCTCGTCCATGGCGGCGAGGCCGAGCGCGCCCTGCATCGGCATTCCAAGCCGCGTTTGGCGCTCACCGAGAATACTGCGCGCGCCGTTCTGCGCGAGCAGGCGGAGATCCTGGCCGAGGCCGGCGTCGATCTGCTGCTGCTCGAGGGCACCGGCAGCAACACGCACCGCAGATGGATGATCGAAGAAGCCAAGGGCACCGGCCTCCCTCTCTGGGTCGGCTTCCGTGCCCGGGTCGATGCCAACGACCGTCAGATCAAGACCGGCTACACCTCGCCCGACCTCTTCGACCGCGCAATTACCGAACTCATGCCGCTCGGCGGGTCGGCGCTGGCGATCTTCCACAGCACGATTTCCGACACCACGTCGGCGCTCGACGTGGCGCTGTCTCACTGGCAGGGGCCGATCGCCTGCTATCCCGAGGCCGAGCGCCACGACTACACGGCCGCCTATCACGATCACAATGTCGCCAACAAGGTACCGCCGGCCGAGTTCGTCGAGACGGCGCGCGGCTGGGTCGATCGCGGCGTGCAGATCGTCGGCGGCTGCTGCGGCATCGGGCTGCCCTACATCAGGGCCCTGCGCGAGGGCCTGCCGCGCAGCGTACCCGGCGAGCGCCGGCGCAAGGCCGCGTGACGACTATTACCGCTGGCGCGTCATCTCGTTGAGGCCGTCGGCGAGCAGGTTGAAGCCAAGCACGAGGCTGACCACGGCGATCGAAGGGATGACCGCCATGTGCGGCCAAACCGTGATCAGCGCCGTTGTCTCCTTGATCATGCCACCCCAATCCGGGTCTGGCGGCGGCAGCCCCAGGCCGAGAAATCCGAGCACCCCGATATTGATCGTCGTGTAGCCGAGTCGCAGGCAGGCATCGACGATGAGCGGCCCGCGGCAGTTCGGCAGGATCTCGACGATCAGAATAAAGGCCGCGTTCTCGCCGCGCAGTTTGGCGGCGGCGACGTAGTCCTGCGACTTCAGCTCGAGCACGAGCCCGCGCACGATGCGGCTGACACCGGGCGCGGAAGCAAGCGTCACCGCCAGCACGATGTTGGCAGCGGACGGCCCGATGTTGGCGATGACGATGACGTAGAGGATGATCAGCGGAAAGGACAGCATGACGTCGCTGACGCGCGACACGGCGGCGTCGATCCAGCCGCCGAAGTAGCCGGCGAGCATGCCCATCGCCGTGCCGATCAGATAGGCCGCGGCGACCGCGAGCGGCGCCACGGTGAGCACGATGCGCGCGCCCCAGATCAGTCGGGACAGGATGTCCCGCCCCTTGTGATCGGTGCCGAGCCAGTGCGCAGCCGAGGGCGTCGGCTTGGCGAGCGCGGCGAAGTCCTGGGCATTGGGCGGGAACGGCGCCAGGATCGGCGCCAGCACGGCGAGCGCAACCCAGAACAGCACGAGCGCTCCGCCCACAGGGGCGACCCGCGCGCCCGGCGGCGCCGAGCGAGCAACGGCAGCGTCGAGCCGGCGCGCGCTCACGCCAACCTGATGCGAGGGTTGAGCAGCATATAGCCGATATCGCCGACAAGCTGTGTGACGACCGCGAGCAAGAGCGCGGTGAGCGCCGCCGCTTCGACCAGCGCAATGTCGCCGAACAATGCCGCCTCCAGCAACATGCGTCCGAACCCCGGATAGGCGAACACCATCTCCGTGACGACCACGCCAGTGATCAGCCAGTTGAGCTGCAGCAGCAGGACGGTGAAGGGCGCGATCATGGCGTTGCGAAGCGCGTGGCGCAGGACGACTTGGCCGCGCGTCAATCCCTTGAGGAAGGCCGTGCGCACATAGGCACGGCCCATCACCTCGACCATCGATCCCCTGATCATACGCGCGACATAACCGAAATCGTAGAGCACGAGGACGGCCACTGGCAGCACGAGCTGGGCGGCGATCGACCAGTCGCCCCTGGCTTCGAGCGGGCTGATGCCGGGCAGCCATTTGAGGCCGACGACGAACACGGCGGTCAGCATGACGCCGGAGGCGAATTCCGGGATCGAGGTCAGCACGATGCCGGCGACCGACAGCGAGCGGTCGAGCCGGCTCCCTTCGCGCATGCCCGAGAGCACGCCGAAGGCGAGCGACAGCGGCAGGATGATCGCGAAGGCGGTGCCGGCGAGTAGCAGCGTGTTGGCGAGCCGGTTCCAGATGATGTCGTTGACGGGTGCCTTGTAGAGCTGCGAGTAGCCGAAATTGCCGAAGTACCGGCTGCCCCGCGGATCGGACAGACCGAGATTGAGCGCGGGGTCGGCGAGCGGATCGGCGATGGCCCCCGTCAGCACGCCGAGCCAGCGCAGATAGCGGATGATCAGCGCGTCATCGAGCTTGAGCTTCTGGCTCAGGATGTCGACCTGCACGTCCTCGACATAGGGACCGAGCATCTTGCGCGCGACGCTGCCGGGCGAGAATTCCGACACGGCGAAGATAAGAAACGACGCCGCCAGCACCGTGAGGACGGCATGGGCCAGGCGGCGGAGGATGAAGCCGGACATGACAGCGCACCAGTCCGATCTGGCCGGCGCGTCCCCTCACCCTCCCCCACGAAGGGGAAGGGTGAGACCCGCCAATGCCCTCCCCCGTTTCGGGGGATGATTGGGTGGGGTGTCCGCTATCGACCTAGTCGCGCATCGGTTCACGATTCGAGTGCCAGCTCGTTCGGGAACATCATCGAGGATGGATGAACGACAAAGCCCTTCACGCGCTTGTCGAAGGCGGTGATGTTGGAGCGCCAGAGCGGCTGTACGATCGGACCGTCCTTCTGAAGAATCTCCTGGATCCTGCTAGTGACGGCGCGGCGCTTCTCCAGATCGAGCGTGCCTTCGGCCTCGTCGATCAGCTTGTCGAGCTCGGCGTTCTTGTAGCCCGACTCGTTGAGATTGGAGCTGCCGCGGTAGGCTTGCGCCAGCACCATGACGCCGAGCGGACGGTGGTTCCACGAAGTGAAGCCGAATGGCACGGTCTTCCAGATCTGCCAATACTGCGCCGCCGGCATCACGTTGACCTTGACCCTGATGCCCGCCTGCTTCCACATCTCGACCATCGCCTCGACCGCAGCCTGCTCCCAGGCCGGGTCCTTCTTGCAGGCGATCGTCGTCTCGATGCCGTCGGGATGGCCGGCCTCGGCGAGCAGCCGCTTGGCGCGCGCGATGTCCTGCTTCATCGGCGGCAGCTTGGCATATTCCGGATGCGCTGGGCAGACATGGTGATGTTCGCCGGCTGCGCCGAGATTGCGGTAGGCGACCTCCAGCACCTTCTGGCTGTCAATCGCGAGTTTCATGGCGAGCCGCACACGCGCGTCGTCGAACGGCTTACCCTCCATACGCACGCGCGCCACCGCGGTACGCGCGCTGACCACCTGGTGGATCGCGACATGGGGCAGCGCCTTGATCGCATCGAGCTGGACCACGTCGATCTCTCGGATGCCATGGATCTGCTTGGCCGCCATGGCGGCGATCGCGGCGGCTGGATCGTCGCCGAGGTCGATGTACTCGACCGCGTCGAGATATGGCCCGGGCCCGCGATAACCGGCGCGCGCCTTGAGGACCGCCTTCTGGCCGACCTTGACCTCGTCGAGCACGAAGGCGCCGGTGCCGTTGGCGCCCGGCTCGAAGAGTCCCTTCTCCTCCGGATCCATCATGTGGGCCGGCCAGTTGAACAAATGCTCCGGCACGGCAAGCTGCGGCACTTTGAGGTTGAGCCGCACCGTGTGCGCGTCGACGCGCTCGATCGCGTTGGCGTCCCACAGGCGGAACGACATCTTGGGCTGGCCCTTGTCGTCCTTCTGGCCGGTGTCGAAGCGGTCAAGCATGTATCCCGACATGACGCCGAGCTGCGACGACCCGGTGGCCGGATCGAGCAACCGCTTGAGGTTCCACACCACATCGTCGGCGGTGAAATCGCGACCCTTGCGCCATTTGATGTCGCGGCGGACGCTGAGCGTCCAGGTTTTCAGATCGGGCGAAGCGGTCCACTTCTCCAGCAAGTCGGGCCGGGTGATGTTGTCGGCGCCGGTCTTGGTCAGGTATTCGCAGACATTGCGCGTAATCTCGCTCTGAAACCAGTCATAGGCGTGCGGGTTCTTGAGCTCCTGGACGCGCAGGCCGATGCGCAGCGTGCCGCCCTTGGGCATGGCGGCCTGTGCCGCTGCTGGCGCCACGGCGGGCCCGCCGGCGATCTTGCCCGCCACCGAGTAGGCGGCAGCGGCGGACAGACCGAGCAGCGTCGCCTCGCGCAGGAACTGGCGGCGGTCGATCTTGCCGTCGGCCAGCCACGTCTTGAGGGTGGGAATGTGGGGGTGCTCATCATGTTTGCGCATTGTGACCTCCCTTGGTTAGAACCGTCGTCGACCTAAATTCCGCACCGGCCCGTGAAGCGCCGGTGAACTCTATGAGCGTAACGCGATGCTGTCCATGTGACGCACATTGCTCATGTTCGATCGCCGCGCGCCGAACCGAGCCAGCGTTCGATGAACTGGGCCTGGCTCGATTCGACATGGATCACGAAGCCCTGCGCGGCAGCGTCGGCATGCACGAGTGCGGCCACGCCGAACAGCTCGGTCATGGTCGATGCGTCGGCAGCGAAGCGCGGCGGCGACAGGTCGAGAGGGCTTCCCTGGGCGAGCACGTCCAGCACATCGGCGCCGCCGACTGTGAACCCGGCATACATATCTGAGACGAGGCTCGCCCAGGCGAGACGGCCATCGAGGCGGCTGGTGAGCAGACGCGCAAATTCGCCGGCAAGCGCCGCCTCGCGCGCCAGAGCGGCGCGCAGCAGCCAGCGTCTTGGCCCGATCCAGAATGCGGTGGCATCGCCCGACACGACAAAAGAGTTTGGTCGGGTCGGTGCCGTCAGTCCAATCGCCTCAAGGCAGGCCGTCGCCGCCGCGGCGTCGCCGCGCAGATCGAACAGTGCCTCAAGAGGTCGCTTGGCGATTTCGCAGCGATAGGCCATGGCTCAGCCCCGCATCCTCTGGCCGCCGAGATCGTAGAAGGCTGGCTTGACCACGGTCGCCGCAACGACTCGGCCGGGTGGCCTGATCCAGATCCGCTCCCCGAAACGCCGCCGCCCGTCGAGCAGCAAGCCCAAAGCCGCAGTCCGTCCCAGCGCCTCGCTCCACACGCAGGCCGAGACATAGCCTTCGCTGTCGCCTTGGGCGCCGCCCGGCGTGATCGGGCTGCCCTCGGGCACCAGCGTCGTCCCATCGTCGAACTGGAAGCCGACCAGCTCACGACGAGCCGTGCCCTGGCCGCGCCTGATCTGGAGCGCTCGCTTGCCGATGAAGTCAGACTTGCTCTTGCCGACGATCCAGCCCATGCCGAGATCGTAAGGGTCGGTCGTGCCGTCGACTTCATGGCCGAGGGAGAGAAAGCCTTTCTCCACGCGCAGCACGTGATTGGCTTCCGATCCGACGGGCTCGATACCGAACTCCCGTCCAGCGTCCATCAGCGCCTGCCACAGCGCCAGGCCATGCCGGCCGGCGACATTGACCTCGAAGCTGAGCTCGCCCGTGTACGTGACGCGGTAGATGCGCGTGGGCAAGCCGGCGACCTTGCCCTCGCGAAAGGTCATGAAGGGAAAGGCTCGCGGATCGAGGTCGACATCGGTACCGGCCTTGCGCAATACCTCGCGCGCCAGAGGACCGCATACGGTCGCATTGGCCCATTGCGTGGTCACCGGCGTCACCACCACACGAAGCTCCGGCCACTCCAGCTGGGTGTATTGCTCAAGGCGCTGGTACACCGCGTCGGCGCCGCCGGTCGAGCTCATCATCAGCCAGCGGTCCTCACCGGTGCGAAACGACACGCCGTCGTCGAGCACCAGGCCGTCATCCGACAGCATCATGCCGTAGCGGCCATGACCGACGGCGAGGTCGCCCCAGGCATTCGTGTACATCAGATCCAGGAAGCGGACGGCGTCGGGCCCGGCAATCTCGAACTTGCCGAGTGGCGAGCCGTCATAGATGCCGACCGCCTTGCGCACGGCGCAGCATTCCCGGTCAATCGCCTGCTGCATCGTCTCGCCGGACCGCGGGTAATAGCCGGGCCGGCGCCAGCGCGCGCCCGCCTCGTACATCACCGCGCCCGCCTTCTCATGCCACTTGGTCATCGGCGTGCGGCGATAGAGGAAGACCAGCGGCCCCGGCCGCTTCGCCGCAATGGCGCCGAACTCGACGGGCACGTAAGGCGGGCGGAACGTCGTGGTGCCAATATCGCCGGGTCGCCGGCCGAGGACATCGGCAACGGCGCCGATGACGTTGACGTTGCCCGTCTTGCCCTGATCCACGCCCATTCCTGCCGTGGTGAAGCGCTTGACATGCTCGATGGCGCTGAAGCCCTCGCGAATGGCAAGTCGCAGATCGTCGAGCGTGACATCGGATTGAAGATCGACGAAGGCCTTGGTACGCCGACCGGGCGGCGCGACGAACCATAGCGGCGTGATGCGGTAGGGCTCGGCCGGCGCCTGCGCAGGACAGGCAAGAGGCGTCGCGGCGAAGCCCGCGGCTAGCGCCGCCGTGGCGCCGGCCGCGGCACCCTGGCGCAGGCACGAGGCGAGGTCGAAGGCGCCGGTGACGGCGCCGGCCAGGTGAGTGCGCTGCGGCATTGCGTCTGGCACGAAGGTCTGGAGGCTTTCGGCCCAGCGCGGCCGGCCCCCCGATTGGGACAGCAGGTGCACGGTCGGATTCCAGCCGCCGGACAGGCAGACCAGATCACACGGAATACGGCGGCGAGCGCTCAGGTCCGCGAGCGGCGCCACATCGACATCGTGCACGCGCGGTGCACCACCGACATCGACGACGGCATGGCCGGCCAGCGCCTCGATGCCCCTGCCGCCGAGGCGCGCGACCAGCTCCGCCGGCGGATCCGTACGCGCATCGACCAGGGCCATGATTTCGACCCCGGCGTCCGCCAAGTCGAGCACCGCAGCATAGGCGCTGTCGTTATTGGTGAACAGGACGGCACGTCGGCCCGGTCGAACCGCGTAGGCGTTGACGAAGCATTGCGCCGCCGAGGCCAGCATCACGCCCGGGCGGTCGTTGTTGGGAAACACCAGCGGCCGTTCGAGGGCTCCGGTCGCGAGCACGACCTGGCCGGCCCTGATCTTCCAGTTGCGCTGGGCGATCCATTTCTGCCGCGGCGACCGCTCGACTACGTTGAGGAAATTGTGCTCGTGATAGGCCCACACGCTGGCATCCTGAAGGCGGACCACCCCGGGCATGGCGTCCAGCTCGGCCACCGTTCGGGCGACCCATTCGAGCGCGGGCCGATCGTCCAGCATCGTACATTCGGCGAGTAGTCGGCCGCCAGGCGCCAGACCATCGTCGACCAGCAGCACGCGCGCACCGGCGCGCGCCGCAGTCAGGGCCGCCATTAGCCCCGCGGGGCCCGCGCCGGCGACGAGGACATCGCAGTGGTGATTGCGGTTCTCATAGTGGAGATCGACGGGCGCGCGGCGCGGCGCCGTGCCGAGGCCGGCGGCGCGCCGGATGAACGGCTCGAAGGCATGCCAATGCGGCCACATGAAGGTCTTGTAATAAAAGCCGGCCGGCAGCAGGCGCGCCACGAGCTGTGCCGCCGCGCCCAGATCGAAGCGCGGTCCCGGCCAGCAATTGACGCTTTTCGCCGCCAGACCCTCGCGCAAAGGCAATCGCGTCGCCAGGCGATTGGGCGCATCCTCGGTCCCGACCAACTGTACCAGCGCGCCCGTGTCCTCGTAGCCGGCTCCGAGAATGCCGCGCGGCCGGTGGTACTTGAAGCTGCGTCCGACCAGATGCACGTCATTTGCGAGCAAGGCCGAGGCGAGCGTGTCGCCGGCGAATCCGGACAATTCCGCGCCATTGAAGCGGAAGCGAAGCGGCCGGCTCCGGTCAATCACGCCTCCCTGCGACAGCCGCATTGCCTCCGCGCTCATCGCGGCGCCTCTGCGCTGCCGGCGACGAATTCGTGGCTGCGTGTGTCGCGCTCGATGCTGAACATCAGGCCGCAGCCACGGACGTGCCACCATTTCTCGCGCGTAACGCCCCTGGGATTGGCGCGGCCGATCACGTAGTCGATCCAGACGTCGTCGGCGAGCGAACCGGCATCCAGTGGGCGCGGCGATTTTTTCTCGCCGGCATAGGCGAACTCGCTTTCGTGGCGCTCGCCGCACCAGGGGCAGGGAACGAGATGCATGTCTACCTGTTCGTCACCGTGCCGGGTTCCATCAGAAAGTTCAGACGGTCGAAGCGCTGCAGGGAATAAGGCGCGTTGAGCGGATGCGGCTCGTCGCGCGCGACCGTGTAGGCGAGCGTGCGACCGCCGATCGGGATCGCCTTGAAGCCGCCCCACCAACCGCAGCTGACATAGAGGCCCGGCACGGGCGTCTTGGATATGATGGGCGAGGCGTCGTAGGCGAACTCGATCGTGCCGCCCCATTGGCGCATCAGCTTGACCCGACGGAAGATCGGAAACATCTCGATCAGCGCCGTGACGGCGTCTTCGAGCACGCTGTAGCGCGGGGTCTGTCGGAATGACGAAGCCTGGTCGATCGCGCCGCCTGCGAGCAGCTCGCCCTTGTCGGACTGGCTGACATACATGCCGGCATCCGGGCAGTTCACCTGGACATGGACGACCGGCTTGATCGGCTCCGATACGAAGGCCTGCAAGTTGTAGCTCTGGATGGGCAGGCGAAGCTCGGCCATCGCCGCGACCTGGGTCGTGTTGCCGGCGACAACGATAGCGACCTTACCGGCGCGCACCGCGCCGCGATTGGTCTCGACGCCGGTGACCTCGCCGCGTGGACTTCGGGCGATGCCCGTCACTTCGGTGTTCTGGTGGATCTCGACGCCCGCGGCATCGGCTTGGCGCGCGTACCCCCAGGCGATCGCGTCGTGGCGCGCGACGCCGGCACGTTCCTGGACCGCGCCGCCGATGACGGGCAGACGCGAACGCTGCAAGTCGGCCAGGATCGGGATGCGCCGGTAGACCTCCTCGGTCGAGATCAGGCGGTAGTCGGCGCCCTGCAG
Source organism: Alphaproteobacteria bacterium (assembly GCA_016869645.1). GTDB lineage: Bacteria > Pseudomonadota > Alphaproteobacteria > SHVW01 > SHVW01 > SHVW01. Next base: position 13,232 of record VGDO01000026.1, read on the forward strand.
TTCGCTCGCCATCGAGCGCCGGCGCAGGTCGCGCAGCTTGGGCCAGGTCTGGATCACGTCGACCTGGCTGCGTTGGCTGAACATGATGTTGATGTTCAACTCGCGCGACAGCTCCTCGTAGAGTTGCACCGAGGCATCGAAGAACTTGATGCTCTCGTCGCGCAGATAGTTGGAACGGATCGTCGTGGTGTTGCGCCCGGTATTGCCGCCGCCGAGCCAACCACGCTCGAGCACGGCGACGTTGGTGATGCCGTGATCGCGCGCGAGATAGTAGGCGCAGGCGAGGCCATGCCCGCCGGCGCCGATGATGACGACGTCATAAGCGGGCTTGAGCTCCGGCGCGCGCCAGGCGCGCTCCCAGCCTTCGTGGTAGCTGAGCGCGTTGCGCAGGAGGCTGAAGATGGAATAGCGCTGCATTGCGACGCTGGCCGGACAGGAATCCTATAAGATACTGGCATATTGAATACTGTCAGTAAGCCAAAATATTATATCTGGGTGCGCCACGATCCGCTGCGTTCCCTATTGCTTTCTGATACATTGGATGGACCGATTCGATTCCCGATCGTCGCAAACACGCCATGACGCTCAAACAGATCGAAGCCTTCCGCTCGGTGCTGCTCACCGGAACCGCGACCGAGGCCGCGCGCCTTCTCGGCGTGTCGCAACCTGCCATCAGCCGATTGATTGCCGACCTCGAGCACGAGCTCGGCTTCGATCTCTTCCGCCGCGCTGGCCGAGGACTCGTCACGACCGACGAGGCAAAGGAGCTTTTCGAGGAAGTCCGCCTCGCCTTCATTGGCATGGAACGGATCGGGGAGGCCGCCCGAGCGATTGGCAACTTCGAGCGGACGCGGCTGCGGGTCGTGGCCATCCCCAGCATTGCCGCCACGTTCGCAGTCGATTTCATCCGCGATTTTCGCGTCCAGCACCCGCGCACGACCATCTCGCTGGAGGTCCAGGCGACCGACGACGCAGTCGAATGGATCGTGTCGCAGCAGTGCGATGTCGGTCTCGCGCACCCGCCGCAAGGCAATCCGGCCCTGCGCACGCGCATCCTGACTTCAGGACGGTCCGTCTGCCTGGTGCCGGCAGGCCATCGACTGGCTAAATTCGGCACGATCACGCCGACAATGCTAGCGAACGAGTGCTTCATCTCGTTCGGCTCGGGATCGGTGTATCGTCACCGAATCGACGATGTATTCCGTCGCGCGCAGGTGCAGCGCGAATTGCGCTACGAAGCGCGAACGACCGACGCCGTGTGCAGCATGGTGGCGGCGAGCCTGGGCATCGCCATCGTCGGTCCGTTCCTGCCGAAATTCGGCAAACGCGATGGGGTCGTCGTCAAACCGTTCAAGCCGTCCGTGCCACTCGAACTCGCCTTGCTTTGGTCGGCGGGCCGGCCGCTCTCGGCGGTCGCTCAGCAGTTCGTGCAGGCCGTTTCCGCGCACTTCAAGCCGTCCGCACGCAAGCGGCGCTCAGCCAGCTGACAAGCGCGCGTAGATCTGGCCCTGGCAGACGACACTATGCTAGAAATACATGGTGTATGCAGGCTCGGGCCGGCAGGAGCAGCAGGGCTCCTAGGTCGCGGGTACGGGCGCCCGAACTGAGAGTGAGATGCCACGCCGCCGCCGCTGGACCGATGAACTCCTGACGCGGCGCTCGCCGCTCATCGACATGGCCCAGTTCGTCGTGCTGGCGGGCGCGCTGATCTGGCTCGGCATGCGCGGCGCGCAGTCGATGGGCTACAATTGGCAATGGTACCGCGTGCCGCAGTACCTCTACCGCGTCATCGACGGCGAGTTCATCAAGGGCCCCCTGCTCAAGGGCCTGATCGTGACGCTGGAGATCAGCGCCTACAGCCTGGCCATCACGCTGATCATCGGCCTGATCACCGCGCTGCTGCGCCTGTCCCAGTCTTTCGCCGGACGGATCATCGCGCGCACCTACCTCGAGATCATCCGCAACACGCCGCTGCTGGTGCAGCTTTTCCTGTTCTACTTCGTGCTGTCGCCCGTGCTCGGCATCGACCGGTTCTGGACCGGCGTCCTGTGCCTCGCCTTCTTCGAGGGCTCGTTTGCGGCCGAGATCATCCGTGCGGGCATTCTCTCCGTGCCGCGCGGTCAATGGGAGGCCGGCAGCAGCATCGGGCTGACGCGCTTCGACCTCTATCGCGACATCGTGCTGCCCCAGGCCATCCAGCTCATGCTGCCGCCCTTGACCGGGCTCGCGGTCAACCTGATCAAGCATTCCGCCATCGTCAGCGTGATCGCCGTATTCGATCTGACGACCGAAGGGCGCAACGTCATCTCCGACACATTCATGAGCTTCGAGATCTGGTTCGCGGTGGCGGCGATCTACCTCGCCTTTACCTGCACGCTGTCGGCACTCGTCAGCCTGCTCGAGCACCGCCTGGCTCGGAGTCGGCGGTGATCTCGCCGCACGGCTACCGGCGGCCGCGCGTCGGCTGGCTCGACCTGGTGATCATCGCGCTCGCCGTCGCGGTGGTCGCCTACTTCGCCTATCGCGTCGACTCGGTGCTGCACTACCGCTGGAACTGGCCTCGCGTGACGCAGTTCCTCGTACGCTGGGATGACGAGCGCCAGCGTTGGGTCGCCAACCTCCTGGTCGAAGGGCTGCTGACGACGCTGCGCCTGTCGATCTGGGGCATCATCTTCGCCACCGTGATCGGCACGATCATGGGGCTGTGCCGGATCAGCCGGAAGCTGTTCCCGCGCCTGCTGTCGCGCAGCTATGTCGAGCTGATCCGCAACATCCCCCCGCTCGTCTTCATGTTCATCTTCTACTTCTTCATCTCCAGCCAGATCATGCCGCTCTTGGGCATCGAAGCCTGGGTCCGGCGTGCCTCGCCGGGCAGTCTCGCGGTCATCGAGGTTCTGTTCGGACAGCCCAGGCTGATGGGCAATTTCGTCTCCGGGCTGATCTGCCTCGCGCTGTTCGAAGGAGCCTACGTCACCGAGATCGTGCGCGCGGGCATCCAGTCGATCCCCAAGGGGCAATGGGAGGCGGCGCAAAGCGTCGGGCTCTCGCGCCTCCAGGTCATGCGCGACGTCATTCTGCCTCAGGCCCTCCAGCGCGTGGTGCCTCCGCTTGCCGGTCAGCTCATCACGTTGATCAAGACCTCGTCGATCGTGTCGCTGATCTCGGTCCAGGAACTGACCTTCCTCGCCGGCGAAGTGGCCAACACAACAGCCAAGCCATTCGAGGCGTGGATCATCGCGGCGGCCATGTATTTCGTGGTCTGCTTCGTGCTGTCGGTCGCCTTCTCGCGACTGGAGCAGCGGCTCGCCGAAGCGCAGCGCTGAAGCGACAAGCGGGCGCCCCGAAGGGCGCCCGCTCGTGATTCGGATAAAGCCGTCCGCGTCAGGCCGCGGCGGATTCGTCCTTCTTGCGATAGGCCTGCGTGCAGTGGGTCGCACAATAAGGCCGTCCGGGCTCTGCCGGCTCGCCGCAGAACTTGAAGCCGGGCTCGTTCGGGTGCCCCTGCGGCCAGCGGCACATGCGCTCGGACATGACGATCATCGGCTTGTTCGGCTTCAACTTCACCGGTGACGGACGGGCCGGCAGGTGCAGCCGATGCGCCTTGCCGATCACCGCATTGCGTGTGGTGCCACCCAACTTGTCGGCAATTTCACTGGCCGACAGACCTTTGCCCCATAGCTGCTGCAACATGGCGACACGCTCTGGAGACCAATCCATGGAACACCTGCCCCATATATGTTGTGTCTCGAAAATGTAAGCACACGATCTATAGTAGTGCAAGCACGGAGTCGTCCACAGGCCGCAACGAGCCTGTGGAAAACTCCATTTATCCTTGATGTACGGAGGGCTCGCCGACGATCGGCCAGGACCGACGGTTTCAGGTCACGGGCGGCCGGCGATGACGTTCTCCTGGAAGGCCACTTCGCGCTCGAGTTCCTGGAACTCCGCGCCGAAGAAGTCGCGTAGGGAGACGATGGCAACGAGCCGCGTGCCATCGAGCACCGGCAGATGCCGGAAGCCGCCATCATGCATGCGACGAAGCGCCTCCATGGCGCCGGCGTCGGCGCTGATCGTGGCCGGATTCTTCGTCATGACGTCGCTGAGACGCGTCTTGTCGAGATCGAGATCGCGCGCCACCACGCGATTGAGCAGATCGCGCTCGGTGAAGATCCCTTCGAGCCTGTCGCCATCGACGACCAGCGCTGCGCCGACGCCGCGGCCGGCCATCTGGCGCGCCGCTTCGCGCACGCTGGTGTTCGCCGCGAGCTTGAGCAGCCTCTGATTGTGCACCACATCGGGCACGATCTTGCGTTGCATCGACCGCCTGCGTTCAACATTCGCCATCTGGTGCCTCCGCCCCTCTATCGTTTCTGGCCCGGCATACTGAGCGCGGGCGCCACCGGCTTGCCCGGCTTCGCTCCCGCCGACGGCCGGCCGCGTGCGGGCGGCAGGTCATCGTCCTCATCCTCGTCCTCGCCTTTCGGCTCCGGTTCCGGTTCGTCACCGACCGCGCCGATGATCTTGAGCACGCGGTGGCCGAGCTCCATGACGAGCCAAGTCATGACCAGCCCGCCCAGCCAGAAGGCTGCAACCACCACCGCCCAGGGATAGGTATCGCGCCATGCGAGCCATTGCACGGTGGCGATGCCGCCCATCAGGAACACGATCAGGGCCAGCACCGCGCTGAGCAGAATCTTGACCACGTCCGCACTCCAGTTCTGGTTCCCGTCACGGGCCAGATCTCTTATCTCGCTGACCACATCATACATTATTCCCGCTGGCGAGAAACGCATCGACCTCATCGCGGCCGGGCGCGCCGAGTCGGCCCCCGAAGCGGCGGCACTTCAAGCTGGCCGCGACGCAGGCGAAGCGTCCCGCATCTGCGATCGCCTGCCCTTCGGCCAGCGCCAGTGCGAAGGCGCCGTGGAAGACGTCCCCCGCGGACAGGGTGTCGACCACGGCAATGCCTGGTGCCGGCACATGGTTGATGTGTCCGGCTTCCCACCAGAAGAAGCCCCGCTCGCCAGCGGTGACGCCGACCGGGCCGTCCAAGCGCGCCGCGAGCGCCCGCAAGCCGGGCTCGACCCCAATCTCGCCCACCAGGCTGGCGAGCGCCGGTTCGGACAGCACGGGATGGCTGGCAAGCGGCAGCAGCCGCTCAAGCACAGGCAGCGGTGCCACATCGCCATCGAGCACGGCGGGCTTGCCGGCCGCACGCGCCGCTTCAAGCAGCCGGGCCGACCCCTCGGGCCAGCGCGGATCGGCGAGCACGACGTCGGCGGCGGCGACGCGCTCGACCGGCAGCCAGGACGAATTTCGGTCGAGCGCCGGGTCGTAGAATGGCACCACGAGACGCTGGCCCGCGGCGTCGACCAGGATCGTCGACACCGGCGTTCGGCCGCCCGGGCAGACGCGCACGCGGCCGACATCGACGCCGGCGGCCGCCAAATCGGCAAGCGTCTGCCGCCCGGCCATGTCGTCGCCGACGCGTCCCCACAGCTCGGCGCGGCCGCCGAGCCGGGCAATCGCGGCCGCGGCGCTCGACGCCATGCCGGCGCCAAGTTGGACGCACTCGCTCGCCAGCACCTTGGCGGGTGCCGCCACGACCGCCGGCACGCGCAGGATCGTGTCGAAGATGATGGCGCCGAGACAAATGACGGTCGGCATGGCTCAGCGGGTCCGCACTGTCGGGATGGGATCGCGCGGCCGGCTTTCGCGCCGCGCCGAACTGGTATTAAATGACGCGAGATCCGCCGACACAGGCGGACATGTTGCGGCAGAGGAGACCAGGCAATGAAGTACGTCCTGCTCGGCAAGCTCAGTGCGGATTGGTCGAAGAAGCAGTCGCAGCGCACCGAGAACGCGCGCGCCAAGGCCAAGTCGCTCGGCATCAAGATCGAGTCCGTCCACTACACGCAAGGCAAATACGACTTCGTCGACGTGGTCGACGCGCCCGATGCGCAGTCGATGCTCGCCTTCTCCGTCTGGTATGCCCAGCAAGGCTACGGCAAGATCCAGTCGATGCCGGCCTTCGACGAGCGCACCATGGTCTCCGCACTGAGGAAGGTCGGCGCGCGAGGCAGATAGCGTCGGCAGGGCGGGCCCGACGAGACTGTGCTCTAGGAGCCTGTCTGAGAATTGGCCACGGGCTGCGTTGGGCCAGGAAGTTCGAGGGCTAGGAGCGGATGTGAAGACGATGCTGGACGCATCGCCGAACATTCGCGACAACGTCATCGAACTTCCTGGCCCAACCCTCCGGGCCGCTGGAACAAGGACTTGGGACGTCGTCGGCCATCGCTCGCGGTGCGTCCAGCACCGCGTCGCGACGCCCTCCTAGCCCAAGTCCTTGTTGCAGCGGCGCAGCCCATGGCGAATTCTCCGACAGGCTCCTAGCGCCGGGCCGCGCGGCGGCCGCCACGCGGCAGGTCCGCGAGCATCGCGAGCGAGGCGAGGAATGCCGCGCGCTGCGGCTGAGGCAGCGGCGCCAGGATCTGCGTCTGGGCGCGCCGAACCGCGGGGATCGCCTCATGCACGGCTTGGCGCCCGGCCTCGGTCAACTCGACCGCGTTGGCGCGCTGGTCGGCCCGCGTGCGGCGACGATTGACGAGGCCCTGGCGCGCCAGACGCTCGATCATTTCGGCGAGAGTCGAGCGGTCGATGCCTGTCAGGTCGACCAGCTCGGTCTGCTTGAGGCCGGGCAGCTGGCCGATCGTGAGCATCACGGCGAATTGGCGCGGCGTCAGTCCGTTACGCCCGACCGCGCGCTGAAACAGTTCGACCGCGCGTTGCTGCGCGCGGCGCATCAGGTGGCCCGGCTGGTCGAGCAGTACGAGCGATGCCAGCGCATCGCGGCCGCCGCCGTTGGTTTTCATCATTTTGCCTGACGGTCTGCCTTCCCCCGCGGAAACTATAGACAAGCCGTCGACCGGTTCAAAGCGCGGCGGTGCGGCGCGCGCTGTCATGCTTGACGGCGTCGAAAACTTGAAAGTCGCCACGCATGAAAGTCTGTACACGGATCAATTACCTGCTAGTCTTGCAGCCGAATTGCGCAAGGGGGGCGCATGGACTTCGGCATCCAGTTCTTTCCCGACATCGGGCCGGAGACCAAGGCGGCCGACGCCTATTTCCGCGAGTGCCTCGGCCTCGTCGATCTGTGCGACGAGCTCGGTTACAGCCACGTGCGCACGGTCGAGCACTACTTCAACGCCTATGGCGGCTATAGCCCGAACCCGATCGTCTTCCTGACCGCCGCGGCACAGCGCACGCGGCGTGCGCGCCTGATCACGGGCGCCGTGCTGCCCGTCTTCAACAACCCGCTCAAGCTGGCGGGCGAGATCGGCATGCTCGATGCCATCTCGGGCGGACGTCTCGAGGTCGGCTTCGCGCGCGCCTTCCTGCCACACGAGTTCCGCCGCTTCGGCGTCAGCGTCAATGAGAGCCGTGCACGCTTTGAAGAAGGTGTCGAGCAGGTGCGCCGCCTGCTCGAGGAGGAGCGGGTCTCGATCAAGGGCCGCTTCCACAGCTTCGACAACGTGACATCGCTGCCGCGGCCGACACAGAAGCCGCGGCCGCCCTTCTGGATCGCCGTGATGTCGACCCCGGAATCCTTCGCCCTGGCTGGCCGGGCCGGGCATTCGATCATGGCGATCCCGATGGCCGGGGCGAAGATGGCGGAGATGATCGGCATCTACCGCGACGCATGGCGCACGGCGGGCCATCTGGGCCAGGGCCGCGTCATGCTCGCTTTCCACATGTACTGCGCGGCGACCCGCGACGAGGCGGCGGCCGTCGCGCGCGAGCCGCTCAACCGCTATCTGCGCTCGCTGGTCGATGCCGCGAGCGACTGGACCGAGGGTCTGAGTTCGGCCGATTACCCGAACTACGACAAGATCATCGCCGGCCTGCGCGAGGAGACCTTCGAGACCCAGGTTGCCAAGGGTGCGGCCTGGGTCGGCTCGCCGGCCGACGTGGCCGATGCGGTTGCCGACTACGACCGCAGGGTCGGCGGCTTCGAGATCGCGTCCATGCAGGTCAATTTCAACACGCTGCCTTTCGACCTCGCGCGCCGCTCCATGGGCTTGTTCGCGAGCGAGGTGATGCCGAAGTTTGGCGGACGAAAAGCTCGGCGCTGAATCGATCATTCGCGGCGTCCAGCGGGAACCCTCACCCATTTGAGGCGTTGGTCTAGACCAAGCCCGATCGGCGACGATTGCACTCGCCGTCGGGGGTGTGCATCAACAGCCGCACTCCGGTCCTCCCGTTCCTACGAGCGGTGCGGCGTTCTTAACCTGCTTATCGGCATGAGGAGATTATGATGAGGACGTTCCTGATCACGTTTGCCGCTGCGACCGCGATTTTGGCCGGCGTGGCGTCGGCGCAGGTCGCCAGCACGACCACGACCTCGACCTGGACCAATCAGCACGGGACGACGTTCCGCGAATATTCGACGACGCAGAACTACCCGGTGATCACCGATCCGGCCCTGAAGCCCAGCGTGGGCGTCATCCTGCCGGAGACGGTGAAGGTCTATGAGCTTCCTCCGACGGTGACGGTGCCGTCGGCCGAAACCTACAGCTACACCATCATCAACAACAACCCGGTGGTCGTGGAGCGCAAGACCCGCAAGGTCATCCACACCTGGCAGTAACCGGCCAAACCGGTTGACGATCAGCGGCCGCGGCGGCAACGCCGCGGCCGCTGTCTTTTCAATTCCCGAAGAACACGCCCGCCTGCCGCAGGCGATCCTGGAGCCGCGCGACATCGAGCGTTGCGGGCATCATGTTGCCGCCCACGAGCATGGCCGCCGCCGTGCCTGCCGCCTGGCCCATGACGAAGCACGGGCCGCTGACGCGCAGGCTCGCCTGGCCGTCCTGGGTCGCCGAGGCGCAGCGCCCCGCAACCATGAGGTTGTCGACATCAACCGGCAACAGCACGCGGTAGGGCACCTGCGCGTAGCCGCGGCCCGAGATGAAGCGCCACTCGACGTCGCCCTTGACGTGCTTCTCGACCGGCCAGGGATTGACGCCGATCGCGTCGGGGAAATCGGCTGACGCGAGGATGGCCGGCGCGTCGAGCTGGAAGGCGCCCTTGACCCGCCGCGTCTCGCGCACGCCGATCTGCGGCGCGATCTCCAGCAGATAGGATTTCTCGAAGCCCGGCACCTCTTCGCGCAGGAAATCGAAATAGTCGCGCACTTGGCGGCGTCCCTCGACCTCGCCGAAGCTGAGATCCTCCGCGTCGCTGCCATCGACCGGCCGTCCGTCGCGGCCGATCTGGGTCGCGTTGATGCGCCACTGGCCGTGGTGATGCTGGGGATTGATGATCACCGATTTGCGCGCGAAACGGCGCCGCCCTGCCGTTTCGGCATCGGCCATCAGCGCGGCCAGGCGCGGCTTGCCCTCGGCCTGGGCGCGCGCCGTATCGACATTGGCCAGTTTGAACATCAGGGTCGGATAGGCGAGATAGCCGTCGTGGTCGCCCTTTTCCGTCGGCGCGCCGGCCCAGCAGGCGAGGTCGGCATCGCCGGAACAGTCGATGAACTGCTCCCCCATGATGGCGCCCCGACCGGATTTCGTCTCGACGATCAAGGCACGGATGCGCCCGCCTTCGACCTGCGCGCCGACAGCGAAGACATGGAACCTGACAGCGGCGCCGGCGCCGAGCACCAGATCGTCGAGCGCCAGCTTGTAGGCACTGACATCGTAGGACTGCGCCGCGGTGCGGCCGAGCACCGCATGGGGCTGGTTGAGCCCGTCGAGGCGTTTCAGGCGGTCCAAAATCTCATCGGCGATGCCGTGAACGACCTGGCGGATCTCGCCGCCGGCAAGCATGTGCAGTCCGCAGAAATTCGTGACCAGCGCGGCGCTCCCCATGCCCCCGAGGAAGCCATAGCGCTCGACCAGGAGCGTGCGCGCGCCGGCGCGCGCCGCCGCCGTTGCCGCGGCAACGCCGGCAGGCCCGCCGCCGAGCACCACGACTTCAGCCTCCGCGACGATCGGCGTGCGGCGCTCGGGCTCGGTGATCGCGCCCGCTGCCATCCGGCTAGACTTTGAAGCTTTCGAGGGTCGAGGGATGGAAGAGCTCGGCGGGCTTCACGCGGCGCGCCGACAGGCCCTGGTCATGGGAATAGCGCGTGATGGCATCGAGCGTCTTGAGATTGGCATCGAGCCCGTAGGGCCAGAAATCCGGGCCCATGACGGCGCGCGTCGCTTCCAGCTCGGCGGTGATCCACGGCAAGGTCACGGTCAGGGCCGCGACCTCGTCGAGCCAGGCCTCGGCCGCGGCCTTGGCCTGGACGAACGCCTTATAGACGCTGGCCGGCAGCCAGGGCATGGCATCGACGAGCTCCTTGCGGATGCCGACCAGGTGCATGATCGGGAAGATCCCCGTCTTGGCGAAATAGGCGCGCTCCGCCGCCCGATGGTCGGCGAACAGGCGGCCGACATGTGGCGCCTTGCCGGTGAAGCACGAGGGCGCCCGCGGCGCCACCAGCGCGTCGATCTCGCCCGACCCCAGCATGGCGCTCAGCGTCCTGTCGTCGGGGATCGGCCCGATCTTGAGACCCTGGGGCGGGTCGAAGGCGACTTTCTCGTGCCGGCCGCCATGCTCGATGCCGCCGGTCAGCCATTCCATGTCGGTCGGCTTGACGCCGTACTCGTCCTCGAGGATGCCGCGCACCCAGAGTGCCGCGGTCACCTGGTACTCCGGCACGCCGACGCGACGGCCCTTGAGATCGGCCGGCGTCCTGATGCCGCGATCGGTGCGGATGTAGATGCCGGAGTGGCGGAACGAGCGGCTGACGAAGGCGGGTATGCCGACATAGGGGCAGGCGCCGCGGCTGGTCTGGATCATGAAGGAGCTGAGCGACAGCTCGGTCACGTCGAAGGAGCGGTGCCGGAAGGCGCGGAAGAAAATCTCCTCGGGCGACAGCGCGAGGTAGGTCACCTCGCAGCCCTCGACGCGCACCTTGCCGTCGGCAAGCGCGCGCGTGCGATCATAGGGGCCGCCGGCGATAGTCAGCTGCTGGAGCTTCATGCCCGGCGCCTCTCCGGAAGATAGCGGGCGAACCAGCCCGCGGCGGCGAACGCGGCGCCGGTCGCGGCAAACCACAGCTCGGGCACGATGAAAGCGCAGCCGGCCACGAAAAACAACACGCGAGACAGCGTGTTGACGCGGCGATCGAGCCAGCCCTCGATGGCGACCGCGAGCAGCACGACTCCAATGGATGCCAGCACGGTCGATCCGAGGATCAGCAGGGGATCGCCACGCATCAGCAGCTCCTCGCCATAGGCGAAGGAGAACGGCACGATGAAGGCGACGAGCGTCAGGCGGCAGGCGAGCACGGAGATCGTCAGCGGATTGCTTTGCGCGATCGCCGCCGCCGCATAGGCGGCGACCGCCACCGGCGGCGTCACGTTCGACAATACCGCGTAATAGAAGATGAACATGTGCGCGGCCATGAGCGACAGCCCCAGCTTGATCAGCACCGGCGCCACCAGCACGGCCGCGAGGATATAGGAACTCGACGTCGGCAGGCCGAGGCCGAGCAGCGTCGTCAGCACCGCCGTCACCAGCAGGGAGAGCAGCAGGTCGTTGCCGGTGACCAGCGCGATCAGGTCGATGAACTTGCTGGCGAGTCCGGTCATGGTCAGCCCGCCGACGATCAGCCCCGCGGCCGCGCAGGCGCCGGCGACCGGCACCATGCGCATGGCGGTCTCGACCAGCAACCGATAGAGGCCGACGAGCCCGATGCGGTACCGGCGATCGAACAGGGCGACGATGAACACGCTGACGGTGCCGATCATCGCGGTCATGTTGGCCGAGAAGCCGATGACGATCGCGAGCGTCAGCGTGACCAGCGGCACGATGAAGATCCAACCGTCGCGCAACGTCGGCAGCAGACGGGGAATCTCGCCATCCAGGCCGCGCAGCCCGTCCTTGCGCGCACGCAGATCGACCTGGGCGTAGACGCCGAGATAGTAGAGCAGCGCCGGAATCGTCGCGGCGATGGCGATCTCGCCGTAGGGGATGCCGGTGTACTCCGCCATGATGAAGGCGGCCGAGCCGAGCACGGGCGGCGCAATGCTGCCGCCGGTCGAGGCCGCCACCTCGATGCCGCCCGCGAGTGCCGCCGGATAGCCGAGCCGGCGCATGATCGGAATCGTGACCGAGCCGGTCGTCACCACGTCGGCGATCGGGTTGCCCGAGATCGTGCCGTAGAGACCTGAGGAAATGACGGCGATCTTGGCCGGTCCGCCAACCGCGCGTCCGGTCAGCGCCGCGGCGAAGCGGAAGAAGAACTCGCCTCCGCCCGCCAGGTTGAGAATCGTGCCGAACATGACGAAGAGAAAGGCATAGGTCGCCGACACGCGCAGCGGCGCGCCGAAGATGCCGTCGGTCGTGAACACCATGAGATCGAGGAAGTGCTCGAAGGAGATGTGGCCATGGCCGAGCGGGCCGCTCAGCAGGTGGCCCCACAGATCGTAAGCAAAGAACAGGAGCACGAGCACGGTCAGGCCAAGGCCGGTGGTGCGCCGCGACACTTCGAGCGTCAGCAGCAGCAGGGTCGAGCCGAACACCTTGTCCCACAGCGACAGTTCGTCGAGCAGCGAGATGCGCGTGATGATCTGGTGGCCGTGAAGGGTGAAATAGACCCCGGTCGCGATGCTGGCCGCCGCCAGCAGATAGTCGAATGGGGAGATGCGCTCCGGGTCGGCTTGGGCATTGGGCGCGATGGTCAGAAAACAGAGTGCAAGAATGGCGCCGAGAAAAGCCAGCATCAGCGAGAACAGATCGACGCCGGGAAGCCTGATCGTGATGCCGAACAGATTGAACGAGAGCGATGCCAACAGGGTGCTGTAGACGACGCCGGCCGAGATCGCGGCCGCGAATGGCCTGATTGCCGCGCCGACGATGCCGCGCGGCTCCCGCGCGGCACCGGTGCCGAAGACGATCTCGAAATAGGACATGGAGGTGCTAGGCCATGACGTCTGCCTCCCTCGCGCTCGTGCGCGGGGGAGGGTCGGGGTGGGGGCCCTGCTGATCGAACGACAGCCGCCTCGGGCCCCCACCCCCACTCTCCCCCACCCGCGGTGAGGGAGGGAGTGCTCGACCTAGTTCATCAGCTTCGCTTCTTTGTAGAAGCGCTGCGCACCGGGGTGGTAGGGGATCACGTTCTGGCTCGCCATCAATTCCGGCGTCAGCGCCTTCATCGAGGGGTGGACGCCGCGCATCTGCTCGACCTGCTTGACGAGCGCCCGGGTCAGATTGAAAGCCGTCGCCTCGTCGAGCCCGGCATTGACCACGAGCGTCGCGCCGATCGACGGCACGGGCACATCGGCGGTCATGAACGGATAGCCGCTCTTGGGCATGACGAAGCGCTCGGTGCCCATCTCGGCATTGGTCGTCGTGATCGTCTTCTCGGCGACCGGAAGCATCACCACCTCGACCGCCTGGGCCACCTCGAGGATCGACCGCTGGCCCATGAACAGGCTGTTGAAGATCATGTCGATGCGCCGGTCGCGCATCAGGTCGCTCTGTTCTTCGGATGCGGCATAGACGACCTGACCGCCCCACTTCTGGATGTCGGCGATCGCGATGCCGGCCGCCTTGAACATCGATTCGGCAACGCCCTCGGCGATATTGCCGCGCCGGTTGACCGCCACGCGCAGCGGCGGCTTCTTGGCCGCGATGTCTTCGAAGGTCTTGATGCCGTGCTTGTCGGCGAAAGCCTTGGACATGACGAGCTGCATCGGGCCCCAGTTGTAGAGCACGGCGATCGCGCGCAGGTCCTTGTAGGTCTGCTTGAAGGGCGGCGCCCCGGTGACGGCAAGGCGCAGCGCCGAACCCTCGACGATGCCGAGCTCGGCCTTCTTCGTCTCGAGCAGGGCCACGTTGGCGAAGCCGCCGCCCGACGTCTGATAGGTCACGGTCGAGCCGGGAAATTCGGCCTTGACCGCCTTGTCGACGCCGACGCCGAGCAGCGACCACAGCCCGCCCGGCGAAGCGCCGGCCAGAGTGAGCTGGTAGGTCTGGGCCTGGGCCGCGCCAGTGGCGGCAAGCAACGCGGTTGCGGCAACGAGTGCCAGTTTGCTGAGCGGCATGTTCGTTTCCTCCCTCGATGTTGACCGCGGTCTTCGTGGCTTCGCCGATTGATTAGAACTCTAACGAAGTACCGTAGGCCGTCAAGCAAGGGCTGGCCTTCGCGCGCTGTGAATCGCTTGGCGGGCGACGCGCGCTGAATGCTGTGGAAAGCCGCCAGGCCGGCCGGCCCGTTTGTGGACAAATCTGTGGGTGGAAATGCCGTCAGCGGGGATGCATATCGGTTTGCCCGGCCGGACCACTCTTGTTAGGTTCAGCCGACTATGGCCGACGCCGCCCGCCCGCTGTTCCCCGACCTGCCGCCGGTTCCGGCCGAGGACGATTCAGTCGGTGCCGCGCGCAGCACCGGCATTCTGCCGATCCAGGCCATCCGCGACCTGGTCGCCACGGGCGAGATCGCCGCCGATGCGCCGATCGGCGCGGATCAGCTCCAGCCCGCCAGCCTCGATCTGCGGCTGGGCGCGGAAGCGTTCCGCGCGCCTGCGAGCTTCCTGCCGGGCCCCGGCGCGACGGTGCGCGAAAAGATCGCCGAGTTCGCCATGCACCGGCTCGACATCTCCGCGGGCGCGGTGCTGGAAAAGGGCTGCGTCTATATCGTGCCTCTGCTCGAGCGCGTGGCACTGGGCGCCAAGCTCGCCGCCTTCGCCAATCCGAAGAGCTCGACCGGCCGGCTCGACATCTTCACCCGGGTCATCACCGACCAGGGCACCGCCTTCGACCGCATCGATCCCGGCTACAAGGGACCGCTCTATGCCGAGATCGCGCCGCGCACCTTCAGCGTGCTGGTGCGCCAGGGATCGCGGCTGACCCAGCTTCGCCTGCGCCGCGGCACGCCGCAGATGAGCACGGCAGCCCTCAGGAAGCTGCAGGACAAGCAGCGGCTGGTCCACACGGAGCCGGGCAAGGAGACGATTCGCGACGACATGATCGGCGTCACGCTCGACCTCCAGGGCGCTCCGACGACCGGGCTGGTCGGCTATCTCGCGCGCAAGCACACCGGCGTGATCGACGTCGACCGGCGCGCCCACTATGACCCGCAGGAATTCTGGGACCCGATCCATCGCCGG
The DNA here is from genome assembly GCA_016869645.1 of Alphaproteobacteria bacterium. Lineage (GTDB taxonomy): Bacteria > Pseudomonadota > Alphaproteobacteria > SHVW01 > SHVW01 > SHVW01. The sequence continues at coordinate 28,399 of VGDO01000026.1, forward strand.
GCCGGGCGCGGCATCATCCTCAACCCGGACGATTTCTATATTCTCGCGACCAAGGAGGCGGTCTCGGTGCCGCCGGAATTCGCCGCGGAAATGGTGCCTTACGACACCAATGTCGGCGAGTTCCGCGTCCACTATGCCGGCTTCTTCGATCCGGGATTCGGCTGGGGCACGGCCGGCCAGGGCAGCCGCGCCGTGCTCGAGGTGCGCAGCCACGAGGTGCCCTTCGTGCTCGAGCACGAGCAGGTGGTGGGCTGGCTGCGCTACGAGAAGCTGGCGGCGGTGCCCGAGCAGCTCTATGGCCAGGAGCTCGGCTCCAACTACCAGCGCCAGGGACTGAGGCTCGGCAAACAGTTCAAGCAGGCCTGACCACGTGCCAGCGTCCGGCGGCGCGACGGGCGTGACGAGCACGGATCCGCGGACGCTCGCACGCCAGGCCAGCGCGGCGCTCGGCCGGAACGACGCGGCGACCGCCATCTCATGCCTCCTGCGCGCGGCGGCGCTCGCCCCGGATATGGCCGCGCTCCACGCCAACCTCGCCGTAGCCTTTGCCGCACGCGGCAATTCGGCCGACGCCGACCGCAGCTATGCCCTGGCCATCATCCTGTCGCCCGATCTGGTCGTGGCGCGGACCGGTCTCGCCCGCGCGCTGGCCGCGCAGGGACGTCTGGCGGAGGCGGCGGGCCATCTCCATCACCTGTTCAGGATCGGCGCTGCACCCGCCGGATTGATCGATGCTGTCCGCGCTTTCCTGCGCGCCGCCGATGCGCAAGGTGCGGAGGACGAGCGCGCGCGGATGCAGCGCGGTTTCGACCACCTCATCCGGCGCTTTGCGCGCTTCATGATGAATAGAGGCCGGACCAAGCCGCTGCTCCGCCTCGCCTGCACGATCGAGCGAACGCCCGATCTGAGGCAGCTTGCCGCTGCCCTCTGGACCGCGCCGGTGGATCACTATTGGACGCGCGGCAACTGGCGCATGGTCACCCGCCTTTATCAGCGCCACGCCGCCTTCAGCAGAAGCTGCCGAATCATCTACGCCGGATACGAGCCGCGCGCGGAGCGCCGGCTCGATCCGGCGGCCGAGCACGAATTGCAGCGGCGTTTGACCGAGGCGCGCGCCTGGTGGCAGCAAGCGCCCGATCGACCGGAACTGCGTCAACTCTTGTCGGGCGCAGGCGATCGGCCACTATCGAGCTTCGGCGCCATGGGTATCGTCGTCTGCGCGAACCTGGCCTCGCCGCGCGGCCGCGCGGCGATCTCCGGACCGGCGATCGCCAGCTCGGCCCAGCGGCTCGGCATGCCATCGGAGCTGCTGAATCTCGACGCGGCCGACCAGATCGGAATCGAGCCCTTCCGCGCCTTGCTGACCGAGACGATTGAGCGCAGCCGGGCGCGAATCGTGATCGTCGAGACCAACAGCATCACCGATGCCGACGCGTTCAATGCCGCGTGGGCCAAGGCGATTCGCGAGGCGGGCCGCGTCAAGGTTTGCATCGTGATGCCCGACGCGCACTCGAATGCCGTCCACGGCCAGAAATTCCTCTACTGGCGCGACGCCGTCGATCGGATCATCTACTTCGAACCGACCCTGCGCTTCGGTGCCGATTTGGCCGACAAGGTGTTCCTATCCGCGAACCTGTGCGACGAAGCGCGGATGCATGACGCCCGGCTGGCGAGAGACATTCCGGCGAGCTTCCTCGGCGCCTTCAAACATGCGCGGGCCTATTGGCTGGCCGCTCTGGCCAACAGCTTTCCCGGCTTTCTCATGGGACGCGACGTCCGAGGCGAATATCTGTCGCCCGACGGATACGTCGACGTGCTCCAGCGCTCCCTGATGGCGCTCAATTTCGGCAGCCGCGAGTCCGGCGTGTCGATCGTCACCGCGCGCGCATGGGAAGCGATTCATTGCGGCGCGCTGCTGCTCGAGGAGCACGGATCGGCGCTCGACCGGTTTCTGGTCCCCTACGTTCACTACATTCCATTCTCGTCCGCCAACGACCTGATCGACAAATGCCGGTTCTTCAAGAAGCACCCGGAACGGGCGGCGGTCCTTTCGCGCGAGGCCGGCGACTTCGTCAGGCGCTGGTACAGCTCCGAGCGATTCTGGACCCGGCTCGTCAATTCGCTATTCGCCTGACCGTCCCCGCCAGTCGCCGTTACTTGGTGCCGAACAGCCGATCGCCCGCGTCGCCGAGGCCGGGCAGGATGTAGCCGTGATCGTTGAGCCGCTCATCGACGGCGGCAGTGTAGACCGGTACGTCGGCATGGACGTCGTGGAAGGCCTTGATGCCTTCGGGTGCGGCCAGGATGCACACCAGCTTGACCGCCTTGGCGGCGCTCTCCTTCAGCCGCTGCACGGCGGCGACCGCCGAGTTGCCGGTCGCCAGCATGGGATCGACGACGATCGCCAGCCGTTCCGTGATGTCGTGCGGCACCTTGTAGTAGTACTCGACCGAGGCGAGCGTCTGCGGATCGCGGTAAAGCCCGATATGGCCGACCGGCGCGGACGGCAGCAGGTCGAGCATGCCGTCCAGGATGCCGTTGCCGGCGCGCAGGATCGACACGAAGCAGAGGCGCCCCGCCAGAACCGGCGCGTCCATCGGCATGAGCGGCGTCTGGATCCGTTCGCGCGTCAGCGGCATGTCCCGCGTGACCTCGTAGGCGAGCAGCAGGCTGAGCTCGCGCAGCAGGCGGCGGAAATCGCCGGTCGCGGTTTCCTTGCGGCGGAGCCCGGTCAGCTTGTGCTGGATCAGCGGATGGTCGACGACGGTGACGCTGGCCATATTGATTTCCCCCGGCGGATAGTGCCCGGAATTGACTAGAACACGGTGCCGTCGCTGTCGAGCCTGATCGGTGGCGCCCCGCCGTAGCGGAGCTCGGCGGCGATGCGGCGCCCGGCGCTCCAGGTGCCGCCCTGCAGGACAGAGGCAAGCGGCAGCGCTTCGGCCGTCACGCCCAGCATGTCGCGTACCTGCGCGGCGACCCGGTCGAGCAGCGCCACCGTCAGCGCGCGCAGTTCGACCACGAACACGTCGCCCACGCCATGGATGCGCTCGAGCGCCCCGGGTTCGCGCGGCGCGAGCACGCCGAGATCGAGAAACAGGCCGCCATTGCGATACTCGGGCAGGCCGGTCAGCGCATCGAGCTCGGTCACGGCGATGCCGGCCTCCTCGAGCGGTTCGAGCAGGGAGTAGGTGAGCCATTGCGACAGCTTGTGGAACGGCATCAACCCGTCGGTCAGGTCGTCCGTATGAATGGCCGGATGGCGCCAGACATCGCCGAGGTTCAGCGAGCCGAGCGCGATCCGGCCCGGCCAGATCGTCGACAGCCCGTCGAGCACGGTTGCCAGCACCGCAGCCGCCGGCAGCCTGCCGTCGGGCGCGCGCGCGGCGAGCGCATCGTAGAGGTTGCCGACGCGCGGCTCGTCGGCGCCGAACAGGTCGCTCCGTGCGCTCAGCGCCTGGCCGAGCCGGTTCATCAGGGCGGTGCGGCCGTCGGTGCCGACGAGCGGATTGTCGGCATTGACCTGGAACGCTCGTTCCAGATCCGCCTCGGTCAGCCGGGTCAACGCGACTGCATCGGCGCGCAGCGGACGATCGCGGCGGGCGGAAAAGCCGCCGGCCGCAAACATGGCGAAACTAGCGACCGCCAGCCCTTCCGATCGAGCGAAGACCCGGGCGCTCCCGGCTTCGCGGTAGGACCAGGTCGGTCCGGCCCCTGCGTCGAGCAGCACGCTGGTGACCGCCAGGTCGATGCGAACGCGCGCACGCTCGGCGCGATCGGCGACGGCCGGCGCGAGGCTCGCCCAGCGGTCGGCTCCGCCCGCTTCGAAATGGCGCCAGCGGCTGTGGTAGGGCACGGCGAGCTCCGGATAGTTGCGCCGGATCTCGTCCGCGACATAGGCCACCGCCGCCTCGAGGCGCTCGGGATGATAGGAGAATTGGCTGAGCGCCCCCTGTTCGGCGAGCGCCATCAGCCGGCCGGCGCGGGCCCGGATCGTCTCGGGCTTGCGCAGATAGGCGACGGCGTCGGCTGCGCGCTTGAGGTCGGGTGGACTCATGTTGCTGCCGCGCTCGGCGATCGCCTTCCCGCGCGCGGCCGCGTGGGAGGGCAATGTCCTAGAACAGCCCGTCGATCTGGCCCTTGTCGTCGACCGTGATCTTGACCGCGGCCGGCACCTTGGGCAGGCCAGGCATGGTCATGATGTCGCCGCAGATCGCGACCAGGAACTCCGCGCCCGCCGAGACGCGCACTTCACGCACGTTGACGATGTGTCCCGACGGCGCGCCCTTCTTGGCCGCATCGGTCGAGAAGCTGTACTGCGTCTTGGCCATGCAGATCGGGTAATGGCCGTAGCCGCCTTCCTGCAGATCCTTGATGCGCGTCTTGACGCTGGCGTCGGCGTCGATGTCCTTGGCGCCATAGAGCGTCTGCGCGACCGTGCGGATCTTGTCCCACAGCGGCATCTCGTCGGGGTAGAGCGGCTTGAACTTGGCGTCGCCCTTGTCGATCATCTGGACGACGTGCTTGGCGAGCGCCTCGGTGCCGGCGCCGCCATGGGCCCAGTGCGTGCACATGATCGCCTCGACGCCGATGCCCCTGCACAGCTCCTGCACCTTGGCGATCTCGGCGTCGGTGTCGGAGATGAAGCGATTGACCGCGACCACGCGCGGCACGCCGAAACGGCCGACATTCTCGACATGGCGCGCCAGATTGGAAAAGCCGCGCTCGAGCGCGCCGATGTCTTCCTTGCCCAGCGATTCCTTGGCCACGCCGCCATGCATCTTGAGCGCGCGGATGGTCGCGACGATGACGGCGGCCGCGGGATTGAGCCCGGCCTTGCGGCACTTGATGTCGAAGAACTTCTCGGCCCCCAGGTCGGCGCCGAAGCCCGCCTCGGTCACGACATAGTCGGCGAGCTTGAGGCCGAGGCGCGTCGCCATCACCGAGTTGCAGCCATGGGCGATGTTGGCGAACGGGCCGCCATGGATGAAGGCGGGATTGTTCTCGAGCGTCTGCACGAGGTTGGGCATCAGCGCGTCCTTGAGCAAGGTCGCCATCGAGCCCTCGGCCTGCAGGTCGCGCGCGCGCACCGGCTTGCGGTCGCGCGTCTGGGCCACGACGATGTCGCCGAGCCGCTTCTTGAGATCGGCGAGGTCGCGCGACAGGCAGAAGATCGCCATCACCTCGGACGCCACGACGATGTCGAAGCCGTCCTCGCGCGGGAAGCCGTTGGCGACACCGCCCAGCGAATTGACGATCGAGCGCAGCGCGCGGTCGTTCATGTCGAGGACGCGGCGCCAGCTCACGCGGCGCTGGTCGATGTTGAGCTCGTTGCCCCAGTAGATGTGGTTGTCGAGCATGGCGGCGAGCAGGTTGTTGGCCGCGCCGATGGCGTGGAAGTCGCCGGTGAAGTGCAGGTTGATGTCCTCCATCGGCACGACCTGGGCATAGCCGCCGCCCGCCGCGCCGCCCTTGACGCCGAAGCAGGGCCCGAGGCTCGGCTCGCGCAGGCAGATGATCGCCTTCTTGCCGATCTTGTTGAGACCGTCGCCGAGGCCGACCGTGGTCGTCGTCTTGCCCTCGCCGGCCGGCGTCGGGGTCATCGCTGTCACCAGGATCAGCTTGCCGTCCTTCCTGCCTTGGACGCTGGCGACGTAGTCGAGCGACACCTTCGCCTTGTGGTGGCCGTAACGGAAAATCTCGCTCGCGGGAATGCCCAGCTTCTCGGCGATCTGCTCGATCGGCTTCATCTTGGCGACGCGAGCGATTTCGATGTCGCTCTTGACCTTCTCGGCCATGTTCCCCTCTCCTTCAGGCCGGTCGGCTGTGACCCGCGCCTATCTCGGCCAAATCCGCACTGATGTCAGGTGCTTAGCACGCAGGCGAGGACCGCCGCGCGGTTCTGGTATCCATTATGCCAGACAAGACTAAAGTGGTTCATAACGGCACGCAAGAAGATGCGCGGGGCAGCGCGCGCGCTTACGCCGCTGCGACTGGATTCAGCGACGGAGCGACCTTTGCCGTGCCGCGACGAACGCGTCCATATGGAATCGCGCCTGGGCCTCGTCATGCGCCAGATGCCGACCGACGGGACAGGCGAGCCGCGCGCGGCAGCCGCCGGAGCGACACGCCTGGCCCGCGGGCGCGACGACGTGATCGATGCAGCGCGCCACGTTGTAGCCTGAATCGGCAAAGGCGCCGACCGGGCAGGCGGAGAGACACGGCTTGGTCGTGCAGGCATCGCAGGCCCGCGGCCGGTCGCCACGCGCCGGCAAATCGAGTTGGCGCGCAAAGGCCAGCGCGCCGCGGTAGGCGTGCCACAGCCCGTGGTCGGGATGGATGAGGATGCCAAGAGGCGACGGCGCGACCGGCTCCGCGCGCTGCGCCCAGCGCTGAAACGGCAGGTGCGGCGGCCCGCCGAACGGGAACAGCGCCGCGGCGTCGAACTCGCGCGCAATTGCGAGGAGGATGCGGCGCGTCCACCGATCGAGCGGATCGGCTGACCCGTCGGAGCGCTCGCGCGACAGGGCGAAGCTCGGCCACGCCGATCCGCCGACCGAACCGATGATGATCAGGGTCCGGGTCGGGCGGCCGTCGGCGAGCGCAGGCACGCCATCCGGCGCTTCGGGATGAAAGCCGCCGCGTGCGACGAGGCCATGCGCGCCGACTGCTTCAGCAATTCTGCGGTAATCCGGGCCGGCGCCGTCGCCCATCACGGGCTCGCTGCGGGAAACGTCAGTTCGAGCCGGGTGCGGCGCTGTCCTGGAATACCCGCTGCACGGTGCGGAATGCCTCGAGGCCGGTTGGAATACCGCAATAGATCGCGAGATGGCGCACCAGCTCGATGATGACCTCGCGCTCGCAGCCATTCCTGAGCGCGAGCTTCACATGGGTCTCGAACTCGGGGAACCGGTGCTGCGCGGCCACGATCGCCATGGTCATCAGGCTGCGGTCGCGCCATGCGACGCCGTCGCGGCCCCACAGGCTGCCGAAGCAATAGGAGGTCAACAGCTCCTGGAACCGCTCGTTGAGCGGGTCCCTGTTGGCGAGCGACTGGCGCGTGCGTTCCTCGCCGAACAGGGTGCTGCGCACCTCAACGCCGCGCTCGAAGTCATCCTTGGTGCTCATGGCCGCATTGCCCCTAGCTATGTGCCTTCAGGAAGCGGTGCACGTGCGGTGCGACCCGCTCCGAGGCTTCGATCAGAATTGCGTGCTTGAGACCGTCGAGGATCACCAGCTCGGCCTTGGGCAACGCCGCGGCGATCTGCTTGTTGAGCCTGGGATTGCACCCGCCGTCGAGCTCGCCGGTCAAGACCAGGCTCGGCACCTTGACCTCATGCAGCCAGGGCGCCATCTCGGTCTCGGCGTAGATGCGGAACACGTTGAGGAACACATCGGGGTCCGTCTCGACGACCTGGCGCTTGCGCGCCTCGACGCGGTCGGCGTGCTCGGTCATGAAGCGGTCGGTGAACCAGCGGCTGGCGAGCGTGTCGAGCGTCTGGGCGATGCCGTTCTTCTCCATGGCCGTTACCACGCCCCGCACCTTGGCGCTGTCGTCCTCGGTGCGGAACGCTGCCGTCGACAGCAGGCCGAGCGACAGCACGCGGTCCGGATATGCCCGCGCATAGGCGGGGCCGATCATGCCGCCGAGCGAGTGGCCGACGATGTGCGCCTTCTCGATGCCGAGGCGCTGGCGCAGCGCCTCGAGGTCGGCAACCAGCTCGTCGAGCCCGAACTTGCCGGCTGGAATCGGCGACTCGCCATGACCGCGCAGATCGTAGCTGACGCAGCGGAAATCGGCCTTGATCAGCTCGATGAGGCGCGACCAGCCCTGGCGGCGCGCGCCGATGCCGTGGACGAAGAACACGGGCGGCCCGTCGCCCTCGATCCAGTAGGCGCAATCGACGGCCTTGGCCGGCCGTTCGGCCGACGTGGTTTGTTTGAGGGCCGCGGTCTGGCTCGGCGCGCCATCCGACGCGAGCTTGCCCGCGACCGCCCAGTCGGTGCGCGGCACGTCCCGATAGACGATGTGCACGCTCTCCGGCGTACCGCCGCAGATCGACACGAAGGCGTCGGTGACCGCACGCGCGAACGCGGCCTTCTGCTCCTGGGTGCGTCCCGGAAACATTTCCACTCGAATCATGGGCATGATTGTTGCTCGCAGTTGGATCGAGGCGGTGCGGAGTTCAGCCGAAAGCCCGCTTCTTCTCGCGGAAATGCGGCATCACGTCCTCGGCGAAGCGGTGCATCATCTCGATCGTCTCATTGTGCGCCTGGCCGAAGCCGCAGGGCGCAATCACCTCGTCGATGCCGAGCTCGGCATATTCGGCCAGCCGGTCGATCAGCTCGAGCGGCCGGCAGACCAGCAGATTGCGGCCGAGCTCCTCGACCGTCTGCTTGCGTGGCAGCGGCTCGATCAATCCGTTCCTGACCACGCCCGGACCTTTGATGTTCTCGAAGCGCTTGTAGTACTCGTGCGCCAACGCGACGATGCGGCGCGCCTGGGCCTCGTCATTGGCGGCGAACAGGCCGCGCTGGAGAAAGAGCTTCTGACGGCGCCCCGGCAGCGCCGCCTCGTCGCGGCCGCGCTTGAAGCCCGCGACCTGATCGAGCAGCCGCTCGTGCGAGCCGCTCAGCGGCGTCGTCATGATGTCGTAACCCCTGCGCGCGGCGTGGTAGCAGCCCTCGGGCGTCGAGGCGGCGACCATGAGGGGCACCTTCGAGGCCGGCCGCGGCATCGCGGTCAGCGATTCGAAATTGTAGTGCTTGCCCGACCACGAGACGTCCTCGCGGGTCAGCAGCGCTTCGAGCACGGCCAGGGACTCATCGAACTTGTCACGCGTCTGCTCGAGCGGCACGCCGAGCCGCGCCGTCTCGTAGGGATAGGCGCCGCGCCCGACGCCGATGACGAGGCGCTCGTCGCACAGCGCATGGGCCTGGATGATCTCGCCCGCCAGCACGCGCATGTCGCGGATCGGCAGCACGACGACGGCGGTCAGCAGCTCGACATGGCGCGTCAGGGTCGCGACCTTGACTGCCATCTGCAGCGGCGACGGGATCATCGTGATGTTGATCAGGTGATGCTCGGGTATCGACACGCCGTGATAGCCGAGCCGGTCGGCCGTCACGGCCTGCTCGATCATGTCGCTGAACAGCCGCTTGCCGCCATAGGCGCCGTCGGGCATGTAGGCCGACAGGAAGTATGAGAATTCCATAACTCGATCCCTCTCCGGTCCGCTGCCGCTGCGGGCCAGTCCTTGTCATGACGTGTTTCGGCGCATTTGTGAATAGACCACGCCCGCCAGCACGATCGCCCCGCCGGCGAGCTGTTCCCAGCTCGGCACGCTGCCGGCCACGGCGGCGATCAGCACCGCCACCACCGGCATGAGGTTCAGATAGATCGACGCCACGGTCACGCCGACGAACTTGACGCCGTAGTTCCATCCGATGATGCCCGTGAAGGTCGGCCCGGCCGCCAGGTAGATCAGAACACAGATGTGCCACAGGCTGGGCATGGCCGGCGGAAAGGCCACCTCGCCGGCCGCGACGGCACCGCCGTAGAGCAGCAGGAGGAAGCTGCTGCCTGGGATCAGCGTCATGGCCGCGATGCGGAGCTGCGTCCAGCCCTTGAGCCAGCTTTGCGCGGCCGCCGAATACCAGGTCCAGATGCCGCCGCCGAGCAACATCAGGAATTCGCCGAGCCCCTGGATGCCGCCGGCGCCGGATTTGGGATTGCCCAAGCTTGCGATCAGTCCGCCCGCGATCGCGAGTGCGACCGCCCATCCGACGCCGGGACGCGGCCGCTGGCGAAACCCCAGCCACATGATCAGCATGGCGACGACGGGCGTGATCGAGCTGGCGATCGCCGCGCCGATCGAGCCGGCATGCCGCACGCCGAACACGAAGCAGAGGTTGAACATCGCGACGCCGATCGGCCCGAGCAGCCACAGCCGCCAGGGTGCGGCCACGGCCGGAGGCGGCACGCCGCGCAACCGCTCCCACAGCAGCGCCGCCCCGAACAGGGGCATCGCGGCCATGAACCGCAACACGCCGAGCTCGAACGGTCCCCATAGCTCGAGCAGTTCGGCGACGCCGGCGAATTGCGAGCTCCACAGCAGGATGGTCAGGCCGAGGGCCGCATTGGCCGCCACGAGCCGGCCATGCCGGCCGGTCGCCTCGCTCATAGGCTAGGCTCGTGCATCAGGGTCGAGCGGATAGACCGGGCGGCGCACGTGCCGGTACTTGAGCAGCGAATTGTCCGAGGTGGTGCAGCCCGCGCCGTTGCATTCGATGATGTGGCGCGCGATCGGCCGGAAACCGGCGCGATAGTGCAGGCGCGACTTGAGCATGAGGTACTTCTTCGCCGTCGGCTCGATGCCGTTGGAGCGGAAGCAGCCGAGATCCCACGGTTCGTGGCTGCGCTCGCACACGACGATCTCGATCGCGCCGGTGTCAAGCACGACGCTGCGGCCGAGATAGGCGCGCACCCCGGTGAACATCGGCGCGGTTATCGTGAACTCGCCGTCGGATATGTTGCGCACGATGCCGCTGACCTCGAGAGGCTCGCCCTTGAGGCCAAGCGCGGGTATGTCCGTGTTGCCGCCGAGCGCCACGGTGACGCGCTTTCCGACTCCGGCGCGGATCATCGTGTCGACGCTATCGGGGTCGCGGATGGCGAACACGGCCACGTCTTCCAGGCCCTGGCGCATGATCTCGCGCACGACCGTCATGACGTCCTGTGTGCCGCCCGAGCCCGTGTTGTCGCAATGGTCGATCAGCAGAACGGGGCCGTCCTTCAGCGACTTCGCGCGCGCGATCGAGGCCTCGAGCGCTTCCGCCCGATAGACGAAGGCGGCGCGCCGCGACCATGCCTCGGCGACGATGCCGGACGCGATGCGCTCGGCGCGATCGGCGTCGCCGTCGGTAATCGCGAGCACGCTCAATCCGGCGTCCTTGATGTCGGCGTGAGCGAACCCGCCGAACACGCTGACGGCGAGCGCGCCGTCGCGCTCGGCGGCTTCGGCTGCCGCGATCAGCGGGCGCATCGGCTCCTCGTCGGTCGCCTGGCACAGCGTCTGGATCAGCAGCGGCGCGCGCGCCCAGCGCATGACCGGCCTGATCTCGCCCTCGAGCGCGCGCAGGAGGATGCGCCCGGCCTGCAGGCCCGTTTGGTAGGTGTCGACATGCGGAAAGGTCTTGTAGCCGGTCATCACGGTGCAGTTGCGCACCATGCGGTCGGTCAGATTGGCGTGGAAATCGAGCGCCACGGCAATGGGGATGCCGGGCGCCATCGCGCGCAGCCGTTCGAGCAGCAGCCCCTCGCCGTCCTCGTCCGTCTCGCAGACCATGGCGCCGTGGAGGTCGAGCAACACCGCATCGCAGCCGCGCGCCGCGGCATCGAGAATCGGGCGGCTGATGCGCTCATAGGCATCCGCGGTCACCCGGCCGCTCGGCCAGGCCTCCGCCACGACGGGTGCCTCGATCTCCGCGCCAATCTCGCGCGCCAATTCGACGAAGGCGCCAAAGGGCGTCTTGGTTCGGCCGTAGCGCGCGAGCGCCTCGTTGCCGAAATAGCTGCCGCGCGCTTCGAAACGCGCGACGTCCGTGACCAACGGCGAAAACGTGTTGGTCTCGTGTTTCATCTTGGCGATGACGAAGCGCATCGATGGGGTCCTGCGGCCGGCACGAAGGCGCGCCAGCATATCGCGCCGCAATGCGCGGGCAACAGCCGTCAGAATGCAAAGCTGTGACCGATGCTCAGGCGATCATGCGCCCGGCGCAAACAAGCAAAAAAGGGGACATTCATATTCAAGTTGACGCGCCCGATCGCATCCCCTGACCATGCTGCATGCCCCGCACAGCGCGCGCTTCGGCCGCCGACGTCTGCTACCACGTGATCAACCGCGGCAACGGCCGCGCCGCGGTGTTTGCCGGCGACGCTGACTACCGCGCCTTCATCGTGCTGATCGGCCAGACCCAGGAGCACCTCGACGCGCGGCCGCTCGCCTATTGCCTGATGCCGAACCACATCCACCTCGTGCTTTGGCCGCGGCGCGACGGCGACCTCGGCCGCTGGATGCAGCGCCTGCTGACCGGCCACGTGCGCCGTCATCATGCGCGCCACGGAACCGCCGGCCACATCTGGCAAGGCCGCTTCAGGGCTTTCCCGATCCAGCGCGACGAGCACCTGCTGACCGTGCTGCGCTACGTCGAGCGCAACCCGGTGCGCGCCCGGCTCGTTGCGCGCGCGGCCGCATGGGCCTGGTCGAGCGCCGGCCGGCGCGAGCGCGGCGGCCGGCCGGA
>VGDO01000027.1 GCA_016869645.1 Alphaproteobacteria bacterium
ATCGCTGCTCGCCGATCTCGCCACGCTCACCCGCAACACCGTCCGCTTCGGCCGCGCAGCCTCCTTCCCGGTGCTCGCCACCCCGACCGAAATCCAGCGCCGCGCACTCGATCTGCTCGCCGTCAAGCCCAGCCTGTAGTCAGGACCCGCAGACAAACGCGAGTCACATCAGTGGCTTGGTCAAAATTCGGGCAAAGTTCAGGTTAGAGCGAGGGGTCGTTCCGCCAGTCGCGATCAGCTCGCGAACCACACCTTCTCCGCAGCGCGGAAGCCGGCCATGTCGAGCACGGGATTGGGCACGTAGCCGGCCAGGCGTGCATCGCCGGCGACGATGTAGTTGTAGAAGGCCGGGATGATCGACCCGCCCTCCTCGTGCAGCATGAGCTGCATGTCCTGATACATGCGTCTGCGCTTGGCATCGTCGAGCTCGGCGCGCGCCTGGATCAAGAGCTCGTCGAATTTCGGCCGCTTCCAATGGCTTTCGTTCCATGTCGCGTTGGAGGCGTAGGCCGCGGAGAACAGCAGGTCGGCGGTCGTGCGGCCGGCCCAATATGTGCCGACGAAGGGACGCTTCAGCCAGACATTGCTCCAATAGCCGTCATTGGGCACGCGGTTGACGTCGATGTTGATGCCGGCCCGGAGCGCGGTCGCCTGAAAGAGCTGGGCCATGTCGACCGCGCCGGCAAAGGTGACGTCGGCGATGGCAAGCGAGAGTGGGCCGCTGTGGCCGGATTTCTGGTAGTGGAACTTCGCCTTGTCGGGATCGTAGCCGCGCTGGGGAATGTCCGAGGCAAAATAGGGATGGAAGCCTGCGATCGGGTGATCGTTGCCGATCTTGCCGCTTCCGCGCAGCACGGTGCGCAGGATGGCGGGCCGATCGATCGCGTATTTGAGCGCCAGCCGGAGATCGAGATTGTCGAAGGGTGCGGTGTCAATCCACATGGCAAAGCAGCAATGCGCCGAGCCCGTGGTGTTGAACACCTGCAGCTTCGGGTTGGCCTCCAGCGCGGCCACTCCCTTGGGGTCGATGCGGTCAATCAGATGTACGGCGCCGCTCTGCAGCGCGGCCAGCCGCGCGGTCGCGTTGGGGATCGCCAGCGACTCCACCGTGTCGACCCAGCCGCGGTCGCTGCGCCAGTCGTTCGGGTTCTTCTTGACGCGCGCGCGCACGCCCGGCTCGAAGGATTCAAGAATGAAAGCGCCGGTGCCCATGCCGTCGGTGAAGTTCGAGGCATCCGGCGCCACGGGCATGCGCTGCTCGGCGAGCACGAAGGGCAGATCCGCATTGCCGCTGTTGAGCGCGATCGTGACCTCGTACTTGTCGGTCGCCTTGACCTCGGTGAATTGCGCCACCAGCGAGCGGATGACCGATTTCGAGTCGGCGCCGCGGTGGTGATTGATCGAATAGACGACGTCCGCCGCGGTCATTTCCTTGCCATTGTGAAAGGTCACACCGCGGCGCAGCTTGATCACCCATTCCTTCGCGCCCGGCTTGGGATCCCAGCTCACGGCGAGCGCCGGTTTCACTTTTGCACTCTCGTCGACGACGGTCAGCGCATCGGAGAATTGCGGACCGAGATTCGACATGTAGCTCGCGACGTGGCGCGCCGGATCGAGGCTGTCGCTCGTGCTGCCGGCATTGAGGCCGAGGATGAGATGGCCGCCGCGGCGCGGCGTCTGCGCCTCGGCCGGTCCAGCCAGCGGGCCCACCGTGGCGCCTGCCACGCCCAGAGCCGCCGCACCGGTCAGAAAGTCGCGCCGGTCCATTCCGGTCTGCAGTGGCGCACTCGAATCCCGTGACTGGGTCATCTTCGCCTCCCTGGCATTGGCGCCGCCCTGACTTCAGAGCCGGCCACGCGGTTGTTTCCGCTGCGCCGCCTGCCGGGAATGTTAGGTCAAGGGGCCAGCCGATCCAAGCTGCGCCCGGAATGAAATGGCGATGCAGGCGCGCGGCTCAGGTCGCGAACCAGAGCTTCTCCGCGGCGCGGAAGCCGCTCATGTCGTGCGCAGGGTGCGGCACATACCCGCGCACGCGCTGATGGGCCACAACGATGTTGTTGTAGAAGCAGGGGATGACCGCGCCGCTCTCGTTGTGCAGCATGACCTGCATGTCGCGGTACATGCGCTTGCGCTTGGCCGCATCGAGCTCGGCGCGCGCCGCGAGCAGCAGCTCATCGAAGCGCGGGCTGTTCCAGTGACTGTCGTTCGACGGCGATGTCGAGGCGAATGCGCTCGACAGCATCTCGTCGGCAGTCATGCGGCCCGGCCAGTAGGCGCCGGCGAACGGCTGCTTCAGCCAGACCTCGCTCCAATAGCCTTCACTGGCCGCGCGCGTGACCTCTATGGTGATGCCCGCCTTGGCGGCACTCGCCTGGAATACCTTGGCGACTTCGACGGCACCCGGAAATGCGGCATCCGCAACGGCCAGACGCAGCGCGCCGCGGTGTCCGGACTGGCGATAATGGAAGCGCGCCCGGTCCGGATCGAACGAACGTTGCGGGATGTCCGACGCATGGAACGGGTGAAAGGATGGAATCGGGTGGTCGTTGGCGACCTTGGCGCCGCCGCCCAAGGCGGTATTCACGATCGCCGAGCGGTCGATCACGAATTTGAGCGCCAGCCGGAGATCGTTGCGATCGAAGGGCGGCGTGTCCGCGAACATCGCAAAGCTGGCATAGGCGCTGCCCGCGGTGTTGAAGACCTGCGGATTGGCCCGGCGATCCAATCCGGCGAGCGCACGCGGGTCGACGCGATCGACGATATGGACGACGCCGCTCTGCACGGCGAACAGGCGCTCGGCCGGATCGGCGATCGCCACCGTGTCGACTGCGGCGAGATGTCCGCGGTCGCTGCGCCAGTCGTTCGGATTGCGCCTGACCGCGCCGCGCACCCCGGGCTTGAAGGTCTCCAGAACGAAGGCGCCGGTGCCGATGCCGTCCGCAAAATCCGATTGATCGGGGTGAATCGCGAGATGCTGATCGGCCAGCAGATAGGGCAGGTCGGCATTGCCGCCGTCGAGCGCGATGGTGACTTCGTACTTGTCGGAGTCCCAGATATCGGTGATCGCCGCGACCAGGGGATAGGCGACCGACTTGGTCGCGGGATTGCGATGATGGTTGATCGAGTGGATGACGTCGGCCGCCGTCAGCTCCTTGCCATTGTGGAAGATGACGCCGCGGCGCAACTTGATCGTCCATTCGGCCGCACCCGGCCGGGCGTCCCAGCTCGTCGCCAGCGCGGGCCTGACCTGATAGAGCTCGGAGATGGTGGTCAGCGTGTCCGAATACTGTGCCGCGAGATTGGTCATGAAGCTGCCGACATGGCTGGCCGGGTCGAGGCGGTCGCTGGGGTTGGCGCCGCTCAGCCCCATGACCAGGTGTCCGCCCTTGAGCGGCACCGGCGCTCGCGTCGGAGCCGTCGTCGCCGCCTGGACCATGCCGGAGCCGGCGGTCAGGGCCAATGCGGCCGCGCCCGCGAGGTATTCGCGCCGCGTCAAACCGTCGGATGTCGGATTGCCGTCAGACCACAGCTGGCCCTGCGGGCCGCTTGCCGCATGAATCATGTCCGCCTCGATTGGCGATTCCGATCGGAGTCCGGGGCAAGCGGCAGGACCGGCGGCTGCGCGCCTCGCAGACGCCGAGTCTCGATGTTAGGTCAATGCACCGAAGTTTCAAGCCGGGAGGTTCGACGATCGAGAGGCTCGCTCGTCGTCCCGCTCCCACGAGGGGAGCGGGAACGCCCGAGATTGGCTCCTACCGCGCCGTCTTCCACACCTCGCGGAAGCGCGGGATCTCGTCGGGGATCCACACGTGGTTCTTGACCTCGTCGCGCATCGCGGCGAACTCGACGGAGAAGAACAGCGAAATGAACGGCAGGTCGTGGGTCATGTGCTTCTGCGCCGCGAAATAGAGCTTCGCCCGCTCCTTCTGGTCGGTCTCGGCACGCGCCTTGGCGAGCAGGGAGTCGACCTCATCGTTCTTGTAGCGGCTGTTGTTGGCTGCCGACTTGCTGTCGAACAGATAGCTGAACATGCCGTCGGGATCAGGCCGCTGCGTCCAGCGCGTCGGCAGAAAATAGATCTGCGCCTTGAGCAGCATCGGATACCACTCGCTGACCGACACCGGCTCGATGCGGACGTTGATGCCGACTTCCTTCATCTGCTCCTGGGCGAGCTGGCTGTATTGCTGATAGAGCGCGACCGGCTGCACCGAGAGCCTGATCTCGGTGTCGCTCTTCCATCCGATCTCGGACAGCAGCTGCTTCGCCTTGGTCGGGTTGTACTCGTATTGCTTGATCGACGGATCGTGCCACCACAGGCCCGGCGGCGTCGGCGTGTCCGCGATCGTCGCCTTGCCGGCCATGACGATGTCGACGATGCGCTTGCGGTCAATGGCGTGCGCCATCGCCTGACGCAGCTTCAGATTGTCGAGCGGCGGGCGGTCGATCACGAGCTGGAACGACGTCCAGCGGCTGCCCGGGCTCGGATCGAGCTTGATGCCCGGCCGATTCTCGATCGGGCGCACGTCGTTGGGACCGAGCTGGGCGATGTAGTCGATCTCGCGCGTCAGCAGGCGCGGCACGCTGACGACCGGGTTGGCGGTCTGAACGAACACGACGCGATCGAGATAGGGCTTGCCCTGCTCCCAATAGGCCGGGTTCTTGTCGAGCACGATGCGATTGCCCGGATCCCATTCCTTGAAGATGAAGGGCCCGGTGCCGACCGGCTTGGTGCCGAAATCCGCACCGGATTTGGCCGCGGCGGTCGGCGACAGCATGAAGCCTTCACGCTGGGCCAGCATGCCGAGCAGGTTCGGCGCCGGACCCTTGAGATTGATCACCAGCGTCGTCGGGCTCGGCGCCTCGACCGACTTGATCATGTCGACCAGGATCGGCCGCGACGGCGACTTGATCTCGGGATCGAGGCGTCGCTCGATGTTCCATTTCGCCGCCTCGGCGTTGAAATCCGTGCCATCGTGGAACTTGACGCCGCTGCGCAGATGCATGACGTAGCGCGGCCCAGCGGCGTCGTACTCCCAGCGCTCGGCCAGCTCGGGGATGATGGAGAAGTCCGGCTTCAGCCCGGTCAAGGTGTTGAAGATCAGGTATTGCGGCTGGCGCTCGCTGAAATTGACCTGGAAGGTCGGGTCGAGCGACTTCGCGTCGTTGGGCAGCGACACGTTGAGCGTGCCGCCATACTGCGGCTTCTCCTGTGCGCTCAGCGCGGTCGCGGATACGGCCAGACCGATCGCGCAGCCGGCCAGGAGCGTCAGGAATTGATTCGTCATCGCGGTCCTCCCCGTGGCGCCCGCGGCTGGCGCGGCGCGGCACGTGTGAGAGGCTAGCAATCCGCGGGCACGGCAACAACAATCACGGACGTGGAGAAGTATTTCATACTAACCCTGGCAGCGCCGTGCGACATAATCTTCCCGGGCGCTTGATTCTCGAGGAGAGACAGCATGGACCAATTCACCGGCGGCTGCCTGTGCGGCAACGTCCGATTTGTGGCGTCGGGGCTCCCATACCGGGTCGGCCTTTGTCACTGTCTCGACTGTCGCAAGCATCACGGAGCCCTATTCCACGCTTCCGCGATCTTCCCCAAGGATGCGGTGACCATCGAGGGCGAAACACGCGACTATGCCGGGCGGTCTTTCTGCCCCCGCTGCGGCTCGCCCGTTTTCGGGCGCAGCGCCGACGAAGTCGGAGTGACCCTGGGATGCCTGGATGCCCCTGACCAACTGAAACCAACCTACGAACTCTGGACCGTGCGTCGCGAGTCCTGGCTGCCGCCGTTTCCGCTCACGAGACGATACGACCGCAACCGCGAGGCCACGGATCGCTTTGAAGGCGACGTCGAGGTGACGAAACGATCATAAGAGGCGGGCAAAATTGCGTCTCGCCCGCTCCTGACTGCGAGGACAGTCAGAGCAAGTCGTCCCTGATGCACGCCTTGTAATGGCCGGGCCGCGTCTCGCGCAGCTCCGGAACCCCCTGGGTGCATGCCGCCAGCGCGTAGCGGCAACGCGTGTGAAACACGCAGCCGGCGGGCGGCGCGATCGCGCTCGGTATCTCGCCGGTCAGGATGACCCGCTTGCGTCCGGTGCGCTGGGCGGCATCGGGTATCGCCGAGATCAGCGCCTCGGTATAGGGATGCTTCGGCGCGGCGATGACGTCGTGCGCCGGGCCGATCTCCATCAGCCGGCCGAGATAGAGCACGGCGATCCGGTCGGACATGTACTCCATGACCGCGAGATCGTGACTGATGAACAGCATGGTGAGGCCGGAGCGACGCTGCAGCCGCTCGAGCAGACCGATGATCTGCGCCTGAATCGACACGTCGAGCGAGGAAACCGGTTCGTCGGCGACGATGAACTTCGGATTGACCGAGAGGGCCCGCGCGATGACCACGCGCTGACGCTGGCCGCCGGACAATTCCTCGGGGCGCCGCAGGGTGAAGTCGGGCTGCAGCGCCACTGCCTCGAGGAGTTCGGCGATGCGCTGGCGCAGCTCCGGCGAGCCAGCCTTCATGCCCTGGATGCGCAGCGGCTCGGCGATCGCCTCGCCGACCGTCATCGTCGGATCGAGGGAGGCGAACGGGTCCTGGAATACGATCTGGGCCTGGCCCCGGAAGGCGAGGAGGCGCGCACGGTCGAAGCCGGCGATCTCCTCGCCCATGAAGCGGATGCTGCCCGAGCTCGCCTCGATCAGCCGAAGCAGCATGCGTCCGATCGTGGTCTTTCCCGAGCCGGACTCGCCGGCGAGGCCGAGCACCTCGCCTTCCTTGATCTGAAAAGAAACGTTCTCAACCGCATGGACCTGGGCTGCCACGCGCGCGAAGGCTCCCTTGCGGATGTCGAACCGCTTGGTCAGCCCCTTGACGTCGACCAGTGATGCGCCGGACGCGTCGGCGATCATGGCGTGATCTCTCGCCAGCGCAGGCAGCGCACGGCACGGCCGCCATCGGCGGGCTCCAATGCCGGCAAGGTGACGTCGCACCGGCCCGTGACCGCATGAGCGCAGCGCGGATGAAACGTGCAGCCGGTCGGCAACCGCGCGAGATCCGGGACGCCACCGGGAATCGGCTGAATCTGACCGCCGGCGGCGCGCCCGGCGCCGATGCGCGGACGCGAGCGCATCAAGCCGGCCGTGTAGGGCATGGTGGGTCTTGAGAACACCTGATCGGCCGGCCCAGCCTCGACGATCTGACCCGCATACATGACCAGCACGCGATCGGCCAGATCGGCCGCAAGGCCGAGGTCGTGAGTGACGAACAGCACGGCCATGCCGGCATCGCGCTGGAGGATGCCGAGCTGATCGATGATCTGCGCCTGGATGGTCACGTCGAGCGCGGTCGTCGGCTCGTCGGCGACCAGCAGCCGCGGTCGGCACGACAGCGCCATGGCGATCATCACGCGTTGGCGCATGCCGCCCGAAAGCTGGTGCGGGTAGCTGACGAAGCACTTGGCCGGATCGGGAATGGCCATGATCGTGAGAAGCCGAAGGGCCTCGTCTTCGACCCTGGCGCGCGGCAGATCCTGATGCGCGGCGATTGCCTCGGCGATCTGGTCGCCGACGCTGTAGATGGGATCGAGCGACGACATCGGTTCCTGAAAAATCATGGCGACGTCGTTGCCGCGCACGCTGCGCATGCGGTTCTCGGCGAGCCCGACCAGCTCGGCGCGCTCGCCCGACTTGCGCACCAGGCGGATCGAACCCGACAGCGACGCCTCGCCGCGCTCGAGCAGGCCCATGATCGCCAGGCCCGTCGTCGACTTGCCCGAGCCGGACTCGCCGACCAGCGCAACCACCTCGCCCGCGTCGATGCGAAACGACACGTCGCGCAGCGCGCGCACGCTGTTGCTGCGGAATGTCGCGGACAGGCCATCGACCTCGAGCAGCTTCTCTTGCACCGCTATGTCGGCATTCATTTGCGGGTCGAGCCCAGGAAAAAGAAGCCCAGCACCGTGATCGCGACCGCCACGCTCGGCGCCAGAGCCATGGTCGGATTGAGCGCGAGGTAGTTGAGACCGGAGCGCACCATGCCGCCCCAGTCGGGCGTCGGCGGCGGGATGCCGACCCCGAGGAAGCTCAGGCTCGCCGAGGTGAATATCGAGTAGGCGACGGTCAGCGAGAACTGGGTCGCGATGATCGCCAGCGTGTTGGGCAGGATGTGCATGCGCACGATCCAGGCGGCACCACCGCCTGCCGCCCGCGCCGCCTCCACGAACACGGTCTCGCGGATGGCGAGCGCCTGCCCGCGCACCAGCCGCGCCACGCGCGGCCAGGTGACGAAGCCGAGCACCAGCACGAGATTGGTGAGCGACGGGCCGATCATGGCGGTGATGATCAGGGCCAGGATGAGGCCCGGAACCGAGATCAGCAGATTGACGAGCTGCATGGTCAGCCGGTCGAGCCGTCCGCCGACATAACCGGCGACGAGGCCGATCGGCACGCCGATCAGCGTCGACAGCGCAGCCGCCCCGATGCCGATCAGGAGCGACGGCCGTCCGCCATAGAGCACGCGGCTCACGATGTCGCGGCCGAGCTCGTCGGTGCCGAGCCAGTGGGTCGCATCCGGCGGCGAGAGGGGAAAAACGCCGCTGCGCGTCGGGTCGAAGCGCGCCAGACTGTCGGCCAGTGCGGAGAGCAGGCACACCGCGCCGATCATGCCCAGCCCGACGAGGAAACGCGGCGAGCCCAGCGGCCCCCGGCGCCAGGATTTGCCGACGCCCCTCATCAATCGAGCCTGATCTGCGGGTTGACGATCGTGTAGACGATGTCGGCCGCGGTGTTCATGACGACGACAGTGATGACGACGATCATGCCGATCGCCATCATGACCGGATAGTCGCGTGCGACGATCGAATCGACGAGCAGACCGCCGATGCCGGGGATCGAGAACAGCGATTCCGTGACGACGGCGCCGCCCATGAGCTGGCCCAGGCTCAGGCCAACATAGGTGATGACCGGCAGGATCGAGTTGGGCAGCACATGCCGGAACGAGACCTGGCGCTCGGACAGGCCCTTGGCCTTGGCGACGCGCACGAAGAGCCGGCGACGCACCGCATCGTACTCGGCCTGGTAGACGAGCGTGAAGACGCCGTAGAAATAGGCCGACAGAGTCAGGATCGGCAGCAGCACGTGCTGAAGGTGATTGATGATGCCCGTGCGCCACGGCGCCCAGCCGATCGAGGGCAGCCAGCCGAGCTCGACCGAGAAGAGATAGATCAGGCCGATGCCGATGATGAAGTTCGGCAGCGTGATGCCCACGATGGCGAGACCGGTCGCCATCGGCCTGACCACGACGCGGGCCGAGGTCACGCTGCTGAAGGTCGTGGCCGCGAAGGTCGCGAGCACGATGGCGGCGATGCCGATCTCAAGGGTCACCGGCAGGCGCGGCAGGATCGCCTCGGCGACCGTCTGGTGCGTGGTGAAGGAGCGCCCGAAATCGCCGGTCAGCGCCTTGCCCATCCACTCCAGATACTGGGTGATGAGCGGCCGGTCGAAACCGTGCTGCCGGTTCAGCTCCGCGATCGCCTCGAGCGTGGCGTCGGTCCCGAGCATCAGCTCGGCCGGACTGCCGATCAGGCCATTGACGCTGAAAAACAGCAGGGCGGTGACGATGAGGCCGCTCGGTATCACCGTCAACAATCGCCGCCCGACCAGGGCCAGCATGCGCCTCCCTCCCCAGAGACCGCGTCCGGTTGTCGCGGCCAGTCTAGCGAGGCCGACGCATCATGCCAGCCTCTTGAACCGACACGCGGTTTGCGGTGGCGAATGGCAATATCGCCCGGGTCACGGGCGGTTGCGCGGCGCGGGTTGGCTTAGTATACCCTGAACCATTCACGAAACGCCTCGCGGTGAGCTTGTCGAACCACGAGGCCGTCTCCGCCCGAGCGATGCCGCACGGATAGGGTGGAGCAGCGGCAGCGGCCTCATGCTTCGACAAGCTCAGCATGAGGCGAATGTGCCTTACCGGTGATGACGTACGCCGACACTCCCCTTCCCGAATTCCTGCAGAAGATCGTGACCGGCTTCGTCGGCCGCGGGCGAGAGGCGGACGTGACGGCACGCCTGCGTTCGCCCGACGACTGCATGACCCCCAAGGCGCTCAGCGCCTACAAATCGTCGCGCACCAGCTTCGCGCGCATCCTGGCGCGGCGCATGATCGACGAGCGCTGGCGCATCGAACGCAAATTCTTCAACTGCGATGCCGAGGGCCTCGGTCTCGGCCGCTACGAGATCACCGCCGGCCAACACCGCTTCATCTATGCCAGCCGGCCCTATCGCTGGGACGGCATCGAGAAAGTCGGCCGCCGCTCCGAGGGCGCCAAGCGCGACATGACCGGCGCCATGTTCATCGGCATGCCTGATGAGGAGCGCATCGCCGAGGAGATCAGGACCTTCGACTACCGCGACTGGGACCTGATGCGCACGGATTCGACCGTGGCGGGCTGGACGCCTGGCAGCCGCAGCGCGCGCTTCTTCGATCTCGTCGTCGACACGCTGGCAGACGGGCGCCAGCCCGACCCGGCGGTGATCGGCCAGGCCTCGGGCTACCTGGTGCGCAATGGCGGCTACCTCGCCTGCGGGCGCTTCGGCACGCTCGCCTACGAAGGATACCCGGCCTCGCATCCGCTGCGCCACCCCTATTTCCCCGACCTGTTCGGCCTGTTCATGGTGCGCCAGGTCTCGATCGAGCTGGTCAACGGCATCGCCGCCGCACGCAGCGCCAAGGCGGTGTCGCTCGCGCCGGAGATGGCGCGCTATCTCGGCGTCGGCAACTCGTCGGGACAGGGCATGTGCGTGGCGCTGCAGCGCTGGCCGCACTGGGTCTCGACCTGGATCGTCGTGCGCGAGCTTTCGATTGCCTACGCCAAGTCGATGCCGGTCGGCGCGGAGAAGGCACGCTGGGAGCGCATGGCCATGTGGCTCAGGCGCTGCGCCGCCTACTACCGGAACACGATTCCCACGACCGCGGAGTTCATCGTGCCGCACCCGCAGGTGGCGGCCAATCTCGAGCTCATGCGCAACTGGACCATCGAGGCGGCGCGCAACGCGCCCACCATGCGCTGGGGCGATCTGATGGCGCGCGCCGCGCGCAGCTTCGATCGGGAGTCGCTGGAGCAGATCCACTCGCTGCTGATCGAAACCTATGGGGAGTTCGCGGACGCCGCCGCCGACTACCTGCCGATCGGTTCGGAGCGCGAGCGCGACGTCGTGCCGGAGATGCGCGTCGGCGCACTGCGCGACCTGCTGCGCCAAAACTACGCCTGGGCGCTGCGCCACGACCTGAGCCTGTCGCGCGCGCGCCAGCACTTCTGGTACCACTCCGTCGACAGCGGCGAGCAGCGCCGCGGCGAGCGCGTCATCGATCCGCACGAGGAATTCGAATCCTTCATCGATCATATCGGGCTGATTCAGCGGCTGTCGTCGGTGCTCGACAGCTATGACGACGACGCTACGGTGGCCGAGCCGATCACCGACGCGCCCGAGCTCGGCTTCGCCGTGTCGCGCGTGCAGTATCTGGCCGGCCTGCCCTTCACGGAGATCCGCGGCAATCTGGTCGACAAGGATTTCCTGCCTTCCGATCTGATCCGCTTCATGCTCGCCGTGTTCGGCATGGAATGCACGACGCCGCTCAGCATCCGCCAGGTGCGCGGCGTGTTCTTCCAGGGCATGCCGCTGATCGACGAGATCGCGCGCGGCGCCGACCCGGATTGGGTCTTCCCCGAGCAGCCCAGGCTGCATGAACCCGAGTTGGCCGCGGAGTAGATCATGCTGATGGCGATGCCGGAAATCCTGCGTGTCGGCCCGTGGTCGCTGCGCGCGCTGGGCTTCACCTTCGGCACCGCCGACCGTGCCGTGCGCCTGCTCGCCTGGAGCGAGGCGGTGCAAGGCCAGGCCGTGCGCATGCTGCGCGTCGGCGAGAAGCAGATCATCGCCGCCAACGAGTGCCAAAGGGCGGTCCGCATGCGCAACGGAGGCACGGGCTCGACCATCGAGGCGGGCGGGCGGCATCTCTTCGAGATCGGGCCGCCCGCGATCGACCTCGCGACGGCCGATGCCCGCTTGACGGGCACGGGACACGCCGTGCTCAAGGGCGCCGTCGGCGTCTGGCTGGTGCCGGCGCTGTGCGATCTCGCGGTGCACCGCAAGCTGGGTGTCGTCGCTGCCTACGCCGCGACGCCGGACGAGATCCTGCCCGACGGCTTCGCGCGGAGCGGCTGGATCATCGGATACCCGGCGGGCGACGCGCACCCATTCCTGTCGCGCAGGCTGGAAGCCGGCGCCCCTGATCTCCAGACCATCCTGCGGCAAACGCCGCTCGAGCTGAGTGATGGCGTGACACAGGCGATCGGCGACCATCTCGCCGCCGCGTCAAGGTCGGATGCCGGCTATCTCGGCATCACCGTCCTGCCCTGCGCCGGCAACGGCGCGGCGACCGACCTCGAGACGATCGACTATGCCGCGCGTCTCGCGCATGCCTACCGGCATGGCGTGGAAGTCGAGAAGGTCGATTGCGATCATCTCTACGAGATCGAGCGCCGGACCTGGGCGCCGACCTCGGAGCGCTCGCGCAGCCAGGCCGGCTACGGCAAGTACAATGACGGCAGCACCAACAGTTCGGCGCCGATCGGCGCCTGAGGAGCGACCCCATGTCCGTGACCGCGGAGATCCGCACAGGAAGCGACGGCAGACCCCTCGTCGAGTACCAGTTCAACGTTCACCCGGACATGCAGGATCTGCTCGACGCCAAGCTCGCCGTGCCGAAGACGCAGAAGCCGGGCGAGATGCGGTCAGGCTGGAACAGCTATGGCGCTCGCCTCAGCCAGCCCTACCCGGAAGGCATGAAGGTCGAGGACATCCATTTCGCCTGCCCCGGCGCCGGCAGGGACGGCCGCATACCCGTCCGCGTCTACCGGCCCAAGGGCGTCGCGTCGCCGGCGCCCGTCGTCTTCTATTTCCATGGCGGCGCCTTCATCAAGGGCAGCCTCGACAGCGGCGACACGGTGGCCTGGGGCATCCCCGACCAGGCCGGCTGCATCGGCGTCAGCGTCGACTATCGCCTGGCGCCCGAGAACCCGTTCCCGTGCGGTCCCGAGGATTGCTATGCCGCAGTCAAGCACGTGGCCGAGCATGGCGCGCAATACGGCATGGATGGCACGCGCATCGCGCTGTGGGGCGACAGTGCCGGCGGCAACATGGCGGCCGCGACCTGCCTGATGGCGCGCGACCGCGGCGGGCCGAAGATCGCCGGGCACGCCATCGTCTACGGCGCCCTGACCGACGATCTCTCCGCCGAATCCTACAAACGCTTCGCCGACACGCTGGTGCCGACCGCGTCGATCGATCGCGCGTGGAACGCCTATCTCGGCAAGGGGCGGCCGACCACCAACGGCTATGCCGCGCCGCTCAAGGCCAAGGACCTGTCGCGCCTGCCGCCCGCCTTCGTCCACTATGCCGAGATCGACGTGCTGGCCGACGACAGCATCGCCTATGCCGCGCGCCTCAAGGAAGCCGGCAACGACGTCACCCTGCGCTGCGCCAAGCGCATGATCCACGGCTTCACGCGCGCCCGCTTCGGCGGGCCGGACGCCGCCGCGGAGTACGCGGCTGCTTGTGGATTTATCAAGAAGGTCTTGCGTACGTAATTTTGCGGGCAACGTGCCTCGCTCCGTTGCAAGCTTCCCCTCACCCTACCCTCTCCCCCAAGGAGAGGGTTTGATCGAGCTGCGTCGAGTCCCCTCTCCTTGGGGGAGAGGGTGGCGCGCAGCGCCGGGTGAGGGGCAGCGCTCACTGCAAACGAGCAACGTTTCTAGGTAGGCGTAGGAGCGTCATGGCCACCATCCTCGTCACCGGCGCCAGCCGCGGTCTTGGCCTCGAATTCGTCCGCCAGTTTCGCGCCGACGGCGATCGGGTCATCGGCACGGTCCGCAAAGAGGCCGATGCCGAAGCGCCGCGCAAGCTAGGCGCCGAGATCCACCTGCTGGACATGCGGGATGGCGACGGCATCGCCGTGCTCGGCAAGCAATTGGCCGGCACGCCAATCGACATACTCATCGCCAATGCCGGCATCTACGAGGGACGCGACACGACGCTCGACGAGATCAGCGAGCAGGTCTGGATCGACACGTTCCGAGTCAATTCGGTCGCGCCCATGCTGGTGGCGCGTGCCTTCCGTGACCACGTCAAGGCAGGCCGGCAACGCAAGATGATCGCGATAAGCAGCGGCTTCGCCTCGATCTCGACCAACACGAAGCTCGGCCACTACGCCTATCGCAGCTCGAAAGCCGCATTGAACGCGGGCTGGCATGCGCTGGCGCTGGCCGAGCCCGAGCTCATCTTCATCGCCATGCGCCCGGGCTGGGTCCGGACCGCCATGGGCCGGCCCGAGGCACCGCTGTCCCCGGAGGAAAGCGTGACGGGCATGCGCCGGGTGATCGCGCGCGCGACCCAGGCCGATAGCGGCAAGTTCCTCGGCTATGACGGCACCGAAATCGCGTGGTAGGGCCAAGATACGCTAAAGGCGCGGGCTTGCCCCACGCCATGCCGGCTGCTACCAACCCTTGAAACTGCCTCTTCGCACTGGAATTGGCCCATGGACCAGCCGCGCATCCTGACGACGGTCGTCGGCTCCTACCCCATTCCGGACTGGCTCGCGGCCCTGCCCTCGGAGCAGGCGCTGATCGACGCGACGCGCGTCGTGCTGCACACCCAGGAGCAGGCCGGCATCGACGTGGTGTGCGACGGCGAGCTCTATCGGTTCGACGTCAATCATCCCGACACCAACGGCATGATCGAGTATTTCGTGCGGCCGATGACGGGCATCCGGGTGGACGCGACTTTCGACGAAGCGCTTGCCTACCGCGCCCAGCCCGGCATGGGCTTCCGCCTGCGTCCGCCCGGCGTGGTCGACGGCCCGCTCGGCTCTGGCACATTGGACCTGCCGGCGGCGTGTGCGCGGGCGCGGCGCCTGACCCCCAGGCCGCTCAAATTCACCCTGACCGGACCGCACATGCTAGCCAAGACCTTGGTCGACAGGCACTACGGCGACCCAGCCAAGCTCGCGCACGCCATTGCCGCCGTACTCGCCGAGCAGGTCGCGCACTGCACGGCTGACATCGTTCAGGTCGACGAAGCCAACCTGCCCGGTCATCCGCGCGAGTGGCGCTGGGCGGCCGATGCAGTCAATACCGTGCTCGATCCGGTCAAGGGCAGGGCCGCGGTCCATTTGTGCTTCGGCAACTATGGCGGCCAGAGTATCCAGAAGGGCACCTGGAGCGCGCTGATCGACTATCTCAACGCGCTCCATGTCGACCATATCGTGATGGAGAACGCGCACCGGCCGGCCGAGGAGCTGGCAGCCTTCCGCGACCTGCGGCCGGAGATCGGCCTTGGCCTCGGCGTGGTCGACATCAAGTCGACCGAGATCGAGAGCGCGGAGGCGATCGCGCGCGCGATCGAGCGCGCCGACCGCATGGTGGGGCATGGCCGCGTGCGCTACGTCCATCCCGATTGCGGCTTCTGGATGCTCAAGCGCTCAATCGCCGACGGCAAGATGCGCGCGCTCGTGCGCGGACGCGATCTCTACGAGGGGCGCAGCGGCATGGCGGTCGCGTGAGGACCGAACCTTCATCCTCGTGCTGTGCTTGTCGAAGCATGAGGACGAATCCATTCGACAGGCGCTCGTCGGTATCGTCCGGGCGGAGGTAGCGCCCCCTTGCTTCGTACCAGGGCGAAACGGGCTTTCGCCCGCGGCTCAGAGCATGAGGTCATTGGGCTCAGGAGGTGTTCAAGATCATGCGCTCGGCAAGCCAGCTCTGCATCCTGATCGCCGCACTCGCCCTCCTTGCCGTTCCCGCCGATGGTGGACCTGCCGAACCGAAGTTTTCGCCGACCGGCCCCGACGCCGCCGACTATGGCGAGGCCAATGGCTATCCCATCGGCACGCGTGCGACCTCGTTCCAGATCCCCTTTCTTGTCGGCGCCCAGAGCCACCTCGACCAGATTCTCCCGTCGCGTGACGTCGCATCGCCGGAGACGGCCTTTCGGTTCAAGCGCGCGGCGGAAGAGCCGCAGATCACCTACCTGTCCGGCGTCTTAACCGTCGACGATTATCTCCAGCGCCACCCCGCCACCGGGTTGCTGATTCTCAAGGACGATACGATCCTGCTCGAGCGCTATCAGTACGCGCGGACGGATCAACATCGCTTCACCTCGCACTCCATGGCGAAGACCGTGACCGCCATGCTGGTCGGCATCGCCATCAGCGACGGCAAGATCCGCTCGGTCGATGACCGGGCCGACGCCTACGTGCCCGAGCTCAAGGGCACCGAGTATGGCGGCACATCGCTGCGTGCGCTGCTCAACATGTCGAGCGGGGTCGAATTCCGCGAGGTCTATGACGGCAAGGACGACATTGCCAAAATGAGCCGCGATCTGCACACCCCGGGTCCGGGCAAGAATTCGGCCATCGTCGTCGCCCAGTTCAACAACCGGATCGAGCCGGCCGGCGCCAAATTCAAATATTCGAGCATTGAGACGGAGATCCTTGGCATCGTGCTGGCCCGCGCGGTCGGGATGCCGGTCGCCGACTATCTGAGCGAGAAGATCTGGCGCCGCATCGGCGCCGAGGCGAAAGCCGCCTGGATCGTCGACGTGCATGGCCAGGAAATGACCTATTGCTGCTTGAACGCGGTGCTGCGCGACTATGCGCGCCTCGGCCGCCTGCTCGCCCACGACGGCGCCTGGCCGGACGGCAACGGCAAAGTCGAGCAGATCATTCCGCGCCAATGGGTCGTCGATGCGACGAGTGTGCGGACCAACGACGACCATCTGAGGCCAGGCACGGCCACGCGTTTCTTCGGCTACGGCTACCAGGTCTGGCTCTTCCCGGGCGACACCAGGCAGTTCGCCTTCCTCGGCATCCGCGGCCAGGTGATCTTCGTCGACCCGGCATCCAAGCTGGTCATGGTGCAGACCGCCGTGCGCAAGCTGCCGTCAAATGACCCCACCGCGGCGCAAACGATCGCCCTGTGGCAGGGCGTGGTCAAGCAATTGGGCACCAACTGACGCGATCGGCTCATGGGACACCTCCGCGCGCGCCTCGTGGCATGGGCCCATTCGATCAAGCGCGACACGATTGCCGTCTATCTCGCCGCGCGCGACAGCCGCGTGCCTTGGCCGGTCAAGGCGCTGGCGCTCGCGGTTGCGGCCTACGCGATCAGCCCGATCGATCTCATTCCCGATTTCGTACCGGTTCTGGGGTATCTCGACGACCTGCTGATCGTCCCCTTGGGCCTTTGGCTGGTCATCCGGCTGGTACCCGCCGGCATCATGGACGAGCATCGCGCGACTGCGGCCGCCATGGCGGACCGGCCAACCAGCCGCACGGCCGCCGTCGTGATCGTCGCGATCTGGATGGCCGCTGCGGCCGCGCTCGCCTGGTCGCTGCTCGCCGCATAGCCGCTTCGGCTGGACAACGCCGCCTGGGCTGATAGCGTCGAAGCCCGAGGGAGGACATCGACGCGGAGGCTTCCATGAGCAGCACCGTGATCCCCTGCCTGCGCTATCGCGATGCCAGGCGCATGATCGATTGGCTGTGCGAGACCTTCGGGTTCGAGCGCCATGCCGTCTACGACGGCGAGGATGGCGGCATCGCCCATGCCCAGCTCAAGCTCGGCTCGGGCATGATCATGCTCGGCTCCGCCCGCAATGACGAGTTCAACAGCCTGCAGAAGACGCCGGCAACGCTTGGCGGAACGACCCAGAGCCCCTATCTCGTCGTGAAGGATGCCGACTCGGTCTACCGTCGTGCCAGGGACGGCGGCGCGGAGATCGTCATCGAGATCAAGGATGAGGATCACGGCGGACGCGGCTTCTCGTGCCGCGACCCCGAGGGACATCTGTGGAATGTCGGGACCTATGATCCATGGGGCGCCAAGCCCTGACGCAAGCGGCGGGGACTGAGGGAGCCGGACATGGCCGAGGATCCGGGCCCGCGAGATCGACGATAAGCTGGTGCCGGAGCAGAAAAAGGCGAAGTCGGCGTAAATGGAGCCAGCAATTCAATCAACAGACGAAATGATCATTCAATTGACTGGGGATGACGGGAGAATAGATCGAATTTTTAGTCGAGGTGACGGCCGGATGACAGCAGTGGCAAGCAATCGTCTGGTCGAGTGCAGCATGATCGTGCTATTCTTCTTGTATGTGGCGCGCTCTTGCCGTTCTCCTGGCTCTGCTCTCGGCACCCGCCATCGCGGCCGAGACCTTGCCCGGCCCCATTCCGGCGCGACTGGTGCGGATCATCGACGGCGACACGCTGCTGGTGCGGGCGCATATCTGGCTCGGCCATGAGGTGACCACGCTGGTGCGCCTGCTCGGCATCGATGCGCCCGAGCTGCGCGGGCGGTGTGCCGAGGAAAGTGCGGCGGCCGAGCGAGCCCGCGCGTTCGTCGCACGCGTCGTCGGCCGGAGCGACGTGACGCTCACCGATCTGCGCTTCGACAAGTATGGCGGCCGGGTGCTCGCGCGCGTCGAGGTGCGCGGCCAGGATCTGGCGCGCGCGTTGCTGGCCGAAGGCCTGGCGCGACCCTATCGCGGCAAGATGCGCGCCGGCTGGTGTCAGACTTAGGCTCGTCGGGTCAGCACACCGTGCGGCAGCGCTCGATGCAGGTCCTGACCACCTCGTCGGCGTCGCGCTTCCACCAATTGTTGGCCGAGAAGATCTCGACCTCCTGATGGCCCTTGTAGCCGGCGCGCTCGACCATGGCGCGCAGGCGGGGCAGGTCGATGACACCGTCGCCCATCATGCCGCGGTCGAGCAGCAGATCGGTGGTCGGCACGAGCCAGTCGCAGATGTGATAGGCGAGGATGCGCCGACCCGCGCGCGCGATCTGGCGCGCCAGATCGGGATCCCACCAGACGTGATAGGCGTCGACCGCGACGCCGATCCCCTCGCCCAGCCGGTCGCACAGATCGAGCGCCTGGCCCAGCGTGTTCACGCAGGCGCGGTCGGCCGCGTACATGGGATGAAGCGGCTCGATCGCGAGCGGCACCCTGGCTGCGCGCGCATCGGGCAGCATGGCTGAGATGCCGTCCTCGACCTGGGTCCGCGCGCCGTCGATGTCCTTCGATCCCGCGGGAATGCCGCCGACCACCAGCACCAGACACTGCGCGCCGATCTCGGCCGCCTCGTCGATCGCGCGACGGTTGTCGTCGAGCGCGGCGCGGCGCCCCGCTTCGTCGGCCGCCGGAAACATGCCGCCGCGGCACAGCCCGGTGACCGCGAGGCCGTGCTTGCGGATCAGCTCGGCCGCGCGCCTGACGCCGCATTCGGCTAATTTGTCGCGCCACGGCGAGATGCCCGTGATGCCGTGGCGCGCGCAACCCTCGATGACCTGCTCGAGCGACCACTGCGCGCGGACTGTTGCGGTGTTGAGCGAGAGCGGAAGGCTCACTAGCCCACACCCTGTACGGCCAGGAAGTGGCGCATGCGGCGCACCGCGAGGTCAGGATCGGCGAGCAGGCCGGCGCGGTCGGCGAGCTGGAAAAGCTCGGAGAAGTGCATCATCGAGCGCGCGCTCTGCTGGCCGCCGACCATCTGGAAATGGTCCTGGTGGCCGTTCAGCCAGGCCATGAACACGACGCCCGTCTTGTAGAAACGGGTCGGCGCCTGGAAGATGTGGCGCGACAGCGGCACGATCGGCTCGAGGATGGCGCTGAAGCGCTGGATGTCGCCGCCGGCGAGCGCGCCGAGTGCTGCCGAGGCGGCGGGCGCAATCGCGTCGAAGATGCCGAGCAGCGCGTCGGAATAGCCCTGCTCGTCGCCCGCGATCAGCTCGGCGAAGTTGAAATCGTCGCCCGTGTACATGCGCACGGACTTGGGCAGGCGCCGGCGCATCGTGATCTCACGGTCCTTGTCGAGCAGCGAGATCTTGATGCCGTCGATCCGGGCGAGGTTCGCCTGGATCATGTCGAGGCAGGTATCCATGGCGCGGCCGAGATCCTTGTGTCCCCAGTAGCCGGCCAATGCAGGATCGAACATGTCGCCGAGCCAATGGATGATGACGGGCTCGCGGAGCTGGCCGAGCACGCGGGCATAGACCCGCAGATAGTCGTCCGGCGATCTGGCGGAAGCCGCCAGCGCGCGGCTCGCCATCAGAATGATGCGGCCGCCCATGCCCTCGATCGCCGCGCACTGTTCCTCATAGGCGCGGATCACCTGGTCGATCGTGACCTCGGGGCCGGGCGCCAGGTGGTCGGTGCCGGCACCGGAGAAGACGACCGCACCCGGCACGTCCTTGGCGGCATCGAGCGTGCGGCGCACCAGCTCGAGCGAGGTCGGCCAGTCGAGGCCCATGCCGCGCTGCGCCGTATCCATCGCCTCGGCGACGCCAAGTCCGAGGCGCCACAGATGCTGCCGGTAGGCGATCGTGGTCTGCCAGTCGACCGCCGGCTTGAGCCAGGGATTGCCGGTCGCCCAGGGGTCGGCCACGACATGGACGGCGGCGAGCGCCACGCGGTTGAACGGCCGCTCGGGCTTGGCCGGAAACTTGCCCGGCTCGCCCAGGGTGAACGGCACCATGCGCCCTTCCCAGGGCAGCGAGATCGTCGGCATGATTCTCAATTCTCCAAATCGGGAACGTTCATCCAGCGCCGCTCGGCCCAGCTCTTGAGGCCCAGCTCGGCGAGCTGGACGCCCTTGGCGCCCTCGCGCAGGTTCCAGGAGAACGGCGTGCCCTCGAAGACGTGCCGGATGAACAGCTCCCACTCCGCCTTGAAGGCATTGTCGTAGGCGCGGTTGTCGGGCACGTCCTGCCAGGTGTCGTAGAAGTTGATCGGCTGCGGCACGTCGGGATTCCACACCGGCTTGGGCGTGGCCTGGCGCGGCTGGATGCGGCAATGGGTGAGGCCGGCGACTGCCGAGCCCAGCGTGCCGTCGACCTGGATGGTCAGCAAATCGTCGCGCCGGACGCGCGTGACCCAGGACATGTTGAAGTGCGCGACGATGCCTCCCTCGAGCTGGAAGGTGACGAAGGCCGCGTCATCCGTGTCGGAATCATAGGGCTTGTTCGCTTCGTCCCAGCGCTTGGTGATGAAGTTGGCGCCGAGGCAGCTCACCGCCTTGACCGGCGCGAAAGTGTTGTCGAGCACGTAGCGCCAGTGACAGAGCATATCCAGGATGATGCCGCCGCCATCCTTCTTGCGGTAATTCCAGGACGGCCGCTGCGCCTGTTGCCAGTCGCCCTCGAACACCCAGTAGCCGAACTCGCCCTTGACCTGGAGGATGCGGCCGAAGAAGCCGGAATCGCGCAAATGGCGCAGCTTCATGATGCCGGGCAGAAACAGCTTGTCCTGCACCACGCCGTGCTTGACGCCGGCCGCCTTGGCGCGGCGATAGAGATCGAGCGCATCGTCAAGCGTCGCGGCTGACGGCTTCTCGCAATAGATGTGCTTGCCGGCGGCGATCGCCTTCAGCACCAGGGCATGTCGACCGACCGTGGTCGCCGTGTCGAAGAACAGCGCGTCGTCGCGGTTGGCGAGTGCAGCGTCGAGGTCGGTCGTCCAGCGCTTGACGCCGTGGGCACGCGCGAGCGCGGAGATCCTGCCCTCATCACGGCCGACCAGGATCGGATCGGGCATGACGCGGCTGCCATCGGCCAGCCCGACGCCGCCCTGGTCACGGAGCGCCAGCACCGAGCGTATCAGATGCTGGTTCGTGCCCATGCGACCGCTGACGCCGTTCATGATGATGCCGAGCCGTTTCTCCGTCATGAAAAGTCCCCTGCTGGAAAGGAAGAAGGGCGCGCCATGCTGCGCATCGCGCGCCAATCGGGATGTGCCTTGGTGGCGAAGCCGACGCTGCCGAGCGAGCCGAGCGCCATCTGCCCTCCCGCGATGCGCAGGCGCACGGCGCCATGGCTGAACATATAGAGGTCCGGATGCGCCTTGAGGAAGGCCTCCTGTTCGGCGGCCGGCGCACCGGCCATGCCGTTCACATAGTGATGGCCGTTGCGCTCGACATGAGTGAGCCCGATCAGGCTGACGAGCGCCAGGTCCTGTTGCACCGACAGCCCGGCCTGGGTCGTCAAATCCTCGCCCGACATGAAGGTTTCGCCGCCCTCCTCGTTCCACTTCGAAACCCGGGCGGCGTTGAGGATCGACTTGTAGATGCCCTTGCAGGTCTTGCTCGACACGCCGGCATAGCCCAGCGCATGGGCGCGCGGGAAGGCGTCGAGATCGGCATCGGACTCGTCGATGATGACCGGCTTGAAACGGCCGAGCGGCCGAACGTCGTGGTCGAGCGCTGTCTTGCGCGCAATCGGCTGTTCGAGAAAGGCGATGCTCCTGACCAGGCGGTGGAGTTTCGGCGTCTCGCTCATGCGCCGCCACAGCTCGATCACGGCCTCGATATCTTCGTACTGCTCGTTGCCGTCGAGGCTCGCGTGATAGGGCCGGCGCGAGCGGTCGAGCACGGCGGCAATCGCCGACAACCGGTCGATGTCGGCCTCGAGCCTGCCGCCGACCTTCAGCTTGAACCAGTTGTGCCCGTAGGCGGTGATCACCTCTTCCAGGGTTTCAGGCAGGCCGTCGCCGACACGGCTCGTTGATGATTGATCGGCCGCCGTGATCGGATCGACGAGGCCGACCGTGTGGCGCGCAGCGATGGTCGATGGCCGCGCCAACCGGCGCAGGAAGCTCTCGAAGCGGAAGCCCACGAGGTCGCGCGTCACCTCGGCGCCGATGCCCGGCAGGTTGTTGCGCACCGCCTCGTAGAACGGCACGTCCATCAGGCGGCAGAGCGCGTCGAGCACGGCGCGATCGATCAAGGCCGGTCCATAGGCGGCGACCAGCGGGTTGAGGCCGTGGTCGGCGCCTGCCTCAGTCTGCGTCTGATGGTTCCGCGCAAAACGCGCGAACGCGGTCGCCGGCTTGGCATCGTCGAGATAGAGATCGCGTGCGAGATGAAGCGCAAGCCGGAGCTGATCGAAATTGTCCTCGTTGCTGAGCGCCAGGTTCTTGTCGAACCATTTGGGGGCCAGCAGTTCGGCTGCGGCGCCGTCGGCTTCGCGCCCGTCGGGGAAGCGGACACGCACGCGCACGAAGGCCTGTGGCGCCTCGGTCAGCGTCACCACGCCGAATCGGAAGGGCAGACGCAGGCGGACGTCGCGCTCGAACAGGTCGACGGCGGCGATGCGGAAGCTCGGCGCGTTCACGGATTGCCCTCTCCCGCCTCGAGAAGCCCGCGGACATAGCCGATGGCGCGGGCGGCCGCGGTCGGCCCGTCGGGCCGGTAGATGAATGGCTCGACCGACACGACACCGGCGTAGCGATTGCGCCGGAGTGCGGCGAAGATCGGCGCGAAACGGTCGTCGCCCTGGCCCGGGCCCTCGCGGTTGCGGTCATTGATCTGGACATGGGCGATCAAGCCTGACGGTACATACTCGTCGATCAGCTCGGCGAGCGGCCGCGACTCCGACAGGCCGGCTGACGAGGTATCGAGCATGGTGCGCACGGCCGGACTGCCGATCGCATTCACGATGTCCGCCGCCTCAGCCAGCGTGTTGACGATCGGTGTCTGGTCGCGCGACAGCGGTTCGATGCAATAGGTGACGCCGGCGCGCTCGGCGTCGCGCGCGATCGCTGCCCAGCTCTCGATGGCGAGCGCCCGCGCGCTTTGCAGCGCCTGCCCTTCCGCCACGGCGCGCTGGGCCGGCGAGCCGTGCACCAGCACCTTGCCGCCCAGCTCGGCGCACAAGCCGATCAGGCCGCGCATGACGTCGACGGTCTTGCGCCGCAGCGCGGCGTCGGGCGACGTGATCGACAGACCCTTGGGCGAGACGAGCAGCCAGTGCAGGCCGATGATGTCGATCTTGGCGATCCGGGCCGCCTGGCGCACGCGCTTGCGCG
Organism: Alphaproteobacteria bacterium; assembly: GCA_016869645.1. GTDB lineage: Bacteria > Pseudomonadota > Alphaproteobacteria > SHVW01 > SHVW01 > SHVW01. Next base: position 23,917 of record VGDO01000027.1, read on the forward strand.
CCTCGGCATCGAGACGATGGGGTTCGGCACCCAGCGTATAGGGCGCCAGCTCCAGCCCGTCATAGCCGAGCGCCGCCGCAAGGCCGCATTGCCGGTCGAAGGGCATGTCGGCGAGGACCTCGTTGCAGAGCGCGATTTTCACGATGTTCTCACCCGCGCCCAAGCCTGCCGTGCCCAGTCATTCACCGCCGGGATCGCCAGCAGAATGGTGATGAGGCACACCGCAAACATCAGGGCGCTGATCGGCCTGACAAAGAACGGCGTCAGGTCGCCGTCGCTGATCACCAGGCCGCGACGCAGATTCTTGTCGAGCAGGTCGCCGAGCACGATGCCCAGCACGAAGGGCGCCATCGGGTAATTGAAGCGCCTGAGTATGTAGCCGACCACGCCGAAGCCGAGCATGGTCCAGATGTCGAACAGGCGCTGCGCGATCGCAAACGCGCCGATCACGCACAGGACGAACACGATGGGCATGATGACATCGCGTGGCACCTGCAGGATCTTGATCAGCGGCCGGACCATGACCAAGCCGAAGACCAGGATGCCCAGCGTCGCGTACATCATCATGGCGACGACGTCGTAAACAAATTGCGGGTTCTGCACCATGATCAGCGGACCGGGCTGCACGCCATGGATGATCATGGCGGCCATCAGCACGGCGGCCGGCGCCGAGCCGGGCACGGCGAGCGCCAGCACCGGAATGATCGCGCCTGGCACGCAGGCGTTGTCGCCGGTCTCGGCCGCCATCAGCCCCTCGACCGAGCCCTTGCCGAACTTGTCTGCCTCCTTGCTGGCGCGCCGCGCCGCGGCATAGGAGGACCATGAGGCGACGTCCTCGCCGACGCCCGGCACGATGCCGATGAAGGTGCCGATCAGGCCGGATCGAATCACCGTGCGCCAGTATCGCAGCACGTCGCGGATGCGCGGCAGGTAGGAATCGACGGCGTGGATCGCCGGCCGTGCCACCTTCTCCGACAGCACCGAGAGCACCTCGGCGAAGCCGAAGGCGCCGACCAGCGCGGGGATCAGCTGGAAGCCGCCGGCCAGATCGCGGTTGCCAAAGCTGAAGCGCTCATAGGCGTGGATCGCGTCCTGGCCGATCGAGGCGACGAACAGACCGAGGAAGCCGACCAGCCAGCCCTTGAGCGGATCGTCGCCCGTGAGGTTGCCCGAGATGATCACGCCGAACACGGCGAGCCAGAAAAACTCGTAGGCGCCGAACTTGAGCGCAATCTCCCCCAGCACCGGCGTGAACAGTGCGAGGAAGAAGATGCCGATCAGCGTGCCCATGACCGAGCCGGTCGTGGAGATGCCCATGGCGCGGCCGGCAAGGCCCTGGCGCGCCAGCGCATAGCCGTCGAGGCAGGCGGCCGCGTTGGCCGGCGTGCCTGGAATGTTGAGCAGAATGGCGCTGCGGCTGCCGCCATAGATCGCGCCGACATAGGTGCAGATCAGCACGAGGATCGCGAGATCGGGCGGCAGCTTGAGCGTCAGCGTGGTCAGGAGCGCGACACCCATGGTGGCGGTGAGGCCCGGCAGGGCGCCGATCACGAGTCCGAGAAAACTCGCGACCGCGATATGGAGCAGCGTCATCGGCTCGCCGAAGCGGGCGATCGAACTGCCAAAGAGAGCAAGCCCGTCCAGCATCAGGGCAGCCTGACCAGGAAGATTTCCTGGAACACCAGGGTCACGGCGGCCGCCGTGCCGGCACCACAGGCGAGCGCCACCAGCGCACCGCGACCGAGCTGGCCCTTGCTGCGGCGCTCCGGCCATTGAAAGAGAAACGTCGTGACGGCGACGAAGACCATCGTCGCGAGCCAGAAAGGCAGGCCGCGTCCGACCAGCACGGCGCCAAAGACGAGGCACAGCACCAAAGCCAGCCAAAGCCGCCCGCGGTCGACGGATTTGGCTGCGATCGGTGAGCGAACCCAGCGATGGCCGCCCGCGCGCATGGCGCGCACGAGCAGCAGCGCGCCCATGATCGCGATGCCGACGCCGAGCAGACCTGGAACCAGGCCCGGCGCGGTATAGGGATTGATGTGCTGCGCCTCGAGCCGATCCATCGTCCACGCGCCGGTGATCACCAGCGCGGCAAAGGCGAGCCAGACGAGAGCGGAGATGAAATCGGCCTGAGGGGTGGGTTTTTCGGTCATGGTAAATGCCGGTGCATCCCACCCCCACCCTGCCCTCCCCCATCGAGGGGGAGGGAAAGAATTTGTGATTCCCTCCCCCCTTCGTGGGGGAGGCTTAGGGTGGGGGGCGATGGCGACACATCAGACTCGAACTTTACGGCTTCGCGATCCCGACCGTATTAGGCGCCACCTTCGACTTGCCGCCTTCGTGCAACATCCAGGCATTGGCGGCGACAGCCGGCATGACCTTGGCCTGCGCGTCGGCACCCATGGCGGGAGCGAAGAGCGCGCCCTTGCTGGCGGCGTATTTGCGCAGTGCGTCCGACTTCATGATCACGTCGGCCCAAACCTTGTCGAGGGTCTGGGTCACCTCGGCCGGCACGCCCTTCGGCACGAAGACGCCGAAATAGTTGGTCGGCGCCTTGAAGTTGGGCAGCCACTGGGTGATCGGCGGGATGGTGCCATGGCCGTCGATCTCGATGCCCTTATCGCCGACCACGGCCAATGGACGGATGCGCTTGGCGCGGATCATCTCGGTCTGCTCGACGGTGAGCTGGGTCGTCACCTGCGTCTCGCCCGAGACGGTCGCGATCACCGCGGGATTGCCGCCGTCATAGGTCACATGGCGGTAGGTGACGCCGGTCGCCTTGGCGATCGCCTCCATGGCGTTGTGGCCACCCGAGGTGATGCCGGCGGTCGCGACCGTGATCTGGCCCGGCTGCTTCTTCATCGCCTCGACGAGGTCGTTGAAGGACTGGTACGGCGTCGCAGCGCCGACGCCCACGGTCGGCACATTTGCGACGTTGAGATAGAGGTTCCAGTCCGTGATCTTGGTCTCGAGCATGCCCAGCACGATATAGGTGCCGAGGTCCTGGGCGGCGCCCGCCGTCCAGGTGTAGCCGTCCTTGGGCGCTTCGAGCGCGTTCTTGGTGCCGATCGAGCCCGACGCGCCGGGCTGGTTGACGACGACGATCTTCTGGCCGAGCGGGCCTTCGAGCTCGGCGGCGACCAGGCGCGTCACCTGGTCGGTCGAGCCGCCGGCGGCCCAGGGCACGATCAGGTTGATCGGCTTGGTGGGCTTCCACTGCGCCGTCGCCGGCGTGGCGATGAGAAGCGCGGTCAAGACAAGAGCAATGCGTTTCATGGGGTCCTCCCTTTGCTATTCAATGCCGAGCAATCGATAGATGCGTCGCGTGTAGTCGCCGAAGCGTTCGTGCGTTCGCAGATCGAAGCTGCGCGGGTGCGGCAGGTCGATGACGATGTTGTCGGCCATGCGCGCCGGTCCCGCGGTCAGCACGATGACGCGCGTACCCAAGAATACCGCTTCGGTGATGCCATGGGTGACGAAGACGATGGTCTTGCGGCTTTGCGCCCAGATGCGCAACAGCTCGAGATTCATCTTGTCGCGGGTCAGCGCATCGAGCGCGCCGAACGGCTCGTCCATCAGCACGAGCTTGGGATCGTGGATCAGCGCGCGGGCGATCGCGGCGCGCTGCTGCATGCCGCCCGACAGCTCGTAAGGGTACTTGTCCTCGAATCCGGTGAGCCCGACGAGCGCCAGCAGGTCGCGCGCGCGGCCGCGGCTCTCGGTCATCGGCAAGCCCAGGATCTCGGCCGGCAGCAGCACATTGTCGAGGATGCGCCGCCATTTCAGCAGCAGCGGCTGCTGGAACACCATGCCGATGTCGCGCGCGGGATCGAAGGGATGCTCCGGCGATCCGATCCTGAGCGTGCCGCCATCATGGCCATGCAGTCCCGCCAACGCTTTCAGGAGCGTGGTCTTGCCGCAGCCCGACGGGCCGACCAGCGCCACCAGCTCGCCCGGCGCCACGTCGAAGCTCGCCTCGGAGACGGCGAGGAATTCCTTGCCGCGGGTGCGGTAGGTTTTGCTCACCCCGTCGAGGCGGATGAACGGCTCGGTCATGAAATGCGCGCGTCGCGCACGACCAGCAGCCGCTCCAGGCCGAGCACGAGGCCGTAGAGCACGACGCCGATCATGGTGATGAGGATGACGGCCATGAACATGGCCGCCGTGTCGAGCGTCACCTGAACCTGGAGCATGAGATAGCCAAGGCCCTTCTCGGAGCCGAGGAATTCGCCGACGATGGCGCCCGCCACCGCCAGCACGGCCGCCACTTTCATGCCCGAGAAGATATAGGGCAAGGCGCCCGGCAGCTGGATCTTGGTGAAGATCTGCCAGCGCGAGCCGCGCAGCGTGCGCACGAGGTCCAGCAGGTCGGGCTCGACTTCGCTCAATCCGCGCGCCGTCGTCAGCACGATCGGGAAGAAGCAGATCGAGAAGGCGATCAGGATGTTCGGCCCGATGCCGTAGCTGAACCAGACGATGACCAGCGGCCCCAGCGCCACCTTGGGGATCATGTTGAGGCTGACCAGCAGCGGCATCAGCCACATCTCGAGCCAGCGGAACCAGCTGAACAGCATGGCGAGACCGACGCCGACCGTCACCGCGAGCGCATAGCCGCCGAAGATCTCGGATGCCGTGACCGCCATGTTGTCGAGCCAGCGATAGTTCGGCACGAGCAGCGCGTGCACCGTCTCGTAGGGCGACGGCATGACGAATTTCGGCACCTTGCCCAAGGTGACGAACAGGTGCCACGCCACCACCAGCAGCAGGTGGCTGATGACGGCGAGCGCGTAACGGTGCAGCGCGTCGGACTTGCCGGACATCAGTCGATCCTAGCGCCGAATGCATGGTGGGGGGACTAACCAAACGGTCTCCCTCCCTTGCCGGAGGCGGGGGAGGGCCGGGGTGGGGGCACTTGCGGTCCATCGCTGCAGACCCTTCGGGCCTCCACCTCGATCCTCCCCCACGCAAGCGTGGGGGAGGAAGATGACGAGGATGCGGCTCACCCCAGCCACCTCGCCCTGTTCGCCGCGACGAAATCGTCGTCGATCAGGTGCGGATAGGCCCGGGCGACACGCGTGATCTCTTCGGCCTGGCCCGGGCTGAGGCCTTCGTTCGGATCGAGGCACCAGATGCCCTCGAGCAGCCCCTGCCGGCGCAGCACCTCGTGGCAGCCCGCGATCACGCCGTGGAAGTTGTTCGCGACGTCGAAGACGGCGGCGTTGCAGTCGGTCACTTGCGCGTCGAGGGCCAGCAGATCGGCCGGCACGGAATCCGACGCCGCCGCCTGTTGGCAGCGCTTGAGCAGCTCCACCGCGCTCTTGACCCAGACGCTCCAATGGCCGAGCAGGCCGCCGACGATGCGCACGCTTCGACCGCCGAGGCGGAACGGCGACACCAGGTCGGCGACGATGTGATCGTCATTGCCGGTGTAGAGCGCGATGCGGTCGGCGGCACCCGCGTCAATCACGCCGCGGATGACGTCGAGCGTGCGGTAGCGATGGAAGGGCGCGATCTTGATGGCGACGACGTTGTCGATCGCGGCAAAGCGGCGCCAGAACGAATAGGGCAGCACGATGCCGCCCACCGCAGGCTGGAGATAGAACCCGACGACGGGCATGACTGAAGCGACCGCGCGCGCATGGCCGATCAGCTCGTCCTCGCCCGCCCCTTTGAAGGCCGCCATGGACATGAGGGCGGCGTGATACCCGAGCCCCCGCGCGATCTCCGCTTCGCGCACGGCCTGCTCGGTGCGCCCCGCGACGCCGGCGATCAGCACGAGAGGCCTTGTCGTCCATGACCGCGCCGATTCCACGGCAAGCCGCAGCACGGGCTCGTAGAGCCCGACCTCGCGGATGGCAAACTGCGTCGTGTGCACGCCGACCGCGAGGCCGCCCGCTCCGGAATCGAGATAGTAGCGGGTCAAGGCGCGCTGGCGCCTGGCGTCGAGGCTCCGGCTGGCGTCGAGCGCCAGCGGATGGGCCGGGATGACCGCGCCCCGGGCCAGGATGCCGGCCACGCCGTCTTGCCAGTTCGCGCGCGTCAGCGTCATGGCCTGAGGTATCCCTGCACCATCTCGACCATGTGCTCGCGCCGCGCCGAGAGCGCCCGGGGCGCCATGAGGTCGCGGCCGAAGATCGCCGACAGCGTCCAGTTGTTGGAGCAGTAGAAATAGCCGAGTGCCGCAATCGAGATATAGAGCTGCACCGGATCGACACCGTTGCGGAACACGCCGTCGGCGGCACCGCGCTCGAGGATGCGCTCGATCGTGGCGATCAGCGGCGAGTGCAGCTTGCGCACCAACTTCGACTTCTTGAGGTGGCGCGCGCGATGCAGGTTCTCGTTGTTGATCAGGCTGATCAACTCGGGATGCTGTGCGCGGTAGTCGATGTTGGAGCGCACCAGCGCCGCGATCGCTTCCGCAGGCTTGAGGCCGTCGAGGCTGAGGTCGCCCTCGTTGCTGCGCAGCGCGACATAGGCCTGCTCGAGCACGGCCAGGTAAAGCGCGTCCTTGTTGCCGAAATAGTGGTAGATCATCCGCTTGTTGGTGGCGGCACGCCGCGCGATCTCGTCGATGCGCGCGCCGCTCAAGCCTTTGGCGGCGAACTCGACCTTGGCGGCCCGCAGAATGGCGTCGGCCGTGCGCGCGGGATTGCGCTTCTGCGGCCGCGCTTTGTTGACAACCAAGCGTGCGCTCCCTATCGTCCTTTCTTGTAACCAACCGGTTACCATTGCCGCAACAGCTTGGCAACCGGTCGAAAAATTTGGGGAGGATGGCATGGCGAGACGGATGCTGATGGCGCTCGGCGCTGCGACGATGGCGCTCACGTTCGGCGGATCGGCCGAGGCGCAGAAGATCAATTTCGCGCTCAACTGGGTCGCCGGCGGCGACCACGCCCCGTACTACTACGCGCAGAAGCAGGGCTGGTATAAGCAAGCCGGCGTCGACGTCGATTTCGAGCAGGGCCGCGGCTCGGCGGCGTCGGCTCAGCGCGTCGGCGCGGGCTCCTCGCAGCTCGGCCTCTCCGACATGGCCGTCGTGCTCAACACGCGCGGCAAGGGCGCCGAGCTCGTCGCGGTGATGAACGTCTACGCCAATTCGCCGCAGGGCCTCTACTGGCTGAAATCCTCGGGCATCGGCTCGGTCAAGGATCTCGCCGGCAAGAAGATCGGCAACCCGCCGGGCGACGCCGCGCGCACCATGTGGCCGGCGCTGGCCAAGGCCAACGGCATGGACCCGAACTCGGTCACCTGGGTCAATGTCGACGCCAACGCCAAGCTCGCGGCCCTCAAGGCCAAGTCGATCGACGCCACGACCTCCTTCTACAATCTGCACCACGTGTTCAGCCGCGAGCTCGGCGCCGACATGGGCTTCCTGCCCTGGAAGGACGCGGGCATCAATCCCTACGGCAATTCGATTATCGCCAACGGCGCCTGGCTCAAGGCGAACAAGGACAAGGCTGCCGCCTTCGTCAAGGTGACGCAGAAGGCATTCGCCGAGTGCGTCGCCAAGCCCGATCCGTGCATCGACGCGCTGGTCGAGGCGAACGGCGCGCTGCTCAAGCCCAACGAGACGGTCAACTGGAAGCTGGTCACCGTGCTGATGAGCGACGAGACCAGCCGCACGGTGGCGCTCGGCTGGCACGACGACGCGCGCATGGCGACCGACTACAAGCTGGTCGACGAATTCCTCAAGATCGAGAAGCCGTTCAACATCAAGGATGCCTACACGAACGAGTATCTCGACCGGTCGATCAAGATGGTCGCGGTCCCGCCGCTGACGTTTTAGGCGCCGCTGCGCGGCTCTACCGGCGCCTGATCCTGTAGGGGCACGGCATGCCGTGCCCCTGCATTTTTTTGGCCATCGTCCCTACCCCAGCTCCGGTCCCGCAGCCGCAAACAGACGCGTCGCATCGGCATGGGGTGGCTGATCGCCCAGGTGCATGCGTGTGAACGGACGGAGCGCGACGAAGCCGGCGGCGATGGCCGCGGCGCGGAAATCGCTCTGATGGGCGAAGACATCCATGATGATCGGCTTCCCCGCGGGCGCCGAGCGCAGCACAGCGCCGAGCAGAGCCACGGCGACGGGCGCGTCGTCGGCCACGACTGGGCCGAGATGCGGCATCCGCCGCCCGCGCCGCACCAGCACATGACCGGCCAGCCTGCCGCCGTGCCGGGCGACGAAGGCGAGATCGGGGGCCTGCGCACGCACAAAGGAAAGTATGGCGCTGCGATCGGTGCCGAAGGCCGCGGCGTCGGCGGCGGCGATGTCCGCAATATCGCGCAGCGGCGAAACTTCGATGCCCGGCGGCGCTTCCGGCACCTTGGGCACATCCCCCTGCATGCGCTCGAGCATCAATCCGTCGCGGAAGCCCAGCTTGCTGTAGACAGCATGGCCCGCCGGCGTCGCATCGAGCACAGGCATCAGGCCGCGCGACCTGAGCTCGGCCATGCGATCCTGCATCAGTCGGCGCGCCAGGCCGCGCCGGCGCCAGGGCTCGGCCGTAAGCACCATGCTGATCCAGGAGATCGGTGGCGCGCCGGCCGCCACGGCAGCGCCGTAAGGCAGGATCAATGCGGAGGCGAGCAACGATCCTGCCTCATCCTCGATGCCGACGCCGCTGCCGACCGTCAGCATCATGCGCCAATCCTCGAGCGACTGGTTCCAGCCCGCACCGTCCGACAAGCGCACGGCGCGCTCGGCATCGTCCGGCGCCAAGGCGCATTGCCGCAATCCCGGTGGCAGGTCGGTCATCGATCCCGACGGATTAGAAATCGCCGCTGCGCGTCTCGTAATGCGTCGGCTTGCCGAGACTGGGCAAGTCGCGCTTGACCCAGTCGGCCGTCCACTCGGCCATGCGCCGCAGCGGCACCACGGGATAGCCGAAGAGGCGCGCGGCCAACGCCGTGTTGACCAGCCACGCGGTCGACGCTTCGCTGCCCGTGAAGACCGGCGCGCGTCCGAGCAGCTGGCCGAACAGCGTGGCGAGCGCGCGCGTGCTCAGGACTTCCGGGCCGCTGACATTGAGCGGGCTGGTCGGCCGCGTCACATGGCCGAGCGCGCGCAGGATCTGCGCATTGGCGTCGCCCTGCCAGATCACGTTGACATGGCCGGTCGCGAGCTCGATCGGCTCGCCACGCAACACCTTGCTGGCGATGTCGTAGAGGACGCCGTAGCGCATGTCGATCGCGTAGTTGAGACGGATGAGCCGGCCGGCCGTGTCGCGTTGCCTCGAGAAGTGCTCGAACATGCGCTCGCGCGCGAGGCAGCTATAGGCGTATTCGCCGGGCGGCGGCTTGGCCGGCGTCTCCTCGGTGGCGCCGCCGCCGATGGTCGGCACATAGGGATAAACGCAGCCCGTGGAGAAGGCGACGATGCGCGCCTTGGCATAACGCTCGGCGACCAGCGCCGGCGCCAGCGCATTCATCGACCAGGTCAGGTGCTCGGCACCCGTGGAGCCGAATTTGCGACCCGCCATGTAGATGACATTGGCGCAATCGGGCAGCTTGGCGAGAGCTGCGCGGTCGAGGATGTCAGCAGCGATGCAGGTGATGCCGGCCGCTTCGAGCTTCTGGCGCAGCCCCGCCTCGCTGAAGCGCGCGACGCCGATCACCTGCTTGCCAGGCGCCGCGCACTTGGCAAGCCGCGCCAAGGTCGGCCCCATCTTGCCGCCGACGCCGAGCACCAGAATGTCGCCATCGATGCGCGACAGGTCATCGACCAGCGCCTTGGCCGGCCGGGTCATGAACTCCTCGAGCTCGTCGACGCCGGCGAAACGCTCGGGCAGAGCGGAGGGATCGAGGAGGCGATGCGAGGCTTGGTCGTTCATGCCCGCAGATTGGGTGAGAGGTCCGACGTTTGCAAGTAGAGGCGCAGCATGCTGTGCCGCTACAGGCTTGTCCATCGAACCATCGTGCGTGCTGGCCACCTGGTAACCACCTGGTTATATGACAGTTGCACGTGGTTGTAAGGCGGGAGGATAATCTTGCCCAAAGAAAGCAACATCCGAGCAGGAGAGAACCCATGACCCGCAATCTGTCACGCCGCTCGACGCTCGCCCTGGGCGCTGGCCTGGCCGCTGTATCGGCGCTGCCCGGTGCCGCATTCGGCCAGGCGGCGAAGCGTCTGCGCATGACCTGGTGGGGCGGCACGGAGCGTGCCAAGCGCACCCAGGACGCGCTGCAGGTCTACCAGAAGAAGAATCCGGGCGTGCAGATCGACACCGAGACGGTCGGCTGGGGCGACTACTGGACGAAGTTGGCCACCCAAGTGGCCGGGGGCAACGCGCCCGACGTGATCCAGATGGACTACCGCTACATCTTCGAATACGCGCGCCGGCGCTCGCTCAAGCCGCTCGACGAATTCATGCCGAACCCTCTCGACATCGCCGATTTCGGCGCCGCCAACATCGACGGCGGCCGGGTCGACGGCAAGGTGTTCGGCGTCAGCATGGGCGTCAACTCGACCTGCATCTTCCACAACAGGACCGTGCTCGAGCGCCTGAAGATCAACCCGCCCGATTTGACCACGACCTGGCCGCAGTTCGCGGAGATCGCCACCGCGATCGCCAAGGCCGAGGGACGCCGCGGCTTCTTCGGCTCGACCAATGCCGGCTTCAACGAGCCGGCGCTCGAGGTCTGGGTGCGCCAGCGCGGCAAGGCGCTCTACACCGACGAAGGGAAGCTCGCCTTCGCGCGCGACGACATTGCCGAGTGGTTCGACTACTGGGACCAGATGCGCCAGAAGGGCGGCGCCGTGGTCGGCGAGATCCAGGCGCTCAACCGCCAGACGACCGAGACCGACATGCTGAGCATGGGTCGCGCCGCCATCACCTTCGCGCACTCCAACCAGCTCGTCGCCTGGCAGGCGATCAACAAGGACAAGCTGGGCATGACGGCGATCCCGGGTGCCAAGCCCGGCCAATATTACAAGCCCTCGATGCTGCTCTCGGTCTCCGCGACCACGCCGCAGGGCCAGGAGGCGGCGCGCATCGTCAACTTCATCTCGACCGACCCGGATGCCGGCGCGGTGCTCGGCGTCGAGCGCGGCGTGCCGCCGTCCAAGCGCATGCGCGACGCGCTGCTGCCCAAGGTCGACGAGCTGGGAAGGGCGCAGATCGAGTACATCTCGGCCATCGCCAACAACGTCTCCAAGCTGCCGCCGCCGCCGCCCAAAGGGGCGGGCGAGATCGAGCAGCTGCTCAAGCGCGTCTACGAAACCGTCTCGCTCGGCACCGCCAAGGTGCCGGACGCCGCCACCACCTTCATGACCGAAGCGCAGAAGGCGCTGGAGCGGGCGTAGGAATTGGACGCCATCGTGCGTGACGTCGCTGACCCCTCACACTCCCGCAGCGTCGCTGCGTGTCCCTCCCTCTCCCTCAACGGGAGAGGGTAAGTGCAGGCGTTCCCTCTCCCCTTGAGGGAGAGGGACAGGGTGAAGGGTCCGTGGGACTAGCCTCAATCTTCACCGAACGACAAGAGACCCATGGCCGCCATCACCGCGCATGAGCGGCCGGCGGCGGCGCGGCCGCGCGTCGGGCGATTCGGGGCGCAGGATGGTGCCGCTTATCTGTTTCTCGCACCGTGGCTGGCCGGCTTCTTCCTGCTGACCCTGGGGCCGACGCTCGGCTCGCTCTATCTCTCCTTCACGCATTTCGATCTTCTGCAGGCGCCGCGCTGGAACGGGCTCGGCAATTACATCCGCATGTTCACCTCCGATCCGCGCTTCTACAACGCGCTATCTGTGACCTTCTGGTATGTCGGCCTGTCCGTGCCGCTCAAGCTCGTCTTCGCGCTCGCCATCGCGATGATGCTCGATCAGGGTCTGCGCGGCCTGTCGGTCTACCGCGCGCTCTTCTATATCCCGTCGCTGCTCGGCGGCAGCGTGGCGATCGCCGTGCTGTGGCGCCAGATCTTCGGCTATAACGGGCTGATCAACGAGGGGCTGTCCGTCTTCGGCATCGACGGGCCGAGCTGGATCTCCAACCCGCAATACTCGCTGGTCACGCTGGTCGTGCTGCGCGTCTGGCAGTTCGGCTCGCCGATGGTGATTTTTCTCGCCGGGCTGCGCCAGATCCCGCAGGAGCTCTACGAGGCGGCGACGATCGACGGCGCGGGGCCGGTGCAGCGCTTCTTCCGCATCACGCTGCCGCTCTTGGCGCCCGTCGTGTTCTTCAATCTGATCCTGCAGACGATCGACGCCTTCAAGGCCTTCACGCCGGCCTTCATCGTCAGCGGCGGCACCGGCGGACCGGTTGATTCGACGCTGTTTTACACGCTCTATCTCTACCAGGAAGGCTTCGCCTATTTCCGCATGGGCTATGCCGCGGCCATGGCGTGGTTCCTCTTGACCATCATCGCCCTCTTCACCGCGCTGGCGTTCCTGACGTCGCGCTACTGGGTCTATTACGGCGATGAGGGCCGCTAGTCACCCCGCCTCCGACGTCCTCGCCCGCCGCCTGCGCGGGCTGGCCGCCCATGGCGTGTTGATCCTGTGTTCGGTCGGCATGCTCTATCCCGTATTGTGGATGGTCGCGAGCTCGTTCAAGCCCGAGCAGCTCATCTTCTCGGACTTCACGCTGTGGCCGCGCGATTTCAGCCTGAAGGCGTATGTCGAGGGCTGGAACGGGCTGAGCGTCAGCTTCACCCGCTTCTTCCTCAACTCGGCGCTGGTCTCGTCGCTCGCCGTGATCGGCAATGTGACGGCGTGCTCGCTGGCGGCCTACGCCTTCGCGCGGCTCAACTTCCGGCTCAAGCGCCTGTGGTTCGCGCTGATGCTCGGCACGCTGATGCTGCCCTATCACGTGACCCTGATCCCGCAATACGTGCTGTTTCTCAACCTCGGCTGGGTCAACACCTTCCTGCCGCTGGTCGTGCCCAAATTTCTCGCGGTCGACGCCTTCTTCATCTTCCTGATGGTGCAGTTCTTCCGCACCATCCCGCGCGAGCTCGACGAGGCGGCGATGATCGACGGCTGCGGCCCGTTCAAGATCTACCTGCTGGTGATATTGCCGCTGTCGAAGCCGGTGCTGGCGACCGCCGCGATCTTCTCCTTCATCTGGACCTGGGACGATTTCTTCGGCCCGCTGATCTATCTCAGCGACACGGTGCACTACACCGTGCCGCTCGCCTTGCGCTCCTTCGTCGATTCGAGCGGCCGCTCCGAATGGGGCCCGCTCTTCGCCATGTCGATCCTGTCCCTCGTGCCGGTCTTCCTCGTGTTCCTGTTCTGCCAGCGGTTGATCATCAGGGGCATCTCGACCTCGGGGCTGCGGGGCTAACTCGTCGGCGCACTCCAGGAATCTCACACGCATGCCCTCACCCGTCCGCTTCGCCGTCATCGGCCTCAACCACAATCACATCCAGGGCATGACCCGCGCGCTCAAGGAGGCGGGCGCCACGCTCGTCGCCGTGCACGCGCCCGAGGACGAGCTCGCCAAGCCTTTTCTCGAAACCCATCCCGGGGCGAAGCGCGTCGGGGACAAGCGCCAGATCCTCGAGGACAAGTCGATCCACTGCGTGCTTTCCGCCTCGATTAACAACGAGCGCGCGCCGCTCGGGATCGAGGTGATGCGCCACGGCAAGGACTTCCTGGTCGACAAGCCCGGCGTCACCACGCTGGAAGACCTGGCACAGCTTCGCCAGGTGCAGCGCGAGACCGGCCGCAAATATCTCATCTGGTTCAGCGAGCGGCTGGAGCAGCGCGCCACGGTCAAGGCCGGCGAGCTGGTCAAGGCGGGCGCCATCGGCCGTGTCTTTCACACGGTCGGCCTCGGCCCGCATCACCTGCGCGCGGCGACGCGGCCGGCATGGTTCTTCAAGCGCGCGCAATACGGCGGCGTGCTCACCGACATCGCGTCGCACCAACTCGACCAGTTCCTGTTTTTCACCGAGGCCACGAGCGCGGAGATCGTCGCCTCTCATGTCGGCAACCAGAACAATCCCGATCATCCCGAGCTCGAGGATTTCGGCGACGTGCTGGTGCGCGGCAAGGGTCCCGCCGGGGAGGCGACGGGATATGTCCGCGTCGACTGGTTCACGCCCGAGGGCTTGGGCGTGTGGGGCGACGGGCGCCTGACGCTCGCCGGCACCGAGGGCACGATCGAGCTGCGCAAATATGTCGACATCGCCGGGCGCACGGGCGCCAATCACCTGTTCCTGGTCGACAACAAGGGCATCAACTACATGGATTGCAGCGCCACGCCCCTGCCCTTCGCCCAGCAGTTCCTCGTCGATGTCATCGACCGCACGGAAACGGCGATGAGCCAGGAACATTGCTTCGCCGTGTGCGAGCTGGCGCTGACCGCCCAGGCGCGCGCGGTGCGATTGGGAAAGACGTAGACAACCTCCTCCCCCGCCGCAGGTGGGGGAGGATCGAGGTGGGGGCCCGCAGCGGCAAGCGCCGACCGCAAGGGCCCCCACCCCGACCCTCCCCCGTACCGCGTCCGAGGGAGGGAGAAGAACGGCAGGAGTGAGTGCATGCGCTGCTACGGCGTCGCCGTGATCGGCTGCGGCATCGGCCGCCAGCACATCGAGGCTTGGCAGAAACTGCCCGGCAAGTTCGCGGTGCGCGTCGTGTGCGACATCAAGTCCGACGTCGCGCGCGCGACCGCTGACAAATTCGGCATCGCCGATGCAGAAACCGACTACGCCAGCGTGCTCCGACGCCGCGACGTCGACATCGTCGATCTGTGTACGCCGTCCGCCACCCATGTCGAGCTGGTCGAGGCCGCGCTGGCCGCCGGCAAGCATGTCGTGTGCGAGAAGCCGCTCGCCGGCTCGCTCGCCGAGATCGATCGGCTCGAGCGCGCCGCCGCCAAGGCAAAAGGCCGGCTCATGCCGATCTACCAGTACCGCTACGGCAACGGCGTGCGAAAGCTGCGCCACCTCCAGGAAAAGGGGCTGACCGGCAAGCTCTACCTGTCGACGATCGAGACGATCTGGCGGCGCACGCCCGCCTACTACGACAATCCGTGGCGCGGCCGCTGGAAGACGGAGCTCGGCGGCTGCCTGACCACCCACGCAATCCACGCACATGACATGCTGTGCTGGGTCGCGGGCCCGATCCGTACCGTGACCGCGCACATGGCGACGCGCGTCAACCCGATCGAGGTCGAGGACTGTGCGGCCGCGGCGCTGATCATGGCGGACGGATCGCTCGCCACGCTGTCGGTGACTTTGGGTGCGGCCGCCGAGTTCTCGCGCCTGCGCTTCTGCTTCGAGCACCTGACGGCCGAGAGCAGCACCGCGCCTTACACGCCCGGCGCCGAACCGTGGAGCTTCACCCCCGCGGTGCCCGAGCGGGTCGGCGAGATCGACGCCGCCTTCGCCGATTTCCAGCCTAAGGAGGAGCGCTTCATCGGCCAGTTCGACGATTTCCACACAGCGCTCGAAACGGGCGGACCGCTGCCGATCACGGTCGCGGATTCACGCCGCTCGGTCGAACTGCTGACCGCGCTCTATCATGCGGCGATGGCGAAGCAGATCGTCGAGCTGCCGCTCAAGCCGGATCACGTGAAATATGGCGGGTGGGGGCCGTAGGTCCAAGCTGGCGAGGCAACGAGCCTGGCGCGTCAGTCCCGAACCCTGCCAACCCAGTTCAGTAGCCGAGCACCGGAGCAAGTCGTGCACGGACTTCGTCGAGCACGGTCGCGCCCACGCGCGCGATGCGCTCCGCTCGACGGGCGCGCCAGTCGGCGCTGCGCATGTGATCGGCTAGGACCACGCCGCTGATCGGCAGGCCGGGCGGCAAGTCAACCTCAAATGGATAACCCTTTTTCTGGCTGGTGATCGGACATACGAACGCCAGCCCGCTCGGACCGTTGTATGCCGCTGGTGAAACGACGAGCGCCGGACGCCGTCCAGCCTGCTCGTGGCCCGCCTGAGGATCGAAGCTGAGCCAGATCAGGTCGCCGCCATCGGGCAGGTAGCCCTTGCTACCAGACCTCGCGCCCGCGCCTCTTGCCCCAACCGGTCTCGCCATGGACGTTGTCCTGGGTGATGCCTCTGACGAGGTCTTTCAAAACATAGCGCCGGTGCACGGGCGCAATGACCAAGCGGCCGCGCGACACCGAAACTTCGACTTCGGACCCCTCGCGCGCGTTGATCTCCTCGGCGAATGCCGATGGGATTCGAACGGCTAGGCTGTTGCCCCACTTGGCCAACTGGGTCTTCATCGCATCATCTCTGTCGGGGCCATTCCGTATATACAATGAAGATACGTCAGGGCAGAGCGGCTGTCAAACCACAGGGGGACAAGGGGACATTCTTTTCCGAAAAGAGGGCATTCATCTCTCCTGTCGTGGCCCGCTT
>VGDO01000028.1 GCA_016869645.1 Alphaproteobacteria bacterium
GAGGTGCCGACCGGCCGCAACGGCCGTCTTGCCGCTACCGGATCGAAGGGGGATGATCGCGCTGCACGAAGACCGGTCATCCTGCCCCGAACCCATCACCCATGTGCGACCCTTGGCTGAGCGACGCGCGGCTGGCGAGCCTCCTGCACTATTGGTGCGCCAAGCGGCGAACACGCGAGATGCCGGCCCGCGCCGATCTCGATCCGATCGATCTCGACGGCGAGCTGTGGGCCAATCTCGCCCTGACCGAGATCGTGCCGACAGACGGACGCGAGAGGCGGCGTTTCCGGCTGTCGGGCAACGCGATCAACGTGTCGGCCGGGCTCGAACTGACCGGCCGCTACGTCGACGAGATCGCTCACGCGCCGAGCCACCGGGACCATGTGCACGGCCTTTATGACACGGCGCGGCGGGCGCGCCGGCCGGTATATTCCGACGGCATCTTCCCCGCCGGGCGCGGCCAGGTTCGACGGGAGACCAAGCGGCTGGTGTGCCCGCTTTCGACCGACGGCAGGACGGTCGACACGTTCATCACGGCACAGATCTACAATCCGCTCGGGCTCAGCATTGCCGACGACGAGGAGATCCCCGGCGATTTCAAGCCGGGGATCGTGCGGGTGGTCGATTGCCCGGTAGCGGCGACCGAGGTCGGGTAGCTCTGGCCCCAGTCGACCTGCAATTCAGCAAGTGGAGTGTCGATTATAAGACTCAACATTGAGACTCGCCCCGATGGGCGCAGCTGCTGCGGAGGGCTATTGAAAAAGGCACTGAGCATGTCGGTCCGCGAATTCTGTACGGGAGTACAGAACAATCGCGTCCTTTCGGACCTGAAGCAGGCTTGTTACGACGCGGGCATAGGCGCGGGATCAGCTGAGCAGGCATCGTGGGCCAACAGCTTGCCTCGGCTCATGGGAGTTGTGCAGCTCGCAGAGCTTCCAGACAGTGTCCACATCGGGCTTGAGGTGCCGGTCCCGTATTGTAGCCAGCGGATTGATGCTGTGCTCTATGGTCACGATGAGAAAGGCCGTCCTTCGATCCTGCTCGTCGAACTGAAGCAGTGGTCCGAAGCGAAATCAGACGAAGACGGCAAGATCAACGTCGCGATGAGAGGCGGAATGGTGACGACGGCGCACCCCAGTGCTCAGGTCGACCACTATCGGCAGTACCTGAAGAACTTTGTAAGAGCGTGCCAGAACGAGCCGCCAGTACAGGTTTCTTGCTGCGTCTACGCGCACAACTACCCGCGCCGCGACGGGTCTCTATATGAGACTCAATATTCCAATGACATTGCGCGTGCGCCCATCTTCTGCATGGCCGATGCCGAGCAGCTGGCAGATTTCATGAGGACCCTGGTCGGGAACGACCATGGAGCCGAACTATTTGACAGAATGGATCGCGAGGGCCTGGGGCCGTCTCTGAGCCTCATCGAACGCGCATCGGACCTCATTCGCAGGCAAGACGTGTTCACGATGCTCGATGAGCAGATTCCAGCTATGCGATCAATTGTCCGCGCGATGAGCCAAGCCGCTCGGCGGGAACGCAAGAGCGTCATCCTCATCAACGGAGGTCCCGGGACTGGAAAGTCCGTAATCGCCCTGGAGGCTTTCGGCCACGCACTCAGAAACAAGCAGAGCACTTTCTTCGCTACCGGCTCCTCGGCCTTCACGAATGGAATCCGAAAAATTCTTGGCCCGGACCTTGCGCCGTTCATTCGGTTCACGGACTACTTCTGGAACCATGCCGAAGACTCGATCGATGTATTGATCGTCGACGAAGCGCACCGGCTCAGGGCCAAGTCGCAGCCAAAGGTCCCGGCGGCCCAAAGGCCGACTATCTCCCAGCTCGAAGAGTTGGTCCGCGCCGCCAAGGTGACTATCCTTTTCATGGATACAAACCAGATCATCGAACCCGACGAATGCGGCGATCCTGAGCAAGTCGCGTCGCTTGTCAAGCTGCTCGGAGTCCGATTTTCGCGCCATGAACTTCGCACTCAGTTTCGATGTGATGGATCGGACGAGTATCTGAAGTGGGCGGACGACCTCTTTTGCCTTGGCTCAGGCGACGGGCAAGCCGTCCTGCAATGCCCCAATGCTTTCGATTTCGACGTGTTTGACTCACCGCACGACATTCTTGCGTGGGTGAGGCATATGAACCGCGTCGAGCCAAATTCCGCCAGACTAACGGCTGGCTGGTGCTGGCCGTGGTCCGACCCGCAGCCTGATGGCGAACTTGTGAACGACATTGTCATTGGCGACTTTCGATTTCCATGGGAGCTCAAGACCGGCAAGCGAGGAAAGCGCGACATTCCCGAGGCCAAGCACTGGGCGGTCGTTGCTGGCGGAGCGGAGCAAGCAGGCACCGTCTACAGCGTCCAGGGCTTCGAATTCCGCCACGTCGGCGTGATTATGGGGCCCGACCTGGTGATTCGCGACGGCAGGTGGGTAGCGAAACCGCGCGCCAACTTCCGAAACAGCATCCGCGCGAAACCTCCGGACGTAGCCTCGGTATTCATACGTCGAATCTATCGGGCCCTCTTCACCAGACCTCTTCGCAGCGCTCGCGCCTATAGCACCGACGCCGAAACGCGCGAGTTTCTGCGCTCAAGAATCATGCGCAGCTACGAACTCCCAAACTTCGAGGATCGTTGACGTGCTTTCACTCCAAGCATGCGTCCGCGTGAACAAGCAGAAACCGCGATGGCCCACACGAGGCATGCCGCCGAGACGTCGACCGCTATTGATCCGGAGTGCAGGAGTGTATGATCGCGCCCATGACGAAACTGCTCGGTAGAGTCTTGGACCTTGCTCGCAAATTGCCGCCGGAAGATCAGAATGACATCGCGCGGACAATCCTGCAGCTCGCAGGGTCGGATGATTCCGATTCTGCTGCATTGTCGCCCGACAAGCGCGAGGCGATTTGCAGCTCCAAGGCGGCAGCAGCGCACGGCGAATTCGCTTCGGACGAGGTGGTTCGCGCAGAATGGGCAATGCGCGGCCTATGAGGCTGCGCCATACGGCTCCTGCACTTGCCGACCTCGCAGCAGTCCCGGACTAGATGGCAGAGCGTTCATCACACGCCGCCCAGCGCATGCAGGCTCGAGTTCGATTGGTCGCCGATCTCTTGCTTCAATTCCCCCTCATCGTCGCACAAACCGACGAGCCCAGCATTCGGCGCGTTACGACAACCCCTATCCCAACCTCATCTGCTACAAGGTGGCGGGCAATGACATCGTCATTCACGTGGTGCGGCATGGCGCGCGCAATTATCAGACAACCAGCGCTCGACTTGAGCGCCGAAGCTCTCTGCAATCAGCGTGAATCGCGAGCCTAGGAGTCATTGACCAATGAACATCGTCATCTTCGGCACCGGGGCTGTCGGCGGCTATTTCGGCGCGCGGCTGGCCGCCGCCGGAAATCGCGTCAGCTTCGTGGCGCGTGGCGCGCAGCTCGAGGGACTGCGCCGGAACGGGTTGCGCATCGTCAGCCCCAAGGGCGATCTGCATCTCCCCAAGGTCGAGGCCTCGGACGATCCCGCCGCGTTCGGCAAGGCCGACATCGTGCTGTTCTGTGTCAAGCTCTACGACACCGAGGAGGTGGCGCGGAAGCTGGCGCCGCTGCTCCACGCCGACACGGCGGTCGTGTCGCTGCAGAACGGCGTCGACAGCGAGGAGCGCGTCGCCGCCATCATCGGCAAGAAGCATGTCGCGGGCGGGCTCGCCTACATCTTCGCCCAGATCGACGGGCCGGGCGTGATCCGTCACAACAACCAGATCCACAAGATCATCATCGGCGAGCTCGACGGCTCCCGCTCGGCGCGCCTCACCGCCTTCGTCGAGGCGTGCAAGAAATCCGGCTTCGACGCCGAGCTGAGCCAGGACATCGACACGGCGATCTGGTCCAAATTCGTGTTCCTCGCGTCGCTCGCCGCCATGACCGGCCTCACCCGCCAGCCGATCGGGGCCATCCTCGCCGATGCCGATCTGCGCGAGATGATGCGCGATGCGATCGCCGAGGTGGCCGCCGTCGCCAAGGCCAAGGGCCTTAAGCTGGCACCGGACGCGGTCGAGAAGGGCATGGCGTTCGCTGCGACCCTGCCGCCGGCCTCCAAGGCATCGCTCGCCTTCGATCTCGACAAGGGGAACCGGATCGAGATCGAGGGGCTGTCGGGCGTGGTGGTCAGAACGGGACGCAGCCTCGGCGTGCCGACGCCGGTCCATCGCGCGGCCTATGCGGCGCTCAAGCCATTCGCCGGCGGCACACCCAAGAGCCAGCCGGCATGAGCTTCGTCATCAATCCGATGCCGCCTCAGCTCTCCGCTGCGGTCATCGCCAAGCTGAACCAGGCCGAGACGGCCACGATCGGCCATACCCGCCATTGGGGCTTCATGGACCGGCGCATCCAAGCGGTCATTCCGACCGTGCGGATCGCCGGCACGGCGATCACGCTGCAATTGCCGGCACAGGATTCGGCTCTGCTTCACCACGCACTCGGCCTGGTCCGGCCGGGCGACGTGCTGGTGATCGACCGGCTCGGCGACGACAAGCATGCCTGCGTCGGCGGGGTGGTGGCGCTCGCCGCCAAGCTGGCCGGTGTCGCCGCCGCCGTCATCGACGGGCCGGCGACCGATTTCAGCGAGATCCGCGACTGCGGCTTCCCAGTCTGGTGCCGTGGACCCTCGCCGATCACGACGCGCGCCTATGCGCTGGGCGGCGCCCTCAATAAGCCCGCGTCGTGCGGTGGCGTCACGGTCAGCCCTGGCGACGCGGTGCTGCTCGACGAGAATGGTGTGCTTGTCCTGCCGCCCGGCGAAGCCGAGGCCGTCGCCGACGCCGCGATTGCGCGCCAGGCGCTGACCGCCGAGCGGGTCGAGCGCGTCAAGCGCGGCGAGAAGCTCGGCGATATCTCCGGCGCCAGCGCCAAGATCGCCGCGGCGATGAAGGGCGCGTAAGCCGCCCAGCCAACTACCTTCCCTGTCGACCAGTGCGGCGCAGCAGCACGCCCATCAGCGCGGCGGCAAGCGCGCCCGGCACGAGGCTTGCCGGCACCCAGATCGCCGCACGCGCGATCCCGTTGAAGTCCGCGTCAATGGAAAATCCCGCAGTATTCGCTGCAAGCCCCGCAAGCGCTGCGCCCAGCGCCATGCCGGTCTGCTGCACGATGGCGATCGAGGACGCGGCAACGTCCTCTTCGCCCGGCCTCGCCTCACCCATGATGCGCTGCATGGTGAATGCCCAGGTCACGCCGATGCCGATGCCGATCAGCGCGATGGCATGGACGATGGCCAGTAAGGGCCCGGACGAAATCAGGGCGGCGATGCCGGCCAATCCAGCGGCCATGGCCACCGGGCCCGCAATGATCAAGCGCGCGGACCACGCGCCGGATAGGCCGGCAACCGCAAGGGCCGCAATGGACCATGCCATCGAGGCGCCCGCGACGGCGTAGCCCGCAGTCAAGGAATCGAGCCCGTGCAGCCGCTGCAGAAAGATCGGGACGTAGATCTGCAGCGGATTGAAGGCGAGGCATACCAGCAGAACGATCCAGAGGCCTGCGCCAGTTGCCGTATTGAGCGCGAACGCATCGCTCGGCAGCAACGGCACCGTCGCGCGGCGATCGAGCCGGAGCATGACGGCGAGCGCAGCGAGCGCGACCATGATCTGCGATGCTTTCGCCACTGGCGTCTCGACCACCGCAGCGAACGACATGGCGGCGATCGCCAGGCAGACAAGAGCGACGCGGCCTGCAGGCACGCGCGGGAGCGCGGCGACGCCGGACTGCGTGACCGGCAGTCCGGCCCAGGCACCGATCGCCAGCATGCCTGCCAGGACCGTCACGACATAGAAGGCGCCGCGCCAGATCCCCAACGCGGCGAAGATGCCGCCTACCAACGGGCCAACCACGATCGAAACGGTCCACACCACGGAAATCATGCCGAAGACGCGCGGCCACAGCACCGCGGGAAACGTGCCGCGCACGAGCACGTAGGCGACCGCCGCCAGCACGCCGCCGCCGAAGCCCTGGACGAATCGGCCCGCAATCACCACGCCCATCGACGGCGCGACGGCGCATAGCAAGGTGCCTGCGCAGAAGATGACCGCGCCCACGCAGAAGGCGCGCGAGGGGCCGGTCACCGCCGAGAGCAGACTGCTGCAAGTGGCAGCGATGATGGAGGACGCCAGGAACGCCGTGCTGGGCCAGCTCATCAGCGGCGCCCCGCCGACTTCACCGACGATGCTCGGCAGAACTGTCGCCACGAGAAGAACGTTCATCGAGTGCAGGAGCACCCCGCCCAGGATCATGGCGAGGGCCGGCAACCATTCAAGCTTGAAAAGCGCCAGCCAGCCGACGTCCGTGGTGTCGCCGCTCATCGTGGGAACTGGCGCCTAGGCCGGTCCCAGGACCAGCTCGGGCAGCCAGAGCGAGAAGCCGGGCACGTAGGTGACGATGAGCAAGACGATGATGAGCGGGATCAGCATGGGCAGGATCGCGATCGTCACCTTCTCGAACGGAACGCGCGTCACCTCCGAGACGACGTAAAGCCCGATGCCCATGGGCGGCGTGGCGATGCCGATCAGCAGCGCCATCTGGATGATGATGCCGAAATGCACCCGGTCGATACCGTAGGCGTCGATCACCGGCAGCAGGATCGGCACGAGAATGAGCTTGGCCGGCACGCCCTCGACGAAGCAGCCGATGATCAGGAGGAAGACGAGCAGCAACGCCAGGAAGACCGGCTTGTCGTCGGTCACGAAGAGCATGACATCGGCGAGCTTCTGCGGCGCCTGCTCGATGGCGAGCAGCCAGCCCATGACCGTCGAGAAGCCGATAATGACCATGACGACGGTCGTGGTCAGCACCGTGTTGGTGAGCGCCTGCCAGATGTGGTCCCAGGAGAGCTGCCGGTACCAGGCGCCGACCGCGGCGACGTAGACGCAGGCGAGCACGCCGGCCTCGGTCGCGGTGGTGAAGCCGGTGAGGATGGCGCCCAGGATGATCGCCGGCGCCACCAGCGCGGTGATGCCGTGCCGCGCGCTGGCGATCACCTCGGCAAGCGTCGCGCGCGGCTGGTGCGGAAAGTCGCGCCGCGTCGCGACGATGCGGTTGTAGATCATCAGCGACAGGCCGACCAGCACGCCGGGCAGGAAGCCGGCCATGAACAGGCGCGCGACCGAGGTGTTCGACAGGTAGGCATAGACCACGAGGCCGACCGAGGGCGGGATGAGCGGCCCGACCATCGAAGAGGCGACCGTCATTGCCGCGGCGAAGTCCGCGGGGTACCCGCGGTCGCGCATCGCCTTGACCTCGATCTGTCCCAGGCCTGCGATGTCGGCGACCGCCGTGCCGTTGACGCCGGCAAAGATCATCGAGCCCAGCACGTTGACCTGGGCAAGACCGGCGCGAAAGTGGCCGACCAGAGCATTGGCGAAGTTGAAGATCCTATCGGTCATCCCCAGCACATTCATCAGGTTGCCGGCGAGGATGAAGAACGGCACGGCGAGCAGCGAGGCGTTGTCGACACCCTCGAGCACCTGCTGCGGCACGATGTAGAGGCCGTCGGCATAGCCGGCGTAGATCAGCGCCACGACGACCGAGCCGCCGACCGCCATGGCGACCGGCACGCGCACGAGCATGAGGGTGACGAAGGCGAAGAACAGAACCGTCGTCATTGCCGACCGCGCCTGAGCGTCATTCCGGCACGCTCGCCACGTGGCGACGCTCGGGCGCGCCGGCGAGCGCCCGGAAAAGGTCGACCACGAAGTGAACCAGGATCAGCAGCACCGACAGGAACAGCGGCACCGACATCCAGTAGCGCTGGAGCGGAATGAGCTCCATGTCGCCGACCTGGGACGACAGCGTGCGCGGCGCCTCCACGACCATCAGGGTCATGAGCGCGATGATGAGCGCGTCCGAGAACAACCGCGTCGCATGCAGGGCCTTGGGGCCGAGCAGCTCGACGAAGTACTCGACCGTGATGTCCTTGGCGCGCCGGTAGATGACGAAGAAGGCAAAGAACGTCATCCACACGAAGAGCAGCAAGGTCCAGGGCCAGACGAAAGTGATGCTGATGTCGAAGATACCGCGCCAGAAGATGTTGACGGCATTGAACAGTAGCATCAGCCCCAGACAGACATTGGCGAGGAACAGGAAGGCCCGCTCGATCGCCCCCAGCGCCTGCTCGACGGCGTCGAGCGCCCCCTTCACGAGCCGGACTTCCGCCGGCTCTCCTCGACCGCCGCCATGAAGCCCTTGGGCAGCTCGCCCGATGCTTCCTTTGCCTTATAGAAGTCGAGCATGCGCTGGATCCAGGGGTTGAGATCAGGCTCGCTGTAGGTGACGCCGCGCGCCTTGAGGCGCACCAGCGATTCGTCGGTCTCCTTGCTCATCAGCTCGTCGCTATAGGCGGCCGCCTCCTTGTGCGCGCGAAGCAACACCTCCTGGACATCCTTGGACAGGCGGTCAAAGGCGCGCTGGTTCATCATGAAGGCGACGGACTGGTAGTACTCGTTGGTCCGCGTGATGTGCGGCGCCACCTCGTAGAACTTCATGCTCTCGACGAGCGCCACCGGGCTGGTCGCGGCATTGACGATGCCGCGGCTGATGCCCTCATAGGTCTCGGCCCAGCCGAGCACGCGCACCTCGGTGCCGAGATGGGTCCACACCTCGACGCCGGTCTTGTCGTTGGCCATGCGCATCTTGATGCCCTTGAGGTCCTCGATGCTCTTGAGCGGCTTCTGAGTGACGGTGACGCGGTAGGGACCGCGCAGCACGGCCGTCATGTCGCCGAGAAAGCCGATGCCGGCCTCCTTGCGCGCCTTGTCGAACCAGCCCTGCACCATCGGATGATTGATGAACCGCACCCAGTGCTGGCGGTCGTCGAACAGAAACGGCGCGTTCGACCAGCGGATGTCCGGCACGTATTTCTGCAGGAACACCGAGCCTTCGGCGTAGAGATGGATGGTGCCGATCTTGAGCTGCTCGAGCACGGCCGCCTCCTTGCCGAGCTGCTCGTTGGGGTAGACCTGTACGGTCAATTTGCCCTTGGAGTGCTGGCCCGCCAAGTCGGCGAAACGCTGGAAGACCTTGCCCTCCGGCCCGTCGGCGGGCTGCTTGGTCGACATGCGCCATACCTCGGCGGCGCCCACCGGTGCCGTCAAGCCGAGAACAATGGCGAGCCCGGCCGCAACGATCGTGTACGAACCCATCATGTCGACCTCCCTGATCACAGGCCGGCGCAGGCGCCACCGCGCCCACTCTCGGCATGGCGACATGCTAGGCCATGTCTGGATCGGTGGGGAGAGCCTTCAAGAGCTGTCAGTCGCGCGGACCACCCTCGCCGCCGCAGCCGGGCCGGGGTGGCAGCCGAGCCCAACCCCTTGCCCGGGCCGGTCCCACGCTGAGGGAATGGGTCCGACGATCTGCGGCGGCGCCCGCGTCATTCCGGCGCGGGATCGTGGTACGGCAGCAACCTGACCTTGACCGTCTCGGCGCGGATCTCGTCGTCGACGAGAGGAACGTGAGCCGACAGGAACGCCCGCGGCCCCTTCGTCGTGAGCGTGCCGGCGAAATAGGGCACACGAGCCGGCGGCAGCGGATGGCTGCTCGGCCGCAGGAAGAAGCGCGCGACGTCGCGCAAGCGCTTGAACGGGCCGATCCATCGGCCGGCCCCCTCGTCGTAGGCGCGATAACCGAACGGACCGGCGCGCACCTCGCCGAGGCTCATGCCATGCGCGCGGACGCGATACTCGGCCTGATAAGCGCCGCGACGCGGCGGGCATGGCTCCACAGGGTGGGCCTGGCCGCAATAGCTGCGACTGCACTCGCGGCATACCCAACTGTCAGACGGTGTTCGCGACCTGATGCGCGAGGCCGTTGGTTCGGGTGCCGGCAAGCTCGCGCAGCTGGCCGAAACGCACAAGGCGGCCGTCCCGGTCCCGCCGTCGCCGCGGCCCACGACCCAGCCGCCGATCCAGCCGATCAAGCTGGTCGGCCTCAACCAAAGCCAAACGACCAACCTGCTCGGTCCGCCGATGCGCGAAAGGGACGCCAACCCGGGCCAGATCTGGGAGTACCGCACCCAGGCCTGCACCCTGCAAGTTCACTTCTTTTTCAATATGGGGGCCCGGGAGTTCCAGGCGCTGCACTATGAGGCGGCGGCCAATCCGGCCTCGTTCAGCGCAGCCGACCAGTGCCTTGCCCAGGTGCACGACCAGGCTCGCAAGCGCTAGGAGACCCGCCTAGCCCTGTTCGGGCCGGCAATTTTATGACTCGCCGCGCCTTCGGAACGGGTCTATAGTTGTCCATGGCTGGCACAATTGCCGGCCCAGAGGCATTGCATGGCTATTGAATTCAGCAGGGCTCCCGCGACCTCGCCACCGCCACGACAGGCGGAAGAAGCGCCGCCGCGCCAGCGCCAGGAGGCGCAAGAAGCCGCGCCACCCGAGCGCGAGCCGGCGCCGCCGCCGCCACGCGAGTCCGGTCGCGGTCAGAGCGTCGACGTCAGCGCCTGAGCGCGGTCGCCGATCGTCTGAGCTGCCTCGGCCCCGAGACGGGGCGCGGCGGAGGAGTGATGCGCGCTCCCGGAACCTTGCACCCCGCGCTCGATCAATCGCGCCGTCGCCACGCCCTTTGAGGGACTTGTCGCAATGCATTGCGGCACTGCTGCGGCGCCGGCTAGGATGGCCGCCGAGACCTAGTCCATCGGCGGTTGAACCGATCGCACGACCGAGGACCTGACAGGCACATGCTCGATCCGTTCGGCCGCAGCATCAGCTATCTCCGCGTCTCGGTCACCGACCGCTGCGACTTCCGCTGCGTCTATTGCATGGCCGAGGACATGACCTTCCTGCCCAAGGCGCAGGTATTGAGCCTCGAGGAACTCGATCGCGTGTGCAGCGCCTTCGTCGGCCTCGGCGTACGCAAGCTGAGGCTCACCGGCGGCGAGCCCCTGGTCCGGCGCAACATCATGAGCCTGGTGCGTAATCTTGGTCGGCACCTGACGTCCGGCGCGCTTGACGAACTGACGCTCACCACCAATGGCAGCCAGCTCGCGCGCTACGCGGGCGAGCTTCATGCCGCGGGCGTCAGGCGCATCAACGTCTCCCTCGACACGCTCGACGCGGCGAAGTTCACCGCGATCACGCGCTGGGGCAAGCTCGACCAAGTGATGGCCGGCATCGACGCCGCCAAGGCGGCAGGCATCAAGATCAAGATCAACGCCGTCGCCCTCAAGGACGTCAACGAGGCCGAGTTCGACAGCATGATCGCCTGGAGCGGCGAGCAGGGGCATGATCTCACCATCATCGAGGTCATGCCGATGGGCGAGATTGGCGAACAGCGCATCGACCAATACCTGCCGCTCTCGATGGTGCGCGCGCGCCTCGCCCGCCGCTGGACGCTGGAGGACATCGACTATCGCACCGGCGGCCCTGCGCGCTATGTGCGCGTGCGCGAGACCGGAGGCCGGCTGGGCTTCATCACGCCGCTGACCCACAACTTCTGCGAGTCCTGCAACCGCGTGCGGCTGACCTGCACCGGCACGCTCTACATGTGCCTCGGGCAGGAGGATGCCGCCGATCTTCGCGCGCCGCTGCGCGCCAGCGAGAGCGACGACAAGCTCGTCGCGGCGATCCACGAGGCGATCCAGCGCAAGCCGCGCGGCCACGATTTCATCATCGACCGTCGGCACAACCGACCGGCCGTGTCGCGCCATATGAGCGTGACGGGCGGGTAGGTTCCGGCGACTAGCCGGTTCCGGCAGGGACGATCACGCCCAGCTTGACCAGACGCTCCAGGTAGTGGGGTTTCCAGCGCCGATCGATGCGCTCCTGTAGATGGCGCGTCAGCGCTGGCATTCCACGGATCGGCCCTTGCTCGCCGGCAAGCACCATGCGGCGGCGCTCGATCTCGGCCGCGGCCCAGGCGGCCGCGCCGCCGATCCCGGCCGCAACCACACCGAGCAACAGCACGGCGTCGCTCGGTCCGATCTCGAGCGGCGCGCCGAGCGCACGAGCGGCCACGAAGCGGGCGCGCGTTTCGGAAAGGTGGCGATCGAGCACGCTGGCGCTCAACGGCGCGCTGAGGCGAAACCGGTCAGCCGCGCGGTACAGCATTCGAGCCGGGCCGCCGTGCGTTTGCGCGCGAGCGGGATGGACGGCGTGCCCCGCGACCAGCAGCGAAAGCTCGCGCACGATTTCGGCGCGCGGCACGTGGTCAAGGCCAGGTCGGACCGCCAGCTCGTCGAGCGATGCCGGCGCTTCGGCCAGCGCCTGCAGAAGCGGCGCTGCGACTGCCTCGCGCCTGTCCACGGCGACAGCCGGGAAGCGAAACCGGCGCGGCACGCTGCGCCAATCCCGATCGCCCAGCGAAAAACAAAGTGTATCGAACAAGCGGACCTGCGCATCGCCCGCGACGCGGCGCAGCGCGCGGCCGAACAGATCGACCCGGAAGCTCCGGTCGAGCGCCAGGTCCTTGATCAGCTCGCGCGCATCGAGGCCGGGCGCGCCATCGTAGACCTTGCGGGCCGCGCGGGGGACGCTGAGCCGTGCCGAGTTGGTCTCCGTCACCATGCTGCCGACATAGTCGAGTCCGATCTCGGCGAGCGTCGACCGCATGTCGGCGAAATAGGGCAGATGCCAATGCGGGTTCAGGTATTCATGGGCAAGGTAGCGGCGGTCCTCGATGAATGCCGCATCGACGGCGCGCGCCGCGGGCGCGTGATCCATGAAATAGCGGAGGCCGGCCTCCTTGAGGCTGCGCAGCGCCGCCAGGCCGGCGGCAAGCCGCTCCGGCGTACCCGCAGCATGATCGCCGCTTCGCCCGCCCGCCATCTCGGTCATCAGCCGGCGCAGCGGTTCGAGTGCAGCCATCCCCGGCATGACGTTGTAGCTGACCAGGACCAACCCGCCGGGCTTGAGCTTCGCCCTGACGAATTCGAGTGCCTGCCGGCGCTCGGCCGGACCGATCCAGGACAGGATGCCATAGAGGGCGATGTAGTCGAAATCCGGCAATGGCAGGTTGATGGCATTGGCGAAGCCGGTCTCGTGAAGCGCGAGATTGGCGAGCTGTCCCGCGTCAACCAGCTGGCGCGCACGCGCGATGTGGCTGGGGCTGATGTCGACGCCGATGAAGCGACCGCGCGGGTCGCTCGCGGCCAGTAGCGCGACGGCCAGGCCGGTACCGCACCCGAGATCGCAATAGTCGAAGCCGGCGCGCGCTGCCGGCAGCGCCACGCCCTGCAGAGCGGCGACATAGTCGAGCCACACCGGTGCCATGCGGGGGTGAACGACATCGACGAAGTCGATGTCGGAGACGTAGCCCTTCTCCGCGCCCGCCTCGACCGGCCGGTCGGGCGCGCTCATTCGATGACGATCTGATGCGCGAATTCGCGCCCGTCGCTGACCGTGACCAGCTCGAAGCCGAGCAGTTTCACGAGATCGAGAAAGGTGAGGACGTCGGCCAGCGAAGTCTCGCGGAACAGCGGCGACACCCGCGCCGCGGCGGTCAACATCGCCAGCAGCGCCCGCGCCCGGTAGATCGAGCTGAATCCCTGATCATGCAAGCCGACAATGATCAGCTTCTCGGCGTGCTCGCCCTTGGCGAACATGGCGAACTGCGGCGGATAAGGGTTCTGCAGCATCTGGTTGGTCAGCAGGGTGACGAACCCGATACGGCGCTGACGGTCGCTGTCGGCAAGGATGCGGGTGCGCGCGACGTAGGTTTCCGTGCTGGACGGCGATGGGTAGTAGTAGCCGGCGTGACGGCTGGTCGGCACCTCGTCTGACCGCGTGGCCGGTGACAACGCCACGGCGCCGGCCGCCCCGATGGCTGTCACCAGAATTGCTCGAACGGTGGCGCGCATCGCAATGTCTCCGGCTTGCCGGCAGCCTGCCCACGGTCGTCGACACGATGCGGCCTGCCGCGGGATTTGACAAGCCGGCGCGCCTGAGGCCGGGATATACTCACGCTCCATCGTTCCGGACCAACCATGACCGATCCCCGACTCGCTTTTGTCGCAGCGGCCACCGCGCCCGCCCAAGAGGCCCTGCACCGGCTGACGCGCCGCTACCCGTCGGTCGATCCGAGCGAAGCCGACGTCATCGTCGCGCTTGGCGGCGACGGCTTCATGCTCGAGACGCTGCATCTGTCGACCGCGCGCAAGGCGCCGATCTACGGCATGAACCGCGGCACGGTCGGCTTCCTGATGAATGCGTTCTCCGAGGAGGGACTGATCGAGCGGGTCGGACGTGCGGCCCAGGTCGGGCTTCATCCGCTGCGCATGCGCACACGCTCGCTCGCGGGCAGCGAGGGCGAGGGTCTCGCCATCAACGAAGTGTCGCTGCTGCGCGAGACCCGCCAGGCCGCCAAGATCCGCGTGCTGATCGACGGCGTGATCAGGCTGGAGGAGCTGGTATGCGACGGCGTGCTGGTGGCCACGCCGGCCGGGAGCTCGGCCTACAACTTGTCGGCCCACGGGCCGATCGTGCCGCTCGGCACCGGTCTGCTGGCGCTCACGCCGATCAGTGCCTTCCGGCCGCGCCGCTGGCGCGGCGCCCTCTTGCCGCACGACGTGCGCATCACCTTCGAGGTCGTCGAAGCCGACAAGCGGCCGGTCAGTGCGGTTGCCGACTACACCGAAGTGCGCGACGTCTCTCAGGTCGAGGTCTTCGAGGACCGTTCGATCACGCTGCGTCTTCTGTTCGATCCGGACCAGAAGCTCGAGGAACGCATCCTCAAGGAACAGTTCACGCCTTAGGGTGCGATCGTCTCTCGTTGGAGCAGCGCTTCAAGCGAATCGCCCCCTGACTTGTACCGGGAAGATCGTGATTCACGCCCCGATCGGGCCGCATGCGATTCAATGTGAGCGATCACGATCCAGAGCGCGTCTTGTAGACGACGAAGCCGGCGATCGCGTCGAACAGCGCCTGGGGCTCGTCGCCGCGGATCGAGTGGCTGCTCTCCTCGAAGATGCGCAGGTCCGAGCCGGGGATCAGGCGATGGATCTCCTCCTGGAATTCCGGTGGGCAGATCCAGTCGTGACGGCCGCCGAGCACCAGCGTCGGCGCGGTGATGCGCGCGAGCTCGGGCCTGAGGTCGAACTGGCGCAGGAAGCCGCCCGGCGCAAAGGCACGGTTGATGGCATCAGGACTGTAGATGGCGCGGGCGCGCGTCGCCGCGCCGCCGACTGGATCGTTGCGCCGGCCATAGAGCGGCGCCATCACCTCGTAGTAATGGCGCATCTCGTCGTCGGACTTGAAGCCGCCGGCCCACAGCGTGTCGCACACCCGCTTCTGCTCTTGCGTGCCGCGCTCGGCGACGATCGCCTGGGCGCGCGCGACGAAGCCGCTATGCGCGCAGGTCACGATCAGGATCAGATGGGAGACAGCGTCCGGGTAGCGCGCGGCATGCGCCATGGCGACCATGCCGCCATAGCTGGTGCCGACGCTGACGATCGGCCCCAGGCCGAGATGGCGTCGCAGCGCCTCCATGTCCTCGACGTTTTCGTCGAGCGTGTATGTCGCCGGATCGCCGCGCGCCGAGCGGCCCTGGCCGCGGTGGTCGAAATAGACGAGCTGCATGCGCGTGGCGAGCTGGCTCATCGACGGCTTGAAGCCGGAGTGATCGCCGCCGGGTCCGCCATGGATGATGAAGGCGACCGGCCGCTCGCGCATCACCGGGCCGTCCGGCACGAGGCCCGCGCCGTCGATGTCGAAATAGATTTCGGTGTCGCGGATCTTAGCGCGCATCCCAGCCCCCCGCTTCACGGCCGCAAGCCGCCCCATAAGATGCGTTGGTAGCTGGAATCTGGCTGTCCCGCCACACGCTTGCGCGGATACGGTTTCCATCCGGCCGTTATTGTTCTAGTTTCAATCTCCCCCGTGCGCTTCCTTGATCCGAAGGTGGAGGTCCAGGCCATGCCCGACACTGCACCGACGGGGCGGGTGGCAGCGCTCGAGTCCCTGCGACTCGCTCTGTTCGGGCTCTGGAGGCTCGGCAGCAACGCACTCGTCGGGTGGACGCAGTCAAAGAACGGCATCGAGCTTCTGACCCTGCCCAAGGTGCGCCTGTTCAACCTGGCGGCCCCCCATCGTCGTGTGTTCACCGCCGACCGGCACATGGGTCATCAGACCTTTCAGGAAGTGGCCGAATTGATCAATGTACAGCCGATCGAGCTGCGCCTGGCGGTGCCGGTCGGCGATGATCCCGACGACATTTCACCCGCCGAGATCGAGGGCGCGGTCGCGCCCTTCGTGGTGACGAGAGTCGAGCAGCACGCGGTCCTGCTTGTCGACATTGTCGGATTCTCCCTGCTCAAATCCGAACAGCAGGCAAGCCAGCTCGCGACCCTGGAATTCTCGCTCAACCTCGCCGCCGAACTGGTGTCCAAGCACGCGCCGGGGCTCACCGTCCTGCGCTCGACCACGGGCGATGGATTCTACGTCTGGAACGCAGAGAAAGGGCTCGACGCCGACATCAATCTGTTCGTCATCCTGGTCGCGTTTCTGACCTACCATGCGACGCTGCGGCAGACCATGACCGTGCCGCTGGCCGTTCCGAGCTTGCGCGTTTGCATCGGCATCGGCAGCCACTTCATCTACCATCAACCGACGCGTGACGGCCGCGACACCGGCCAGTTCATCGTCGGCGACGTCACCATCGATCTGGCCCGACTGATCGGAGCGGCGGCACCGGGTCAGGTCGTCGTCAACGCGTTTGAACGTCTGGACGACGTGACTGGCCGACGTATCGACGTGCACGATTTTGTCGATAGAGTGTCGGCAGCGAGCCAATGGATGGTTGGACTGACCTTGCCGGGCGGACGAATCGAGCGCTTCACGCTCTACCTGACCGGGCAACGCGGCGGCGGCAGTCAATTCGGCGATCTCAAGATGATGGTGACCGACAAGCACGGCTTGGCGCACAAATTCTATAATCTCAAGTTGAACATATTCACCGATCGCGGCGAGCCGATCTTCTGCGGCCTCCGACAGGCCGATCTCACGGACGTGCACCCGGTGCCGCCGGGCGGCTAGTTTGGCTCAGCCTGTCAGGCACGACCTGAGATCGAGTCCGTCGAGGCGCGCCTCGAGCAGATCGGCGCCAACCAGGCTGGTCTGCTGCGTCCGTCCGCTGAGCTCGCCGGACGGTGCACGAATCGGGAATTCGCCGACCGCTGCGCCGGTCAGGACGGCGCGACGGAGTATGGCCCCGTTCAATTGCGTCCCTATCAGATTCGCACCTGAAAGGTCGGCGGCCGTCAGATTGCTGCCGCTCAGGTTGGCCAACGCGAGTTGGGCGTGGGCGAGTTGAGCGCCGATGAGCCGCGTGTCGCTCAGATCAATACCGCTGAGGTCGCGGCCTGACAGATCAAAATACGACAGATCCTGGCCGCGCAGGACGCCGCGTGTGCCCATCCGGCCGCCCGTGCACAGCCACTATTCATGCCCGTCCAATGCTGCTGCGGCCTGATTTGGAAAGTTCGCGGGCGCGACCAGCGGCGGCGCGTCACGCATGTCGCACTTGCCGGTGTCGAGTCCGTCGAGGACCGCGCCCTCCAACCGCGCTCCCTGGAACTGCGTTTCGTCACCCAGGGCGTTCATCAGCCGCGCTCCAGAGAGGCGGCGCCGATGAATTTCGTCTTGCCGAGGCGCGCGTCAGACAGATTGGCGCCGCCGAGGCTGCAGTAGGACAGGTCGGCATCGGAGAGATTGGCGCCAAACAGCACGGCGCCGCTGAGATCGGCACCGACCAGACTGGCACCCGAGAGGTCGACTCCCGAAAGCTGCGCCCGTGTCGCGGAAGCGTACTCAACCAGACATTCGCTGAGATCGGTGATCTCGAGTCCGACCGGAGAAGATCTACCGACATCGAGCATCACACCGCCGCGGAAATCGGTTTCGATCAGGCGGCAGTGGTTGAGGTTCGCGCCCCTGAGACAAACGCCGCGCATGACCGCTCGCGTCAGATCGGCGCCGCTCAGATCGGCATGACTCAAGTTGGCGCCGAACAGGTCGGCCTCCACCAGAATGGCGCGCGCCAGCTTTGCCTTAACGAGGTTGGCCCCGACCAGACGGGATCCATGCAGGAACTTGCCTTCGAAGTTTGCCCCGGTCAGGTCGCGGTACGACATGTCCACCGGCTTGACCTTGCCGCGGACGGACGCCGCTTTCCTCCCCTCGTCGTCAGCTTCGGCCGAACTGCCCATGGAGTTGCCTTGCTTGGCGGGTGGGGGGCGTGTTCAGGATAGGCAGGCGCGCACGGATTGACCACCGCTTTTCGACGGCCGCGCAAATCCGATCAGCCGGGGATGACGATCGCTACGCGATTCGTCCACGGACAAAGTCGGCCACAACCTCGACCAAGCGCGCGAGATCGGTTGCCATCCGGTCGAATCCTTCGCTCTTCTCCTGGGTGCGCTCGCTCATGTAGCGCGCTCGGTTGAGCTCGATCTGCAGGCTGTGGCGGCGTTCCCCGGGGCGGCCGTGCTTGCGCACGAGCTCGACGCCCTTGTAGGGATCGTTGATCGCCACCGAATATCCCATGGCCTTCAGCGCCTCGGCCACGACGGCCGTGAATTCGCCGCCGCAGCTCGTGCCGTCGCGATCGCCCAGCACGAAATCGGGTCGTTTCTTGCCGGCATCGGGCGCCATCTTGTTGCCGATCGATTTCATGGAATGGCAGTTGATGTGCCAGACTTGGCCGAAGCGCGCGTGCAGGAGGTCGAGCGCCTGGTCGAGCGTGGCGTGATAGGGCCGCCAGTAGCGCTCGATGCGCTGCTGCACCTCGGCGACCGAGAGCTTGCGGTCGTACATCGGCGTGTCCGGCTTGGCCAGGCGCCAGATCAGCCCAAGGCCGAACCTGGTCTTCTCGCCGGGCGACAAAGGCTCCGGCCAATCGCCGTCGATCAAGGTCGCATCAAGATCGGCCAGGTCCCGGTTGGCGTCGATGTAGGCGCGCGGGAACAGGGCGCCGATCAGCGTCGCGCCGTGATGCGGCGCGGTGCCGTAGAGCTCATCGACGTGCGTATCCTCGGCCGTGCGCACGACGTAGTCGGGCGCGGTGAACCGAAAATCATCGGGATAGACGGTGCCGCTGTGCGGCGAGTCGAAGACCAACGGCAGGGGCTCGACCAGCGGATCATGACGAAACAGGACGCCTGGCAACACCTGGCGCATCGAAACGGTCCGCTAGGCCTGATCGTTGAGGTGGCAGGCCGACCAGCGCTGCGGCGCAATCTCGCGCAGAGCCGGCGCCTCCCGCTTGCAGCGCTCCATGGCGTGCGGACAGCGCGGATGGAAATGGCAACCCGGAGGCGGGTCGATCGGCGAGGGAATCTCGCCCTTGACCGGCTCGAAACGGCGTCGGCGGACATCGAGCCGCGGCACCTCGGCGAGGAGCGCGCGCGCATAGGGATGGTTGGGCCCGCGGAACAGATCCTCGGTGCGGGCGATTTCGACGACCCGGCCGAGATACATGATGACGACGCGGTCGGACAGGTGCTCGACCACGCCGAGATCATGGCTGATGAACAGATAGGTCAGACGCAAGTCCGCGCGCAACGTCATGAACAGGTTGAGCACCTGCGCCTGGATCGAGACGTCGAGTGCCGCCACCGCCTCGTCGCACACCAGGAACTCGGGCTTGACGGCGAGCGCCCTGGCAATGCCGATGCGCGCGCGCTGGCCGCCCGAGAACTGGTGCGGGTAGCGCCGCCTGAACGTCGGATCGAGCCCGACGCGACGCATCATCTGGTCGACATAGTCGTCGAGTCCCGACGAGTCCACCATGCCGTGCACGACCGGCGCCTCGCCGATGGCGTCGCGCACGCGCATGCGCGGATTGAGCGAGGCGAACGGGTCCTGAAAGATCATCTGTATCTTGAGCTCGACCGAACGTGCCTCCGCGGAGGGCAGGCTGGCGATCTCGCGACCGTGCCACAGGCGCTGCCCGTCGTTCGGATGGTGGATGCCTGCGACGATCCGTCCGAGCGTCGACTTGCCACAGCCGGACTCCCCGACCAGGCCGACGACCTCGCCTTCCTGGACGGCAAGGCTGACACCGTCGACGGCGTGAACGATCTCCTCGCGCATGTTCGAACCGAACATGTTGGCGACGCGCGCGGCCGCATCGAGCTTCTTGACGAAGCGCTTCGACACGTTGCGCAGCTCGAGCATCGGCGTGGCGGTCGTCATGCCGGCCCCGCGAGCACGGGATGGAAGCAGCGGATCGGCCGGTCCGGCAGCGGCGCGGAGATCTCCGGCGTGATCAGGCACGCGTCATCCGCCCGGCCGCAGCGGGTGCGGAACGCGCAGCCGGCCGGCAGGCCGAGCAGCGAGGGCGTCATGCCCGGGATTTGCGCGAGCGGACGGCCGCGCACGTTGCGGCTCGGCACCGAGCCGATCAGGCCCAGCGTATAGGGATGGAGCGGGCGGTCGAGCACCTCGTCGACGGTGCCCGCCTCGACGATACGGCCGGCATACATGACGCACACCTCGTCGGCGAGCCCGGCGATAACCGACAGGTCGTGCGTGATCCACACCAGTGAGGTGCCGCTGTCGCGGCACAGCTTCTGCATCTCGTAAAGGATCTGGCCCTGGATCGTCACGTCGAGCGCCGTGGTCGGCTCGTCGCAGATGATCAGATCGGGCTTGTGCAGCAGCGCTGTCGCGATCGCGACGCGCTGGCGCATGCCGCCTGAGAATTGATGCGGATAGGCCTGGAGGCGCTCATCGGGCGAGGGAATGCCAACCTTGCCCAGCGCATCGCGCGCGCGGCGGCGCGCCGTCTCGCGGTCGACGGAATCGTGGGCCTGGACCGCCTCGATCATCTGCGTGTCGATGCGCAGGACGGGGTTCAGCGTCATCATCGGATCCTGGAAGATCATGGCGATGCGGCTGCCGCGCAGCCGGCGTACCTGCTCCTCCGACGCCTCTGCCAGGTTCTCGCCGCGAAACAGGATGCGGCCGCCCACGACCCGGCCGGGCGCGTCGACCAGGCCCATGATCGAGAACCCCGTGACCGACTTGCCGGAGCCGGACTCGCCGACAAGGCCGAGGATCCGGCCCTTGCCCACCGTGAAGCTGACATCGTCGACGGCCTTGACGACGCCAGCCTTGGTGAAGAAGTGCGTGCGAAGATTTTCGACGACGAGCGTCGGCGCCGCGTCGGTCATGCCGCCTGCCTGACGATCGGAGCCGACGTCATTTCTGCAGCCGCGGATTTAGCACATCGCGCAACTGGTCACCCACCAAATTGATGCTGACGATGGTGACCAGCAGCGCGACGCCGGGAAAGAAGCTGATCCAGTATTTCCCGGACAGCAGATAGGTGAAGCCGTTGGCGATCAGTAGGCCGAGCGAGGGCTCGGTGATCGGCAGTCCGAGACCGAGGAAGGACAGCGTCGCCTCCAGCGCGATCGCATTGGCGATCAGCACGGTGTTGACCACGATGATCGGCGGCAAGCAGTTGGGCAGCAGGTGGCGGAACACCACGCGCTTGTTGCTCAGCGCCAGGCATTGCGCGGCCTCGATATACTCCTTGCGCCGCTCGACCAGCGCGGTCCCGCGCGTGGTGCGCGCGTAGTAGGCCCACTGCACGGCAATCAAAGCAATCACGATCTTGTCGACGCCCTGCCCCAGCACGGCCAGCAAGATGAGCGCAATCAGGATCGACGGGAAGCTGAGCTGCATGTCGACGATGCGCATGATGAAGGTGTCGACCATGCCGCCGAAATAGGCGGCGGTCAGTCCCATGGCCATGCCGATCATCATGGCGCAGAAGGACGCCGTGACGCCGACGCCGAGGCTGGTCCGCAGCCCGTAGAAGATCGCGCTCAGCATGTCGCGGCCCTGGTCATCGGTGCCGAGCAGGAAGGTCATGCCGTCCATGCTCTTGGCGCCCGGCGTCAGCCTTCCGTCGAGGATATCCAGCTTGGTCAGGTCGTATGGGTTCTGCGGCGAAATCAGCGGCGCGAACAGCGCGACGAACAGCACGAGCGCGAAGACGACCAGGCCGGCGGTCGCCACCCGGCTCTCGAAGAAATCGGAGACGAAGCGCCGGAACGGCGTCTGCGGCTTGGCCGCGACGGCTGATTCGGCGACGATTTCGGGCGTGGTCGCGGTCATCCCCGGGCCTCCGCGATGCGCACGCGCGGATCGAGCACGGAGTACATCAGATCGACCACCAGGTTGATCACGATGAACATGAACACGATGATCATCAGATAGGCGACGATCACCGGCCGATCGAGCAGGTTGATCGAGTCGATGATCAGCTTGCCCATGCCGGGCCAGGCGAACACGGTCTCGGTCACCACGGCGAACGCAATCGTCGAGCCGAGCTCGAGACCGAGCACGGTGACAATCGGGATCATGATGTTCTTGAAGACGTGCACGCCGATGATACGGCCGGACCTCAGCCCCTTGGCGCGCGCGAACTTGACGTAGTCCTGCAGGATCGCCTCGCGCGTGCCGGCGCGCGCCAGTCGGATGACCAGGGAGAGCTTGAAGAGCGCCAGATTGAAGGCCGGCATCATCATGTGCTTGATGCCGTCCCAGGTCAGGATGCTGAGCTCGATGCCGAGGAAATTGCGCGTCTGCCCGCGCCCGGTCGACGGCAGCCAGCCGAGATAGACCGCGAAGATCATGATCAGCATCAGGCCGACCCAGAAGGTCGGCAGGCTGAAGCCCAGGATCGAGCCGGCCATGATCGACTTGCCGCTGACGCTGTCGGGCTTGAGGCCGGCCCACATGCCGAGCGGAATGCCCATCAGCACGCCCATGAAGGTGGCGCAGATGGCCAGCTCCATGGTCGCGGGCATGCGCTGCAGGATGAGCTCGATGGCGGGAATGTTGAAGACGAAGGAACGCCCGAGATCGCCGCGCGCGGCGTTGACCAGGAAAAGCCAGTACTGCTCCCACAGCGGCTTGTCGAGGCCGAGCACGCGGATGGCGCGCGCGATCTCCTCCTGATCGGCCTGCGGATTGATTAGGATGTCGACTGGATTGCCGATGGAAAACACGCCGACGAAGACGAGGATCGACATGATGAACAGGACGAGCACGGCCTGCATCATGCGGCGGATGAAATAGACCAACATGCCCCGCTGTCCCCCGTCAGATCGCGGCCACGATAGGAAGAAGAGAAGCGATCGGACTACCGATCTTCCTCCCTCGCGCCTGCACGGGGGAGGACCGAGGTGGGGGCCCGAAGGGTGTCGCTGAGCCAACCACGTGGGCCCCCACCCCGACCCTCCCCCGCCTTCGGCGAGGAAGGGAGAAAAGAACACGTCCTGTCATGACCCCGGCTTGAACTCGAATGCGAAGGTGCTCTCGTCGGTGCGCGGCACGTACGTGTAGCCCTTGCGCGTCGCCCAGCTGTTGACCTGGTAGTGCAAGGGTATGATGCCGAGATCGTTGATGGCCACTTCGCTCGCCTGCTGCAGCAGTTTCTCGCGCTTGCCGTCGTCGACCATGGCGAGAGCCTGATCGAGCAATGCGTCCACTTTGCGGTTCGAATAGCGCCCGCGGTTGGACGCGCCCATGCCGCGGTCGCGGTCGAAGGTCGCGAGCAGCGCGCGCAACGGCGAGGATACCTCGCCCGTGCCCGAGCCCCAGCCGACCAGCATGAAGCTGAACTCGAGCTTGTTGGCGCGCGAGAAGAAGACGTTGGACGGCATGGCCTCGACCTTGGCGTCGATGCCGACGCGGCCGAGCATCTGCGCCGCCGCCTGGCAGATCTTCTCGTCGTTGACGTAGCGGTTGTTCGGGCAGTGGATGATCATGGCGAAGCCCGTGCCGTAGCCGGCCTCGGACAACAGCTTGCGCGCGCCTTCGACGTCGTAGCCTTCCGGCTTGAGGTTCGGGCTGGTGCCGTAGAAACCGTCTGGCAGGAGCTGGCCAGCGGCGATCGCTTCCCCCTCCATGACCCGGTCGACGATCGCCGAACGGTTCATCGCCTTGGAGATCGCCTTGCAGACGCGCAGGTCCTTCAGCGGATTTTTCTCCAGGGGCCTGCCCTGCTTGTCGAAGATCGCCGGCGTCTTGTCGCGATCCGTGTCCATGTGGAAGAAGATGATGCGGTTGGACACGACGCGGAAGATGCTGATGTCCTTCGACGCCTTGAGCCTGGCCATATCCGCGGTCGGCACGATCTCGATGGCGTTGACGTCGCCGGCAAGGAGCGCCGCCACGCGCGTCGGATCGTTGGTGATCTGCCGGAACGTCACCTTGTCCCATGTCGGCTTGTCGCCCCAATAGGCCTCGTTGCGCACGAGAGTGATGCGGTCGCCGCGCGTCCAGCTCGCGAACTTGAATGGCCCGGTGCCGTTCATCGCCTTGCCCGAGTTGAACTCCTCGGTCGGTGCCTTCGCCTGCTTGCGCGACACGATGTAGACGTTCGCGATGTCGACCGGCAGCATCGGGTAGGGCGCCTCGGTCTTGAACTGAATCGTGTAGGGATCGAGCACGATCGGATGGCCGATCGGCTTGGTGTAGGTCGTGAAGGCCGACGGGCTGTTCGGGACCCACGGCACGCGCTCGAAGGTCGCCGCCACGTCGTCGGCGGTGAATGCCGAGCCGTCGTGGAATTTGACGCCCTGGCGCAGTTTGACCTCCCAGGTGCGCTCGTCGATCGCCCGCCACGACACGGCGAGACCCGGCTTGAGGCGCTGCATCTCGTCCTGCAG
The DNA here is from genome assembly GCA_016869645.1 of Alphaproteobacteria bacterium. Taxonomy (GTDB): domain Bacteria; phylum Pseudomonadota; class Alphaproteobacteria; order SHVW01; family SHVW01; genus SHVW01. The sequence goes on from VGDO01000028.1 coordinate 24,679, forward strand.
TACGAGCTTGTCGAAGACGTGCTCGGCCACGTTGTTGTTGGGGCTGAGGTTGTGAAAGTGCGGGTCGAGAGACGTGACCTCGGCGCCGAGCGCAATGCTGATCTCGGCGGCCGCGACGATTCCGGACAGCGACAATCCGGCGGCCAGCCCCACCACCGTGGCGGCAAATTTTTTCAGCATGGGTTGTCTCCCCTCAGCGGCGCGCCATCCCCTGCCGAGGCCCCCCTCTTCTCGAGGCCTACCGCTCGGACCGGTCCGTTGCCGGACTCGCGGGCGCACTGGGCAGCGGCTGACAATGCAGGAGTTTGCCCGGCATTGCAACCAGGCGGGCCTTCTTCGGCGCCCTGTCCGCCTGTCGTACGTAGGGCTATTCCGCACCCTCGATGATGCGAATGTCGCGCTCGGCGGCACCTGTGCCGAGCGCGGCGAGCGCCGCCTTGTAGCCCGGGCTGTTGTAGGCGGCGACTGCCTTGTCGACGCTGTCGAACTCGACGATCACCGTGCGCTGCATCAGGCCGGCTTCCATCGTCTTGGCCGGCATGCCGCGCGCGACGAAACGCCCGCCCGCCGAGATCAGTGCGGGGCCCGCCAGCTTGGCATAGGCGGCCAGCGCGTCCGGGTTGGAGATCGAGCGGTAGGCGGAAATCCAGTAGGCCTTGGCCATGACGGTTCATCTCCAGTGAGGACGGGCAGTCGCGGGCTGCGCATTCTATCGGCTGGCGCCGCCAAGTCGAGCAAAGCGCGCCAGCTCCTGCCGCGTGAACGGCCGCATGAATAAGCTATTTATTCCCGCCGAGCTTTCGGCATAGGCTGATCGTTCGAAATCGAGGAAAACAGCGAGGTTCCGAGGGTGCCGAGACCGTCTGCCGCGAGCCTGGAGATGATCCACCGGCTGATCGGCTACGACACGACCAGCCGCGATTCCAATCTCGCGCTGATCGATTGGGTCAAATCCTATCTCGCCGGCCACGGCATCGAGAGCCGGATCACCTATGACGACCAGCGCAAGAAGGCGAACTTGTTCGCCACCCTGGGTCCGGCCCGGAACGAGGGCGGCATCGTGCTGTCGGGGCATACCGATGTCGTGCCGGTCGACGGCCAGCCCTGGGTGACCGACCCGTTCAAGGTCGTCGAGAAGGACGGCAAGCTGTTCGGGCGCGGCACCTGCGACATGAAAAGCTTCGTCGCCATCGTGCTGGCGCTGGTGCCGGAGTTCATCCGGCGCAAGCCGACCCAGCCGATCCACGTCGCGCTGTCCTATGACGAGGAGGTCGGCTGCATCGGCGTGCAACGGCTGATTGCCGATCTCGGCCAGGCCGGCATCCGGCCGGCGGCCTGCATCGTCGGCGAGCCGACCTGCATGAAACTGGTGATCGCCCACAAGGGCAAGAAGTCGTGGCGCTGCCGCGTGCGCGGCCTGGAGTGCCATTCCTCGCTGGCGCCGCAGGGCGTCAATGCCGTCGAGGCGGCCTGCGAGGTGGTGGCCTATCTCAAGGGCATGGCGCGCCGCCATCGCGACCTGGGCCCGTTCAACCGCGACTTCGACATTCCCCACACGACGGTGCATACCGGCGTGATCCATGGCGGCACCGCGCTCAACATCGTGCCGCTCGACTGCCACTTCGACTTCGAGTTCCGCTACCTGCCGGGCACCGATGTCGACGCGCTGTTCGCCGAAGTCCGGCAGTTCGCCGAAACCAAGCTGCTGCCGGAGATGCGTGCGGTGCATGCCGACAGCGGGTTCACCTGGGAGGACCTGTCGGAGATTCCCGGCCTCGCCATGGACGAGAATGACGCCGTCGTCGAGCTCGGCAAGGCGCTGACCGGCGCCAACTCGGTCGCCAAGGTCGCCTTCGGCACCGAGGCGGGCCGCTTCCAGGAAGCGGGCATCCCGACCATCATCTGCGGCCCAGGCGACATCGAGCAGGCGCACAAGCCGAACGAGTTCGTCAGCCTCGATCACCTTGCGCAATGCGAAACCTTCCTCCATCGGCTGATGGACCGGGTCTGCGCGGGGTCGGAGAACCAGGATGTCTCATCCTGAGCGCTCGGGCGAAGCCCGGTTCGCCCTGGTACGACGGATGAGGCCGCCGCCCGCGCGTCAGGCCGATGGCCTGACACGGGAACTTGTCCTTGCATCAGCCCTTGCGGCGGAGCGGCGGAAACGGCCTCATCCCTCGTCAGGCTCAGGATGAGGCTCTTGCATTGAACGCCTCATCCTGAGCCATCGGGCGAAGCCCGGTTCGCCCTGGTACGAAGGATGAGTTGGGAACGGAACCACAGCGTCACTGCACGAGGAGGCACCCTTTGCCGCCGGACAGCTATCCGATCGAGCTCAAGGCACCCGACATATCGCCCTACCGCGCAGGCAACACCGGCGTCGAATTCGTCACCACCTTCGACAGCGGCCAGCCGGGGCCGCACGTCATGATCTGCGCCGTCACGCATGGCAACGAGCTGTGCGGCGCCATCACGCTCGACTTCCTGTTCCGTCAAAACGTCCGGCCGGTGCGCGGCAAGCTGACGCTCGGCTTCAACAACGTCGCCGCCTTCAATCGGTTCGACCCCGGCAACGCGACCGCCTCGCGCTTCGTCGACGAGGACTTCAACCGGATCTGGTCGGAGGACGTGCTCAACGGGCCGCGCGATTCCGCGGAGCTGCGCCGCGCACGGCAGATCCGGCCGATCATCGACACGGTCGACTACCTGTTCGACATCCACTCGATGCAGCACAAGACCGTGCCGCTGCTGCTGAGCGGCCCGCTCGACAAGGGCCGCAAGCTCGCCCGCGCCATGGGCTACCCGGCCGATATCGTCAGCGATCACGGCCATGCGGCGGGCAAGCGGCTGCGCGACTACCGCTTCTTCGGCGACCCGGCCGACCGGCGCAACGCCATCCTGGTCGAATGCGGACAGCACTGGGAACGCGCGAGCGCCGACGTGGCGATCGAGACGACTCTGCGATTTCTCAAGCAGTTCGACGTGGTCGATCCCGGCTTCATCAAGCGGCATCTCAAGTCGGCCGACGTGCCGCAGAAGCTGATCGAGATCACCGACGCCGTCACGGTGACGACCGAGAACTTCCAGTTCTTCCAGGACTACAAGGGGATGGAGGTGATCGAGCGCAAGGGCACCGTGCTCGGCCGTGACGGCGAGCGCGACGTGCTGACGCCCTACGACAACTGCGTCCTGATCATGCCCTCCCGCCGGCTGACCAAGGGGCAGACCGCCGTTCGTCTCGGCCGTCTGGTCGTTTGACCGGCCAGGTCCAGGACAGTCGGCAGACAGGAGGCAAGCACGGTGGCGCAGAGCGTGATGGCGCATCTCGCCGCCCTGCGGCCGATCCTGCTCGGTCTCGTCATCGGCACGATCGGCGGCGTCGTCTTCATCTGGCTCAACATGCCGCTGCCCTGGATGCTGGGCGCCATGACCGCGACCACGATCGCCTCGATCGCGGGCGTGCGCCAGCGGATGCCGGGCAACCTGCGCAGCGTCATGGTGGTCGTGCTCGGCGTCATGCTCGGCAGCTCGTTCACGCCCGACATCGTCCAGCACATGGCGGCCTGGGTCGTGAGCCTGATCGGCGTGGCGATCTATGTCGTGCTGTGCACGGGCCTGGTCATGGTCATGTTCCGCAAATGGCTCGGACACGATCCGCTGACGGCCTTCCTGTGCGCCACGCCCGGCGGCGCCAGCGAAATGGTGATCCTCGGCATCACGATGGGCGCCGACGAGCGCGCCATCGCGCTGAGCCAGGCCTCGCGCGTGCTGATCGTGATGCTGGCCATCCCGTTCTGGTTCCGCTTCGTCGAAGGCTATATCCCGCCCGCACAGGTCTCCGCGGACTTCGAGATCTTCACGCTCGGCATCGCCGACATGGCGCTGCTCGCGGGCTGCGGCGTGGTCGGCGCGGTCGGCGCCCACTGGCTCGGCATCCCCGTGCCCGCGATGATCGGCCCTCTCTTCGTCAGCGCTGCCGCGCACATCGCGGGATTGAGCGACCACCGGCCGCCGTGGGAGCTGGTCGCGGTCGCCCAGGTGGTGCTCGGCACCGCCGTCGGCTGCCGGTTCGCCGGCGTGTCGGCCCAGACGATCGTCCGGACGCTCGGCACCGGAATCGTCTCATCGGCGATCCTGTTGGCGATGACGACGGTCTTTTCTTACGGCCTCTATCGGCTGACCGGCCTCGGCATGCAGGGCCTCGTGCTCGCCTTTGCGCCGGGGGGCCTCGCCGAGATGAACCTGATCGCGCTCGCCATGGGCATCGACCCGGCTTTCGTGTCGACGCACCACACCGCGCGCATCTGCATCGTGGTGATCTTCATGCCGTGGCTGCTCAGGCTCTATGTGCGGCACGTGCTGCCGCCAGGCAGTCAGTGACGGTTCTGGCCACCTTGCAGGTGAGCCCGCCGTCGACCACCAGCTCGGCGCCGGTGATGTATTTCGCCTCGTCGAAAAAGGGGACATTCGTCTTTTTTCGCAGGGTGGGAAAACATGAATGTCCCCTTTTCTGCAACCGAAGGATTGCCGATTCGAACTGTGACTGCGGTGATGGCTCACACTTGTTCTGACTGAGCTGTCTCGCTCACGCGACCTTGCAGGTCAGCCCGCCGTCGACCACCAGCTCGGCGCCGGTGATGTATTTCGCCTCGTCGGAGGCGAGGAACAGCGCGGCGTGCGCGACGTCCCAGGCATCGCCCATGCGGCCCATCGGACACTGTGCGTTGCGGATCTCCTTCATGCGCGCGATGTCGCCGCCGGCATAGGCGGCGGCGAGACCGTGCTCGACCATGGGCGTGTCCATCAGCCCGGGCAGGATGCAGTTGCAGCGGATGTTCTTCTTCGCGTACTGCAGCGCCACGCTCTTGGTGAACGGGATCACCGCGCCCTTGGTCGTGTTGTAGGCGATGTAGGGCACGCCGATGTAGCGGATGCCGGCGATCGACGCGATGTTGACGATGGCGCCGCCGCCCTGGCGCTCCATGACCGGCAGCACGTGCTTGCAGGTCAGGAACATGCTCTTGATGTTGACCGCGCTGACGCGGTCCCACTCTTCCTCGCTGAGTTCGACCGGCCCGCCGGTGGCCACGATGCCCACATTGTTGTGCAGGATGTCGATGCGCCCGAAACGATCGAGGCAACGCCCGACCATGGCGGCGACCTGATCGGATTTCGACACGTCGGCGGCGGTCGCATCGGCCGCGCCGCCCTCGCCCGCGATGATGGCGCGCGTCTCTTCGGCCGCCGTCAGGTTGATGTCGGCCGCCAGCACCTTGGCACCCTCGCGCGCGAAGAGCACGGCGGCCGCCTTGCCGTTGCCCCATCCCGGCCCGATCGAGCCCGCGCCGGTGACGAGTGCGACCTTGTTGGCGAGCCGCCCTGGGAGCCGTTGGCTCATTTGGCCTCGCCATCGTCGATGCTGACGGTGCAGCTGCCTTTGCCTGCGCGCTCGCAGGCAGTCAGCGCCCCCTCCTTGGCCTTGTCCGCTGTGCGCTGCCCGCTGCGCCAGGCATAGTTCCCGCTTGACGTATGGGCGAAAGCCTTATGCGGCGCAGCACGCAGATAGGCTTCGAATGCGGTTCGCCCGGTGTCGGACAACGCCTTGGGCGGCGCGACATGGGGCAGCGGCGGCAACGGAGCCGGCGCATCCCGCAGCGCCAGCCCCTGCGCTTTGAGAAACTCGTCGACGACGGGCGTCCAGATCGAAGCGCCGCCGGCCGAGAACAGGGCATGACCGTCTTGGCCGTAGGCCGCGGTCTGAACGAAGCTGACCTTGCCGCCGCCGGACACGAAGGCCTCGCGGAACTGGCCGACGGCCTGCGGATTGAAATACTTGTCATTGACCGCATAGACCCAGAGCATCGGCGTGCGCGACGTCTTGCCGTAGCGGCCGAACGCATCGGTCAGCGCGTGGACGCTGCAGATCTGATCGTCCCTCTGCGAGCCGCGGCCGCCGGCGAAGTTGATGGCGGCGACGAGGCCGGGCGGCGGCTGCGCCGTCAGCGCCGTGGTCGCGAACCCGCCGGCAGACACGCCGACGGCGATCATCTTGGTCGCATCGATGTCCGGCCGCTTCGCGAGGAAGGCGAGCGCAGCGCGCAGATCCTCCGCGCCGCGCAAGCCGGCTTCGGCGTAGCTCGGACTGTCGCACCTGCCGTAGTCCTCGGCCCAACCGCCGGTCGACCCGCCATAGCCGCGGCGCAACATCATCGCCACCGTCCAGCCGCGGCGGACGAACTCGACCGCCTGCGCATACATGCCGAATGGCGACGCCTCCGGCCGCGCGGCCGCATCGCGCAGCGAGCCATGATTGAGCAGAACCAGCGGTCGGCGTCCGCCTTCTTCGGTGCGAACCATGGCGCCCTCGAGCGTCGTGCCCAAGCGACCGGGTATGCTGAGCTTCTCCCGCACATAGGCCTGCGCACCGGCTTCGCCCGCTGCCAGCATGAGCAGCAGGCCGAGAAGTACTCCGGTCATTTGCATGATTCTTCCCCTGCCGTCGCGCCACCCCCGCAGCTGCATCATTTAGGCATCCGCGCCAAGACCCGGCAACACCGAACTAACCCCTGACCAGCTCGCGCAGCGCCGTCTTGAGCACCTTGCCGTAGTTGTTCTTGGGCAGCGCGTCGACGAATCGATAGTCGCGCGGACGCTTGAACCGGGCGATGCGATCCTGGCACAGGCGATCCAGTTCCGACGGCTCGACCGGTGCGCCGGTCTCGGCGCGCACGACGAAGGCGACGACCTCCTCGCCCCATTCGGCGTGCGGGCGGCCGATGACCGAGGCCTCGGCGACGCCCGGATGGGTCAGCAGCACCTCTTCGATCTCGCGCGGATAGATGTTGGAGCCGCCGCTGATGATCATGTCCTTGGAGCGGTCCTTCAACGTGAGGAAGCCATCGGCGTCGAGCGCGCCGACATCGCCCGTGTGCAGCCAGCCGCCGCGCAGGGTTTCCGCGGTTGCGCCGGGGTTGTTCCAGTATCCCAGCATGACCGATTGGCCGCGGACCAGGATCTCGCCAGTCTCGCCCACCGGCAGATCTCGATCCTCGGCGTCGGCCACGCGGACCTCGATACCGGTCTGCGCCACGCCGACCGAGGCGAGACGCTGAAGGTAGCGCGGATGCGCGGTATCCGCGTGGGCCGCGCGCGACAGGGCGGTGATGCACATGGGGCTCTCGCCCTGGCCGAAGATCTGGACGAAGCGATTGCCGAAGACCGACAAGCCCTTCTGCAGATCTGCGACATACATCGGTCCGCCGCCATAGACGATGGTCTTGAGCGCGTCGATGCGCGCGCGGCGGGCGCCTTGATGCTCGACCAGGCGCTTGACCATGGTCGGGGCGGCAAACATGGCAATGCCGCGATGATGATCGAACAGCCCGAAGATCTCGTCGGGATCGAACTTGCCGCCGGCCGGCACCACCTGGGCGGAGGCCTGCGCAATGTGGGGCACCATGTAGATGCCCGACCCGTGCGACATGGGTGCCGCGTGCAGCAGGCGTTCGCCCGGTGCCACCGAATCGACATCGGCGTAGTAGCACAGCGTCATGGTCAGCAGATTGCAGTGGCTGAGCATGGCGCCCTTGGGCCGGCCGGTCGTGCCGCTCGTGTAGAACAGCCAGGCGAGCGCATCGGGCGACCGCTCGGCGAGTGCGATCGGCTCGGCCTGCGCCAGGCGGTCGTACTCGGCCGACGGCACGACGACGATTCGCTCGAGCGCCGGCAGCTCGGGCTTGAGCGCGATCACGGTGTCGGCGAGGTCCGGGCTGACGAAGCAGAGCCGCGCGCCGCTGTGGCCGAGGATGTAGGCGAATTCGCGCGCATGCAGCTTGGCGTTGACCGGCACCGCCGCCAGTCCGCCGTGCCAGATGCCCCACACCAGCTCGACATATTCCGCCCGGTTGGTCATGACCACGGCGACGCGGTCGTCGACGCGCAATCCGCATGGTCCGCGCAGCGCGCCGGCGAGGCACGCCACGCGCCGGCCCAGCCCGTCGAACCGGTGCAGCAGCCGGTCGCCTTCGAAGACGGCGGGCCGCTCGGCGTGCGCGCGCGCCGCGCGATGCAGCAATGCCGCGAGATTCATGGCGCCGTCATGACAGATTCACGACAATCCCGCGGATGGGTCCGGTTGCTGCTGGGTGATGCAGTGGATGCCGCCGCCTCCGGCACACAGCGTGGCACCCCGGATCGGTACGACCTCGCGCGCGGGAAAGGCGCGCGCCAATGCGGCAAGCGCGGCCTGATCTTGGGGATCGTCGAACACCGGCGCGATCACCGCGCCATTGGCCAGATAGAAGTTGATGTAGGAGAGCGGCAGCCGCTTGCCGCCGACCACACGCGGCGCCGGTTGCTCGATCTCGATGATCTCGAGCGGACGCCCCTGGTTGTCGGTTGCGGCGCGCAGCCGCGCGAGATTCTCGGCCAGCCGATCGTGATTGGGATCGGCACGATCGCGACACACCTGCGCAACGACCAGGCCCGGCCCTGCGAAGCAGGCCACGTTGTCGACATGACCGTCGGTGTCGTCGTCGCCTTCCAATCCGGCTGCGAGCCAGATCACGGTGTCGACGCCGAGATAGTCGCCCAGCCAGTCCTCGACCTCCTCGCGGCCGGCGCCATTGCGGTTGGCGTTGAGCATGACGGATTCGGTGGTGATCGCCGTGCCCTGCCCGTCGACGTGAACGGCGCCGCCCTCGTTGATCATCGGCGCGGCGTAGCGGCGCACGCCAAGGCGCGCCAGCAGCCGCTCGGCGATCGAAGCGTCCGCGGCAAACTCGGCGAGCTTGCCGCCCCACGCGTTGAACTGCCAATCGGTCGCCGCAAGCGTGCCATTGCCGTCGGACAGGAAGGTCGGCCCGGTGTCGCGCAGCCAGGTGTCGTCGACGGGCAGCGCCACGACCGGAATGCCGCGGCCGAGCAGCCTGGTCGCCTCCGACATGTCGGCCGGCCGGGCAATCATCGAGACCGGCTCGAAGCGCGCGATGGCGCGGGCGACCTCGACATGCGCGGCGCGCGCCGGCCCGAGCCCCCCGGCACGCGCCCAGCTCGGCCCGCGCGACGGCCACGCCATCCAGCAGCGGGTATGACGTACCCACTCGGCGGGCATGGCCAAGCCGTCAGACGCGGGAGAGGCGACGCGAGCACCGACCATAGTCGCCGTCATCTATGGGGTAGAACGGCGCGCATCGCCGGGAAGCTTAGGCTGGGCTCCGCACAGTTGACAAGGCCGAGCCCGTCTCGGCGGCGTTGCCTCGCGGCCTCGCGCTTCCGGCCGGCGCCGGCTGCATGCCGACGAAGGCGTCGAACTCGTTCCAGAAGCGGCCGCGGATCTCGTCAGTCTCCTTGAGGATCTCGTGACGCGCCCCGGCGAGCTCGATGCGCCGGCAGCGCGGCATGGCCCCGCTCAGCATGACCTGAATGTCGTTACGAACGATGCGCTCGTCGCTCGCCGACACGACCAGGATCGGCGCGCCGATGGAACTCACATAGGCTGGGTTCCGGCACAGGTCGATCGACACGAAGGTGGCGTGCACCCAGGCATAGGTCGGGCCGCCAACCGCGAGGGCGGGACGCCGGGCCAGCCAGCCCACTTCGTCCTGGAACCGGTCATGATCGCTGGTCAGCTTGTTGTCATAGAAGGGCAGCGTTGCGCGGTCCCACTCGCCGCCTCCGGGTATGAAGTGATCGCCCAGCCCCAGCCAGCACGCCACCGCGGCATAGCCGCGCGCGATCCCCGCGGGGTAGAAGCCGGTCATGATGTCGAACATCGGCGCGGTCAGCACGGCGCGCTCGAAAGCGTCGGGGTGGTCGTGCATGTAACGGAGCACGATGTGCCCGCCCATCGAGTTGGCGAGCACGATGAGCGGCCCGGTCGCTGTGCGCCGCACGACGGCGCCGAGGAAAAGGTCGAGATCGTCGAGATACGTTTCGTAGCGCTCGATGTGCCCCTTGAGCGGATCGCTCAGCTCCCGGCCCGACAGGCCCTGCCCACGCCAGTCGAAGGTCCATACCCGAAAGCCGCGCTGAACCAGCTCGCCGATCGTCTCCAGGAATTTCTCGATGAACTCCGAGCGGCCACCGAGCAGGACGATGTCGCGCGTGGCACCCGGCGGCTGCCAGCTCGCGATGCGCAGCTTCAGTCCGTCACGCGCAACCAGAAGCTGGGCGCGGCCGCCGCTCGCTTCGATGTCAGGCTCTGGAGTGTCGGCGGTGTCGCCTGGACGTGCTGCGGGTCGCGCGGCTGTCACCGTTTCGGCTCGACGCTGGCGACCTTGCCGACGCTGTTGAACCATAGCGTCGCGAATGAACCGGACAAGGTCGATTCGAACTCGATGCCGGTTCCCTGATCGAAATGTCCGACGACCTTGCCGCTGAGCGCCATCGGCAGGTGGCGCGTGGTGAGTCGCACCCGGGCACCGACCGGACAGTCGAGCGGCGGCACCAGCAAGGCGCCGCTGCTCGAGATATTGGCGAGCGCGCGGAAACGAACCAGCCCGTCGGAGGCGACTTCGATCGCGGCGTCGACCTCGTAGCGGCGATGACGCCGGCGGTTGGCGAAGCGCGATTGGCGCCACCGGCGCACCAGCGACGCCCACGGACCTGACGAGTCCTTTGTCTCGCTGTCCGCGGTTGGCCGCAACTGCTCCAGTGTCGCCATGCGATATCCCATTGATTCCGCCAACAATATCAGCGAACCGGTTAACGATCCATGAAATCCGGTCCGAACCGCCTGACAACGGCTCGCTTTACGCGCGCAGCGCCTGTTCGGGCGGCGTGAACTTCAGCCGCAGCGCCTCGGCGACGGCGCGGTGGGTGGTCTTGCCGGCGTGAATATTGAGACCGGCGCGCAGATGGGGATTCTCGGCGAGTGCCTGCGCGACACCCTGGTCAGCGAGCGCCATGGTGAAGGGCAGGGTCGCGTTGTTGAGCGCGAAAGTCGAGGTGCGCGCGACGCCACCCGGCATGTTGGTCACGCAGTAGTGAATGACGCCGTCGACCGTGTAGACCGGGTCCGCATGCGTGGTCGGACGGCTGGTCTCGAAGCAGCCGCCCTGGTCGATCGAGATATCGACCATCACGGACCCCTCGCGCATGCGCTTGACCAACGCGCGCGACACCAGCCTGGGTGCCGCCGCACCCGGCACGAGCACGGCGCCGACCACCAGATCTGCGGTGGCGACATAGCTCTCGATCGCGTCGACGGTCGAGAAGATGGTGTTGAGGATCGGACCGAATTGCAGGTCGAGCTCGTAGAGACGCGGCAGCGACTTGTCGATGACGGTCACCTTGGCCTCGAGGCCCATCGCCATACGCGCCGCATTGGTGCCGGCGACGCCGCCGCCGAGGATGACGACGTTGGCCGCCGGCACGCCCGGCACGCCGCCCAACAGCACGCCGGCGCCGCCCTGCGCCTTCTCGAGGTAGTGCGCACCGACCTGGATCGCCATGCGTCCGGCGACCTCGCTCATGGGCGCCAGCAGCGGCAGGCCGCCGCGGGCGTCGGTCACGGTCTCGTAGGCGATGCAGGTGGCGCCGGACTTGAGCAGCGCCTTCGCCTGGGCGGCATCGGCCGCGAGATGAAGGTATGTAAACAGCACCTGGCCGGGGCGCAGCATGGCGCATTCGACCGGTTGCGGCTCCTTGACCTTGACCACCAGTTCGGCGCGCCGGAACACCTCGGCAGCGGTCGTCACGATCCTGGCACCGGCCGCCCGGTAGTCGGAATCGGCCACGCCGATGCCCGCCCCAGCCCCGGTCTCGACGACGACCTTGTGTCCGTGGTGAACCAGTTCGCGCACGCTCGCCGGCACCAGGCCGACGCGGTATTCGTTGCTCTTGATCTCCTTGGGGGTGCCAACCAGCATGGGGCGGTCTCCGTGGCGGCGACGACAATCGTGTCCTGTCCTGCGACTTAATCGGCGCATCGGCCGGCAATCAAGCGCAATCCTTCGGCCGCCCAAATCCGGCAAACTTGGTATCATCATGATCCGAGGCGTCGGCACGGAACTGGAGCCGAGGGACTGGCCATTGGGGATCGGGAGCATGGCAGGAGCCGTTCCAGCATGACGGATGCGGAAGGCAGCTGGATCCGGGGCATGGACGGGCCGGCGCTGGCGCGCCTGCTGGCTGCGACGTTCGCCTCGATCGCCGAGGGCATCACCGTGGTCGACCGGGACTTGCGTCTGGTCGCGTGGAACCGGAAATTCGTCGAGCTCTACGGTCTGCCGCCCGACCTGCCGCGCGTCGGCCTGCCCATGACCGAGCTGGCGCGCGATCGCATCGCTCGCGGCGTCGTTCCCGCCGCGACCGACCCCGACGGGCTGGTGCGCCAGCATTTCGAGGCCGAGCAGGATCTGCCGGCGCGGATCATCGAAGACGTCCAGCCCGACGGCCGCGTCATCGAGGTGCGACGCGGAAAGCTGCCCGATGGCGGATGGGTCAGCACCTACACCGAGATCACCCAGCGCAAACGAGCCGAGGCAGCCGCCGAGCGCGCACGCACGCGGCTGATCGACGCCATCGAGGCGATTGCCGACGCTTTCGTGCTGTACGACGATGATGACCGGCTCGTGCTGTGCAACAGCAAGTTCCGCGCGCTCTATCCCGCGCTCGCCCCGCTGCTCGTCGCCGGCACGCCGTTCGAGACACTCATGCGCACGGCCGCTGAGCGCGGCCTGTTCAAGCCGGCCTTGGGCCGCGTCGAGCAATGGGTCCGGGAAACACTGGTCAAGCACCGCGCTGCGGCGGAGGACTACGAGCTCGAGCTCAGCGACGGCCGCTGGCTGCGCGTGGCCGTGCGCCGCACGCGCGACGGCGGCAGGGTCGGCATTCGCACGGACATCACGGAGCTCAAACGCCGCGAGGCCGAGCTCAACGTGGCGCGCGACCAGGCCGAGACGGCAAGCCGGGTCAAGTCCGAATTCCTCGCCACCATGAGCCACGAAATCCGCACGCCGCTCAACGGCATTATCGGCATGGTCAGCCTGCTGCTCGACACGCCGCTCCAGCCCGAGCAGAAGGGTTTCACCGAAATCGTGCGCGATTCGGCGGAAGGTCTGTTGGCGCTGATCAACGACATCCTCGATTTCTCGGAGATGGATGCCGATCGCATCGAGCTGAAGCAGAGCGATTTCGACCTCGTCGCCGAGATCGAAGGCGCGCTCGACCTCGTGGCGCCGCGCGCCGCCGAAAAGGGCTTGGAGCTGACCTACGGCGTGTCCGCCGCTTTGCCGCGAAACATCCGCGCCGACGCGGGCCGGCTGCGCCAGATTCTGCTCAATCTCCTGGGCAACGCCATCAAGTTCACCGAGCGCGGATCGGTCGGGCTCGAGGTCGATCTGGTCGAGCGCAGCGGGCGGCGCTTGATCCTGCGGTTCGATGTCGCCGATACCGGTATCGGCATCGCGCCGGAGGACCAGACTCGGCTTTTCCGTGAATTCACCCAGCTCGATTCGTCCGGCACGCGGCGCTATGGCGGCACCGGCCTCGGCCTGGCGATCTGCCGGCGGCTGACGCGGCTGATGGGCGGCGACATCGGCGTGATCAGCACGCCCGGCCAAGGCAGCCGTTTCTGGTTGACCATCGCAGCCGAGACCGACGAGGCGCAAGCAACGGTGGCAAATACCGACGGCAACGCCTTGGCCGGTCTCGCCGTCCTCGTCGTCGATTCCCAGACGCGTACCTGCCAAATGCTGAGCCAGATGATGGCGGCCTGGGGCGCCACCGTCACCACCGCGGCCGACGGCGCGTCCGCGCTTGCCGCGCTCGTGCAAGGTCACGATCGGGGCAACGGACAGGCACGAGAGGCTGACAGCGCTGCCGCGGCAGCGCGACGCGTCGTGCTGCTCGATGCCGAGCTGGCGGACATGACGCCTGCGGATTTCACGCAGCTTCTGCGTTCCGATGCTCAGCTCGAGGACATTCCCGTCATTCTGATGACGCGCGCCGGGCGGGCGCCCGGCCAGGACAAGCTCGAGGCCCTGGGAATCCGCGTGGCGATCAGCAAGCCGATCCGTCAATCCGCGCTCTTCGACAGTTTGGCCGGCCTTGTCGGCATGGCGCAACAGGACACCGAAGGACCAGCCGAGAGTTTGCCCGCCACGCAGGATGTGCCGCCAACTCAGAAGCAGCTGCGCGTGCTGCTCGCCGAAGACAATCCGGTCAACCAGATTGTCGCGGTGCGCCTGCTCGAACGGTCGGGCCATGCGGTCGACATCGTCCACAACGGCCGTGCCGCGCTGGAGCGGCTCGAGGACCGGGCATACGACCTCGTTCTCATGGACGTCCAGATGCCCGAGATGGACGGCCTGGCCGCCACCCGGGCCATTCGCGCCCTGCCCGACGAGCGCGCGCGCATACCGATCATCGCGCTGACGGCGAACGCCATGCCGGGCGACGAGGAGGTCTGCCGGTCCGCCGGCATGGACGACTACATCGCCAAGCCGATCGACCGGCGCAAGCTCGCCAGCATCGTCGCGCGCTGGGGCATTGCCGGATCGTTCAGCCAGCCGGAGTCGTCGCCTGCATCGCCGTCCGCCAGCGACGAGCCGATCGATACCAACGTGCTCGACGAGCTGACCGAGATCATCGGCGCGACCGGGTTGACGGCGGCGATGCGCAGTTTCCTGAAGGACGCGCCGGAACGCCTGGCGCGCATCGGCGATGCGATCGAGCGCGCCGACCTGTCCGTGCTCGAAGCCGAGAGCCACGCGCTCAAGGGCGCGGCCGAGACCCTGGGCGCGCGCCAGCTGGCGCAGTCGGCCAAGTCGACCGTCAAGGCCAGCCGCGAGCGTCGGGCCGCCGACGCGCTCGCCGAGGCCCGCCATCTGATGCCGCGCTTCGAAGCGGCGCGCTCCGCCTGGCTCACGCGCAACCCGCGGTTCGGAGGCTGAGACATGCGGAAGGCAGTGCCGAGCCTTCCCGCCTTTTCCTCTAGTCTGAACTTTGCCCGAATTTTGACCAAGCCACTGATGTGACTCGCGTTTGTCTGCGGGTCCTGACTACAGGCTGGGCTTGACGGCGAGCAGATCGAGTGCGCGGCGCTGGATTTCGGTCGGGGTGGCGAGCACCGGGAAGGAGGCTGCGCGGCCGAAGCGGACGGTGTTGCGGGTGAGCGTGGCGAGATCGGCGAGCAGCGAT
>VGDO01000029.1 GCA_016869645.1 Alphaproteobacteria bacterium
GAATGCGAAGGTCCTCCGAATACGGTGATGCCATCCATGCTGGCCTCCTCTCCAGTAGCCAGTTTGAATCACATCACGCGCCAAAAGGGAATCCCTCCCGATTCCACCTTCTCGGAAAACGCTCTAGACCGTGATCGCTTCCGGTTGAAGCGCCGCTTCAACGCGAAACGCAGCCTAGGACGAGAAGCGCGCCGGCGCGAACAGATCGGAGCCCGCGAGCCAGAGTTCGGCCGCCTGCGGCTCGTCCAGCGCGATCCGCAGACCGCGCACGAGCTCGATGCTGCCATGGGCATGGCCCGCGCTTCTCAGCCCGTCTTCCATTCCTTTGGCCACCGCAATGCCGACGCGCAACGGCACGTCGTAGGCGGGAATCTGCCGGTCGGAGCGGCCGCTCATGATCTCGCGCTCGCAGGCGTCGGCATCGAAGGAATTGTACGAGCGGCAGATCAACGGCCGGGCCTCGTAGGCTGAGCACGCGCCGTCGACGAGCAATGGGCACGGCAGACGCAAGCCCCGGCGCTCGGCCTCCGGCAGCCCCTCGAACCGGTCGAGACGCTCATTGATCCGGCGACGCAGTTCGTCGACCTCTTGCGACGAGAAGCGGACGCGGAAGTACGCGGCGAGCCGAATGACGGTCGGCACATCGGTGATGATCTGCACGTGGCAGCAGTAGTTGCAGCCGCGCCGGCATGCCAGCGGCGGGGGCGCCGGCGCGACCATCGGCGCGAGGCCGGCGACGGCACGGTCATGGATATCGGCCGCGGTGCGCGCCGTCGCCTCGACGCGGTCCGACGCGCTGCCGTTGATGAGCACGTTGCCGACCGCCGATGCAAGTGACTTGCTGATCTCGCCCAGGAAGTTGTCGAGCACACTTCCCGGCTGCTCGGTCACGACGCGCCGCGCTCTTCCTCGGTACGCGCTGCCAGAGCGGACGCCAAGGCGACACTGCGGTCCCGCAGGAGGAACTCGCGGCCGACTTTGACCGAGGGCACGCCGTCATACTCGATGATGTCCGACGTGGCGTAGGTTTCCAGCCAGTTTTCCGGCAGGTACGAGCCGGTGCCGATGACGTCGATGGGAGCCGCCGCCAGCGCCATGACGCGGCACTTGGCTGGTCCGAAGCCCGACGAGGCGACGATCTTGACGCGCGCGAAGCCGGCGCGGTCGAGCGCCTCGCGCAGATGCCAGATGGCTGCCGCCGAGACGCCCGTGCCGACCAGGTAGCGCAGCTCGGCCTCGGTGCGGTAGCCGCGGATCGAGCTCGGCGCGTAGCGTTCGAGCAATGCGTAGGACGAGCCGAGCTCGAGACCCTCGACATAGCGACCGCCATGGGTGTCGAGCCGCATGGCGAGACGACCCTCGCCCGCGAGATCCGGGAAGCGCCGGCACACATCGAGCGCATCGGAGATCTCGCGGCCGAAATAATCGACGAGCACGGTCAGCGTCTCGCTGGGATGCGTTTCGTGGAACATCTCGGCCGCGCGCACCGTCGAGCCGGCATAGCCGATCAGCGCATGGGGCATGGTGCCGCGGCCGCGCTCCTGACCGAAGAAATGCGCCGTGGCATCGGTCGCATTGCCGACGAAGCCGACTGCGCCGGCCTTGCGGCGAGCTTTTTCGGAACCGACCGACGCGGCATAAGCCATCAGCTCGGCCATCCCGGTGCCGGCGCAATGACGCGCGTCCATGGCGAGGAAGCCGACCTTGGGCAGGTCGACGCACATGGTGTAGGCGTTGTAAGCAGCAACGCAGGCCGCACCCAGCTTCTGCAGATAGATCGTCTCGAGATCGACCAGGTGATAGAGCGAGCCGGACAGCAGCACCATCGGCTGGCCAGCGCCGACCCAGGCACCTTCCTTGTAGTTCAGCTCGATGTCGAACCGGACGTTGCGCGCGCGTGCCATCGCCTCCAGCCAGTCGACCATCAGGCGGGGCGCGAAGGTGACGGGACGGCGCATGAAGATGGCGTAGGTCACGCGCTTGTCGCCGAAGCGCCCGACCGTGGCCTTGGTCTTGACGAAATACTGGTCGGTGTAGCGCCCGACCTCGCTCTCAGCGGGATCGGCTGCGCCGTTCCCACTGTCCGCGCGGCCCTCCGCGCTCTTGCCGCGCACCACCTGGCTATCGGTCGTCGCCGGCGCGCTCACGAGGCCGCGGCCAGCCGCTGCGCCATGCCGGAGCGCTCTTTCTTGAGCTGCTCGGCGATCAGGAAAGCGAGCTCGATCGCCTGGCTGGCATTGAGACGCGGATCGCATTGCGTGTTGTAGCGGGTCGCGAGCGTGTGCTCGTCGATCGCCTGCGCGCCCCCGATGCACTCCGTGACGTCCTGTCCGGTCATCTCGAAGTGCACGCCGCCGGCGTAACTGCCCTCGGCCAGATGCGCGGCGAAGAAGCCGCGCACCTCCTTCAGGATGCGGTCGAAGGCGCGGGTCTTGAAGCCGGTCGAGGATTCGACGGTATTGCCGTGCATCGGATCGCACGACCAGACGACCTTACGGCCCTCGCGCACGACGGTGCGGATGAGCGCGGGCAGCTTGGCCTCGACCTGGTCGGCGCCCATGCGGCAGATCAACGTGATGCGCCCGGCCTCGTTCGCCGGGTTGAGCGTGTCGATCAGCTTGATCAGATCGTCGGTCGTAAGCGACGGGCCGCATTTGAGGCCGAGCGGGTTCTTGACGCCGCGCAGGAACTCGACATGCGCGCCATCGGGCTGGCGCGTGCGATCGCCGATCCACAGCATGTGCGCCGAGCAGTCGTACCAATCGCCCGTCGTGCTGTCGACGCGGGTCAGCGCCTGCTCGTAGCCGAGCAGCAGCGCCTCGTGCGAGGTGAAGAAGTCCGTCTCACGGATCTGCGGCGCCGTCGCCGCGGTCAGCCCGCAGGCCTCCATGAAGGCGAGGCTTTCGGCGATGCGGTCGGCCAGCTCGCGGAAGCGCTCGCCGGCCGGGCTCTTGTCGACGAAGCCGAGCGTCCAGCTATGGACCTTGTGCAGGTCGGCATAGCCGCCCTGGGCGAAGGCGCGCAGCAGGTTGAGGGTGGCGGCCGACTGGTTGTAGGAGCGCACCAGGCGCTGCGGATCGGGCAGGCGCGCCTCGGGCGTATAGTCCATGCCGTTGATGATGTCGCCGCGATAGCTCGGCAACTCCTGCCCGTTGCGGCGCTCGACCGGCGACGAGCGCGGCTTGGCGAACTGTCCGGCCATGCGCCCGACCTTGACCACCGGGCAGGCTGCGCCGAAGGTGAGGATCACCGCCATCTGCAGCAGCACGCGGAACATGTCGCGGATGTTGTTGGCGCTGAACTCGGCAAAGCTCTCGGCGCAGTCGCCGCCCTGGAGCAGGAAGGCCTTGCCCTCGGCCACGTCGGCCAGCGACTTCTTCAGCCGGCGCGCCTCGCCCGCGAACACCAGCGGCGGAAATTGCCGAAGCTGGGCCTCGGCGTCGGCCAGCGCCTGCTGGTCCGGATACTCGGGCACCTGTTTGATCGGCTTGGCGCGCCATGTTTCGGGCGCCCATTTGGCGGCCATGTCATGCTCCTCGACACATTCAGCCCGGGGCACCGAGCGGACGAATCGAGTCCCGTCGACTCGCCATTGCCCCCGAAACTGTCAAGCTAAAACAGTCCAGTAGCACGATTTTCCCCGGATTTCCACCAGCGGTGCCGGCAGAGCGCCGGCGCGCCTTGGAGCTTGGGGGCGCCACCCGGTCGCGCAATCTTGGCGGGCTTGGCAGCCCCGGGCTAATGTCCGGCCGTCCCACCCGCGCAGGAGGCGCACGACATGGCCGACACCGCCCGCCCGAAAGCCGTTCCGACCGTTCAGGTCGACAATGAACGCGTCCGCGTCACCGAGTGGCGCTTTCCGCCCGGCGGCGCCACCGGCTATCACCGGCACGAATACGACTACATCGTCGTGCCGATGACCACGGGCATGCTCAGCATGACCGGCCCGCAGGGCGACGGCCAGGCCCTGCTCACGACCGGCAAGTCGTATTTCCGCCAGGCGGGCGTCGAACATGACGTGATCAATTCCAACCCGTTCGAATTCGTGTTCGTCGAGACCGAGCTCAAACAGGGCGGGCCGCGCTAAGTCGTCCGGTCCAGTCCGACATGGCCGTCAACCTGATCTGGCAGGCACCCGGCCGGCACTATTGGGAATATCACTGGCTCCGCTTCCTGCTCGGCGACGTCGATCTGGTCGAGCATCAGGATACGACCGGCGACGGTTTCACCCATCACGGCCGGTACAAGCTGATCCTGCCCGATGCCATCGTCATCGACACTGGCCGCTTCTCGCTGTCGAACGACCGGCGGAAATACAACGAACTGCTCGAGCAGCGCCTGGCTTATTTCCACGAATTCACGCGGCAAGGCTGCCGCGTCGGCCTCATTCACATCAGCGACGAAACCGGGAACGATCTGCCGGTCGAGGCCTATGCGAGCTTCCGCTTCGTGCTGCGCAACTATCTCTATCCGCAGTTCGACGCGCTCCGCCACGTACGCACGATCCCGCTGGGATATTCGGGCGACGGGAGCGCGCCGGCGGCCGGTGCGCGCAATGTGAGCTGGTCGTTCATGGGCACGGTCTGGCCGGGCGGCCCGCGCACGCGCATGCTGCAGGCCATGCTCGAGATCCCCGGCGGTTTCATCCATACGACACCGCATTTCGCCCAGGGCATGGTGCCGGCGCCGGCCTACCGCAGCATGCTCCGGCGCAGCCTTCTCTGCCCGGCGCCGCGCGGCGACCGCACCTGGGATTCGTTCCGCCTCTACGAAGGTCTCGAGGCGGGCTGCCTGCCGCTGGTCGAGCGCGCGGACGGCTATTACCGCCGCCTGCTCGGCGAGCATGGATTGATCGAGGTCGGCGATTGGGCCGAGGCCGCGCGCATCGCGCGCGATCTGCTCGCCGACCGCACGACGCTCGAAGCGCGCCGCAATGCGTGCAGCGACTGGTGGCAGAGCTACAAGGGCCGGTTGGTGCGCGAGATCGGCGAGCTGGTGCGCGTGCACCTCACTTAGCGCCACGCCCCCAGTTCAGACAAAGCCAAGCTCGCATCGCCCCCTGACGCAACGCCGCCGTTGCTCTTTCAGCGGGGCTTGAAAGCCGCGAAGATCGCTTTGGCGGTGTCCGACCATCCTCCGTCTGCGTTGTCGAAGCGATCGGGATTGCGACGGTTGACGACGGCGAAGGCGCAATTGTTGATCGCAATGACCAGCATATAGTAGCGCCGCCTGTTGTTCCCTTCGGCGCGCTCGAGATAGCCGTATTGGACCTTGGCCGAGCCGGCCGGAGTGTCGACGATACTGGCGACAAACAGCGAATTTTGCGCGACTCCGCCCTTAACCTCCTTGACCAACTGATGTCTGAGGTTGCCATCCCCAATGAGGGTATTCGCGATCGCAACGAATCTCTCCTCCGTCCCGTCAAAGGACATTTGCCGAAGCTTGAGCTCGGCCCCCTCGGCGCGCAGCCGGCCATCAGCAAGTTCCGCGCTGTTCAATGGAGCAGTCGTCTCGAATTTGAGACCACAGACCTCGACGGCTTGCAGGGGAGATACCACCACGACCGAGATGACAGCGCCGATGGCAAGATGACGAAGCATGGCACGCCCTCCTCGCTATTGCGTCGAAACCGACAACTCAGGAAGCGCACGGCAGGCCGGCGCAGCATCGTTCGCGCTCTGACGGTCGCCCCTGGTGCTCAAATCTCGCTCTTACGACTCGTGGGCACATGTCAACGACGCCGCCCCATGCGCTCGGTCAGCGCGCGGTCGAAGCGCTCGAGCTTGCTCATGACGCGGCCGTAAACCGTCGCCGGGTCGATCGCATCATCGGGGCCGAATGTTCCCGCCGGCAATCCCGTGAAAAGCTCGATCGCTTCCTCGACGGTCGCGGCACTCCAGATATGGAACTGGCCGGCGGCGACCGCCTCGGCGACGTCCGGCCGCACGGAGATGTTCTGCTCGTTGGCGGCGGGGATGAGCACGCCGTGCCGGCCGGTCAAGCCGGCACTGCGGCAGGTGCGGAAAAAGCCTTCGATCTTGTGGTTGGCGCCGCCGATCGCCTGGGTATCGCCCTGCTGGTTGACCGAGCCGGTCACCGCGATGTCCTGACGCAGTGGCACATCGGCGAGTGACGACAGGATCGCGAGGAGCTCGGCGAGCGAGGCGCTGTCGCCCTCGACTCCGCCGTAGTTCTGCTCGAAGGTGATCGAGGCCGAGAACGACAGCGGAAAGCGGCGGGCAAACAGGCCGTTGAGGAATCCGGAGAGCACGAAGACGCCCTTCTGCTGGATCGGCCCGCCCATGTCGGTCATGCGCTCGATGTTGATCACGCCGTGCTCGCCCGCGAAGGTGCGCGCGGTCACGCGCGTCGGCATGCCGTAGTTGTGATCGCCCAGGTCGCGCACGGTCAGCGCATTGACCCGTCCGACCCTGGTGCCGGACACGTCGATCATGACCGTGCCGGCGCGGATCAGCTCCTGGCTGCGATCCTCGACGCGCGCATTGCGCCGGCGGCGATCGTCGAGTGCCGCCCGAATGTCGTCCGCCGTGACCACCTCGCCCTTGCGCGCGCGGACATTGGCCGCGGCCTCGGACACGACGTCCTCGATTTGCTCGAAGCGTGCCGACAGCTTGTCGCGATGCTCGGCCCAACGCGACGCCTGACCGAGCAGGAAGCCGACCGCGCTGTCGTCGCTCGGCAGGCCGCCGAGGGCGCGCGAGGCGGCGCGGATGATCGCGGCATAGGTCGCGATGTTCTCCGGCGTCGCCTCCATGTCCGGGTCGATGTCGGCCTTGACCTTGAAATAGCTCTGGAAGTCGGGATCGACCGAGAAGAACGCGTAGTACCAGCGCGGCGCGCCGACGATCACGACCTTGAGGTCGAGCGGGATCGGCTTCGGCCGCGGTGCGCCCGCCATCGGCAGGCTGCCGGAGCGATGCAGCTCCTCGATGCGGATCTCCCGGTCGCGCAGCGCGCCCTTGAGGAACTCCCAGACCTGCGGCAGGCGCGCCAGCGCCTCGGCGCGCAACACCAGAACGCCGCCATTGGCCCGATGCAGCGCGCCGGCGCGGATCATCGTGAAACTGGTCTCCATCACGCCCTGGTTGGAGCGGTACTGGATGGTGCCGAACAGGTTCTCATAGGTCGGATTGGGTTCGAGCACGACCGAGGGGTGCTGGTCGCCCGTGCGATCGACCAGGAGATTGATCGCGTAGCGCTCGGCGAGACCGGTGCGCCTGGCCGGCTCTCCGTCGCTCTCCATGGCGACCCGCGCGACCTGGTCGATCAGGTCCTCGCGCATCTCGGTCAGCCAGCGCGCGAGACCGGGATGCTGACTGTAGTCGGCGATGACGGCGGTCATCAGCGGCTCGACCACGCGCTCGACGGCCGCGTGGCGGACCTGACGCAGCGCTTCGCCGACCTGGCTTTCCGTGCTGGCCGCCTTGTAGGAGAACTTCTGCAGTTCAGGCTGAAGCTCGCGCCAGGCCGCGTCGAGCCGGGCGCGCTGCTGTTCGTCGAGCGAGTCGTAGTCGCGCGGCTGCCCCTGCTCGTCGCGAACGAGCAGAAGCACGCCCTGTTCGGTACGACGCAGCTCGACGCCGTGCGAGAGCGCCAGTTTCTGCAACGCCTCGAAATCCTCGGCGAGGGCCGCGCGGAAGGACAGCGCCGTCTGGTTCAGTTGCTGGGCATACTTCGGAGCGCCGAAGGTCTTCTTGAGCGTTTCCTCGACGACCGGCAGCAGCTCCGACATGCGCTGGCAGAAGCGCCGTCCGGTGCCAGGCGGCAGCCGATACGGGCGCGGCCGCTCGCGGATCTTGAAGTTGTTGAGATAGATCCAGTCGGGCGACGGCGGCTGGCGCCGCACATAGGCGTTGAGAAAATCGACGGTGGCGGTCATGCGGCCGCTGCGGTTGTCGCCCAGCACAAAAATGTTGAAGCCGAGGTCCGGAATGCCGAGCCCGAACTCGAGCGCCTCGCGTGCGCGCCGATGGGAAGTGAGTGCGAAGACCGTCGGCGCGCCGTGCGGCTCGACCGGCGCCGCGGTCTCAACCGGTACCGCAAATTTCGGCAGGCCGACCTTGTCGGGTGGGATGGGTTTGGGCGGCATGGATTGGATTGACCGTCTCTAGTCGAATGAGTGCGCTAGCCTCGATGCTGGTATCACCCCCACCCTACCCTCCCCCATCAAGTGGGAGGGGATTTAGAAGAGCCTTAGCCCTCCCCCTTGCGGGGGAGGGCAAGGGTGGGGGGACGTCGGCATCAGCGATCCGCCAGATCAGTCAGCCGCCTTGGCCACCGGCTCCGGCAGCTTGTCGCGCATGGTGACGAATTCTTCGGCGGCGCTGGGATGGATGCCGATGGTCTGGTCGAACTGGCGCTTGGTCGCGCCGCATTTTAGCGCGATCGCCAGACCCTGGATGATCTCGGGCGCGTCGGCGCCGACCATATGGCAGCCCAGCACGCGATCGGTCCGGCGGTCGACCACCAGCTTCATCATGGTTCGCTCGTCGCGGCCGCTCAGCGTGTGCTTCATCGGGCGGAAGCTGGCGCGGTAGATGTCGACGCCCTGATGCCACTCGCGCGCCTGCGCCTCGGTGATACCGACGGCGCCGACCGGCGGCTGGCTGAACACGGCAGACGGCACGTTCGTGTGGTCGGGCTTGATCGGATTGCTGTTGTAGAGGGTTTCGGCGAGAGCCCTGCCCTCGTGGATGGCGACCGGGGTGAGGTTGATCCGGTCGGTCACGTCGCCGACCGCATAGATGTTCGGCACCGTGCTGCGCGACCATTCGTCGACCGCCACGGCCTTCTTCTTGTTGAGCGCGACGCCGACCTCCTCGAGCCCGATGCCCGCGGTGTTGGGTGCGCGGCCGGTGGCGATCATCACGAGGTCGCAGTCGATCGCCTCGCCTGGATCGACGACGAGCCGGAAGCCGGTCGCCGTCCGCTCGATGCTCTCGGGACGGGTCGCGGTGCGGAACTGGACGCCCTTCTTCACCATCTCCGCCTGGAGGAATTGGCGGACATCCTCGTCGAAGCCGCGCAGCACCTTGTCGGCGCGGATCACCTGGGTGACGGCGACGCCCGCCGCGCGGAAGATGCCGGCGAACTCGACCGCGATATAGCCGCCGCCGACAATGGCGATGCTGCGCGGCAGAACCTTGAGATCGAGCGCCTCGTTGGAGGTGATGGCGTGCTCGATGCCGGGGATGGCCGGCAACGAGGGCCAGCCGCCGGTCGCGATCATCACCGTCTCGGCGGTGTAGGACTTGCCGCTGATCTCGATGGTATGCGGATCGACCAGGCGCGCGCGGCCCTCGAGGATGGCCACGCCGCTGTCGCGCAGCAGCTTGACGTAGATGCCGTTGAGTCGGTCGAGCTCGCGGTCCTTGGCGTCGATCAGCCTGGCCCAATCGAGCCTGTGCTCGCCGACCGACCAACCGAAGCCGGCGGCGTCCTCGAACTCCTCGGCGAAGTGGGCGGCATAGACCAGGAGCTTCTTGGGCACGCAGCCGCGCAGCACGCAGGTGCCGCCGACGCGGACAGCCTCCGCGATCGCGACGCGGGCGCCATAAGAGGCGGCACGCCGCGAGCCGGCGACGCCGCCCGAGCCCGCCCCGATGGTAAAGAGATCGAAGTCGTATTTCGCCATCGTCACTCGAGCGTCAGGCCATAGCGCATGAAGCCGGCCTCGCCCGGACCCAGCACCTTGACCCCCGGTGCGGCCGACAGGAATTTCTCGGCGGCGGGCGAACTTTCGAACATGAGCGTCACCGGCTTGCCGACCGAGGCGAACGACCAGTTGCCGTCGGCGGTCGGGTCGATCGATTTCCGGTCGAACATGTAGTCGATGATCACGCCGCGATTCTCCTCGGGCGACTCGACGATGACGTTCTTGCCGTCGATCTTCGGGAACTTGCCGCCGCCGCTGGCGCGGTAGTTGTTGGTTGCGACCGCGAACATCTGGGCGGCGTCGATCGGCTTGCCCTGGAACTTGAGATCGACGATGCGATGGCTGTCGGGCGCCACGAGCTTGCCGTCATTGTCGTAGCGGCGCGGCTTGGACACGTCGATCTTGTAGGTCACGCCGTCAATGATGTCGTAGTTGAACGATGGGAAGCCCGAATTGATCAACGCCTGCGGCTCGGTCTTGTTCGGGTCGATCTGGTTGAAGATGCCAGCCGACATCTCGAGCCACTCCTTGACCTCGGCGCCCGACACTTTCACGACTTGCAGTGTGTTCGGATAGAGATAGAGGTCGGCGACGTTCTTGATCGCGATGTCGCCGGCGGGAATGTCGGTGTAGTACTCGGCTCCGCCGCGTCCGCCCGCCTTGAAGGGCGCGCCGGCCGATAGCACCGCCAGGTTGCCATGCTCGGTTCCCTTGAGCAGGTTCTCGACATACCACTTCTGCGCGTCGGTCACGATCTGCACCGACGGGTCGTCCTGCACCAGCGAGAAATAGCTGTGGATATGCGCGCTGGTCTTGCCAACCGCCTTGCGCACGAAGGCGAGCGCGCCCTCGTGCTCTTCCTTGACCGCAGCCACCACCTCCGGATCGTTCTGCACGACAGGAATCCGCTTGCGGTCCTCGACCTTGAAGATCGCCCGGAGCGAGCCCTGCTTGTCGGCAAGCTTCCACTTGCCGGCGTCGTCGACCGAGAGCGTCAGATCGACGATGCCGAGATGGCTGCCCCAGAAACCGGGCATGACCGAGGCGACGCCATTGATCGTGCCGCGCGCGAGGTTCACGCCCGGAAAGTCCTTGAACTGCTCGCTGGGAAACTGAAGGTGCGAATGGCCGAACAGGATGGCATCGATGCCGTCGACCTGCGCCAGCCGCCATGTGGCGTTCTCAGAAAGGTCCTGGCGCGCGCCGGTGCCGAGGCCCGAATGCGGTACGGCAATCACCAGATCGGCACCCTTGGATTTCATTTCAGGCACGAACTTTCGCGCCGTCTCGATGATGTCCTTGGCGACCACCTTGCCCTCGAGGTGGCGCTTGTCCCACTGCATGATCTGCGGCGGCACGAAGCCGATCACGCCGATCTTGATCGGCCGCTCGCGCCCGCCTTCGTCCTTCAGCTTGCGCTCGAGAATGACGTAGGGCGTGTAGTAGTTGCGCGTGCCGTCGGGGTGATAGACGTTGGCGTTCACATAGGGGAATTTCGCGCCGCTCAACGCGATCTCGAGGTATTCCAGCCCATAGTTGAACTCGTGGTTGCCGATGTTGCCGGCGTCGTAGCCGAGCAGGTTCATCGCCTTGTGGACCGGATGGACGTCGCCGCGCTTGAGGCCGCGCTCGCGCGCGACATAGTCACCAAGCGGATTGCCCTGGATCAGATCGCCATTGTCGATCAGCAGGCTGTTGGCCGCCTCGGCGCGCGCCTGGCGGATCAGCGTCGCCGTGCGCGAGAAGCCGAAGGTGTCGTCCTCGCGGTCGCGGTAATAGTCGTAGTTGAGGACGTGCACGTGGATATCCGTGGTCTCCATGATGCGGAGCTTGACGGTAGCGTCGGCCGCCCACGTCGCCGTCGGCAACATGACAGCCGCAAGGACGGCCAGTGCCGCCCGATGCAAGCGTAGTTTCCCGATCATGGCCAATCTCCCTGACGGTGCGACGTCATTGCTTGTTTGGCGCGGGCTCCGCGCGACGCGTCTCGGCCGCCGTCGCAATTCAATCCCCGACTGACCGGTGTAGATTCAACGAATTACCGGATTTCTGCAAATCCTTTCGCGTTGCTTTGCCGGTCCGGCGGCCGATCCATCCGTGCCCTGCCAAGCGGAACCAACGCGGCCCTATCGTGTTGATTCGGTGGCGTCCACCAGATCCAGCGACGCGACCCGACCCGAATATCGCACGAGGATCACCCATGGCAGTTCGACCAACCTGGCGGGGAAATCTGCGGCTGGCTCTCGTCTCTTGTCCGATCAGGCTCTCGCCCGCCACGACGGACAAGGAAAAGATCCGATTTCACAAGCTGAGCCGCGAGAGCGGCAACCGCTTGCGCCAGCAAATGATCGATCCGGAATCGGGCGAGCCGGTCGGGAGCGACGAGACGGTCATGGGCTACGAGTTCGAAAAAGGCCGCTACGTCACGGTGGAAAAGAAGGAGCTCGACGAGCTGAAGATCGAGAGCTCGGACACGATCAACATCGAGCGCGTCGTGCCCGCCTCCGACGTCGAGCCGCTCTATTGGGACAGCCCCTATCTGGTCGAGCCCGACGGCAAATCGGGCGTCGACATCTTCGCCACCCTGCGTGATGCGCTGACCGAGAAGAACGTCGTCGGCCTCGGCCGCATGGTGCTGGCGCGCCGCGAGCGGCCGGTCATGATCCAGCCGCGCGGCAAGGGGATGATGATCGTCACGCTGCGCGATCCGGACGAGGTCAAGCAGCCCGAAAAGATCTTCGACATGGACATCAAGGATGTGAAGGTCGACAAGCAGCTCCTGTCGATGGCCGAGACCCTGCTGGAGCGGATGGAGGGGAAATTCGACCTGTCGATGTTCGAGGACCGCTATCAGGATGCCGTGAAGGCCCTCGTCGAGGCCAAGATGAAAGGCAAGAAGCCAGTCGTCGTCGCACAGCCCGAGCGCACCTCGAATGTCGTCGATTTGTTCGGCGCGCTCAAGGCGAGCCTCGATCAGAAGGGCGGCAGCAAGACGGAAGTCAAGCACAACGAGAAGCCGGTTGCGAAAAGCGCCAAAACCAAGTCCAAGGCTCGAAAGCGAGCCTGATCCACTTGTCTCGATGGATCTGCAGGGCCGCACCATTGCGTTGATCGGGCGCTTGGACAGACTGCCCCGCCGGCGGCTTGCGCCGGCCATCACCCGCCTTCAACTCGACATCCGGACACGCGTATCGCGACAGGCGGCGATCGGCGTGGTCGGCCACGGCAGCAGCGGCGCTGTGCGCACCGGCACGCTGGCAACGCGCATCGAGCGAGCCGATGCGCGCGGCATTCCCCTGGTGAGCGAAAACCAGTTCCTCCGCCTGATCGGCGTGCTGCCGCCGCTCGCCGACGAGGTCCGGCTCTACACCGAGGACGAGCTGGCCGACTGGTCGGGCCTGCCGTCGCACGAATTGAGGCTCCTGATCCTGTTCGACGTGCTCGAGCCAGGCAACCAGCGCTACGGCTTTCGCGACCTGAAGGCGGCGCGCGAATTCGGCCGGCTGCTCAGGACCACCGATGACTTCGCCGATGCTTTCGAGCTTGCGCTGGCGCTTCGGCGGAAGACCGCCTACGCGCTTCACCTCGCGGAGCTGAACCTGCTGGCGCCGGCGCCGCGCCCCGATGACCAGCTCGCGCTGGGAGACGCGCCGCAGAGCTTCGACGATTCCTGGGAAGCGGCACTCGGCGCGCACATGGCAGGCGACTATCGGGATGCGCTCATCGCCTATCGCCGCTGCGCCGAAATGCGACCGCGGGATTGCCAGTGCCTGTTCAACCTGTCCGCCGTTCTGATGCGCCTGAAATCCGACGCCGAGGCCGAGACGCTGCTGCGCAGGGTCGTGACGATCAAGCCGGGCTTCGCCGAGGCCTGGGCAAGTCTTGCCACCCTGCACCACGGAGAGGAACGGATCCGTCTGCTCGAGAAAGCCGTCGAGGCGAAACCGGCGCATGTCGATTCCGTACGCATGCTGGCCCGCGCCTATATGGACAATGACGACTATCGTCGGGCGTTGCCGCTCTGGGAGCGCTTCCTGTCGCTCGCCTCGGCGCGATCGACAGCGGTCGACCAGCGAGACCTGGACTTTGCACGACGGGCCCTGTTGCTGTGCCGCATGTCGCGGATGAAGGCACACTCGGCCCGCCGCGTGCGATAATCGGCCATGGCTTCCTCGGCTGCCAGACGGAAAACGGTGCGGCACGGCGACAAGCTCGACGTCTATCGCCGAAAGCGAGACTTCGCGCGCACGCCCGAGCCGCCGCCGGAGGTCAAGTCGAGCGCGGGCGGCAACAGCTACGTCATCCAGAAGCACGCCGCGCGGCGCCTGCACTACGATTTCCGCCTCGAGCTCGACGGCGTGCATCTGAGCTGGGCCGTTCCCAACGGGCCCAGTCTCGATCCGGCGGAACGGCGCCTGGCAATCCGCACCGAGGACCATCCGCTCGAGTATGGCGGTTTCGAAGGCGTCATCCCGGCCGGCGAGTATGGCGGCGGGACGGTCATGTTATGGGACCGCGGCACCTGGACGTGGACCAAGGATCCGCGTGAGTGGCTGCCGCGCGGTCTGCTCGAGTTCGAGCTGCATGGCGAGCGGCTCCGGGGCGGCTGGGTCCTGACGCGCCTCAAGCCTCGCCCCGACGAAAAGGGCGACAAGGAGAACTGGCTCCTGATCAAGCGGCGCGACGCCTACGCGCGGCCGGGTGAAGGCACGTCGGTCATCCAGTCCGCGGTCAACAGCGTCGCCACCGGCCGCTCCATGGACGAGATCGCCAGCGAACGCAGCCGGGTGTGGTCGTCCAAGCAGGGCGAGATCGCGCCGGAAGCTGCCGGGGACGCGAAGCCCAGGCCCGCGGCCAGGCGGAAAGCGGCCGCACGTCCGACATTCACCGAGTCGGTCGCGACCGCCCCCGCGCGGAAGATGCCGGACTTCCTGCCGGTCCAGCTTGCAACGCTGGTCGCAGTGCCTCCCGCCGGACCGAAGTGGCTCCACGAGATCAAGTTCGACGGCTATCGAATGCAGGCGCTGATCGACGATCGCAAGGTCCGCATGCTCACGCGAACTGGGCTGGATTGGACGAGCAAGTTCGGTCCGATCGCCAAGGCGCTCCGCGAGCTTTCCGTGCGCTCCGCCATCATCGACGGCGAAGTCGTGGTCCAGGATCAATCCGGTGTCTCCGACTTCTCGGCCCTGCAGCAGGCATTGTCCGAAAGCAAGCTCGACGGCCTGCGTTATTTCGCCTTCGATCTCCTCTATCTCAACGGGCGCGATCTCACGAGGCTGCCATTGCGCGAACGCAAGGCGGCCTTGGCGGCGCTGCTCGCGGCGAATTCGGGCAGTGCGCTGCTGCTCTACTCCGAGCACTATCTCGACCGCGGCCGGGAATTCTTCGATCAGGCATGCCGGCTGGCGTTGGAAGGCATCGTGTCGAAGAAGGCGGAGGCGCCGTACACCGCCGGGCGCAACCCGGCCTGGCTCAAGATCAAATGCACCAAGCGACAGGAATTCGTCATCGGCGGCTGGCTGTCATCGACCGCGACCGGCCGGGACCTGCGCTCGCTGCTGGTCGGCTATCACGAGAAGGGCAAGCTGCGCTATGCCGGCAAGGTCGGCACGGGCTTCGATGAAAAATCCGGCGGCAAGCTGCTGGCGGCGTTGAAATCCAGATCCCGGAAGGACTCGCCCTTCGTCGGCGTGCCGGCGGAGATCGCGCGCGGCATCCACTGGATCGAGCCGGAGCTGGTGGCGGAGGTCGAATTCGGCTCCTGGACCCGCGACCGGATCCTGCGTCATGCGTCCTTCGCCGGCCTGCGCGAAGACCGCGACGCGCGCGAGGTCGTGCTCGAGACACCGATCGAAACGACGGCGACAGCGGACGAACGAACCGGCAAGGCCGCCTATGCCGGCGTCACGCTCACCCATCCCGACCGCGTGCTATGGCCCGAGGGCGGAATCACCAAGCAGGCGCTGGCCGACTACTATGCCTCTGTCGCGCACCTGATCATGCCGCATCTGGCCGGCCGGCCGCTCAGCCTGTTCCGCTGTCCCGACGGTATCGGCAAGCACTGCTTCTTTCAGCGTCACATGGGGCAAGGGCTGCCGGACGCGGTCAAGCCGGTCAAGGTTCGAAACGAAAAGGAACCCTACCTCGCCATCGAGGACGAAGCTGGGCTGTTCTCGCTGATCCAGTTCTCGACCCTGGAGATTCACCCCTGGGGCGCGCGCGCCAGTGATCCCGAGCATCCCGACCGTATCGTGATGGATTTTGATCCGAGCGAGGAGCTGCCCTGGTCGACCATCGTCAATGCCGCGCTCGAGTGCCGCGAGCGCCTGTCGGCGTTGGGGCTGAAGTCGTTCGTCAAGACGACCGGCGGCAAGGGGCTGCACGTCGTCCTTCCGATCGCGCCGCGCTACGAGTGGAAGGAGGTCAAGGCGTTCGCCATGGCCCTCGCCTCATCCATGGCGGCGGACAGCCCGCGCTACGTCACGAACATGGCGAAGAGCGCGCGCAAGGGCCGCATCTTCATCGACTATCTGCGCAACGACCGGACCTCGACGGCGATCGCGCCCTATTCGACGCGCGCGCGTCCCGGCGCGCCGATCGCGCTACCCGTCGCCTGGGACGAGCTGAAGCTCTTGCCCTCGGGGCGGCATTACACGGTCGCGACCATCGGCCGACGCCTCGCCGGTCTGAAGAGCGACCCGTGGGCCGAGATGGACGGCCTGAAGCAGCAGATTACCGCCAAGGCACGCAAAGCGGTCGGGCTCAAGACCTAAGACAAAGGCCCGCCCGGGCGAATCGGGCGGGCCTTGATACGTCGATCGGCCAGGGGCGCTATTTGTCGACGCCGCCCATGCACAGATACTTGATCTCCAGGAAGTCATCCATGCCGTACTTCGAGCCCTCCCGGCCGATGCCGGATTCCTTCACGCCGCCGAACGGCGCCACTTCCGTCGAGATGATGCCGGTGTTGATGCCGACGATGCCGTATTCGAGCGCTTCCGACACGCGCCAGATGCGGCCCATGTCGCGGGCATAGAAGTAGGAGGCGAGGCCGAACTCGGTGTCGTTGGCCATGCGGATCGCCTCGCCCTCGTCCTTGAAGCGGAAGAGCGGCGCGACCGGGCCGAAGGTCTCCTCGCGCGTGACCGCCATCTGGGTGTGCACGTCGGCCAGCACCGTCGGCTCGAAGAACGAGCCGCCGAGCGCATGGCGCTTGCCGCCGACCACGACGCGGGCGCCTTTCTTGACCGCGTCCTGGATGTGCTCCTCGACCTTGGCGACCGCCTTCATGTCGATCAGCGGGCCCTGGCTGACGCCGGTCTCCAGACCGTTGCCGACCTTGAGCTTCTTGACCGCGACCGACAGCTTCTCGGCGAAGACGTCATAGACCTTGTCCTGGACCAGCAGTCGGTTGGCGCAGACGCAGGTCTGGCCGGCATTGCGGAACTTGGACAGCATGGCGCCCTCGACCGCCGCGTCGAGGTCGGCATCGTCGAACACGATGAAGGGCGCGTTGCCGCCGAGCTCGAGCGAGACCTTCTTCACGGTGCCAGCCGCCTGCTGCATCAGGATCTTGCCGATCTCGGTCGAGCCGGTGAAGGTGATCTTGCGCACGATCGGGTTCGACGTCAGCTCGCCGCCGACCGCCGCGGCCTTGCCCGTGACGACGTTGAACACGCCCTTGGGCAGGCCGGCGCGCTCGCCGAGCTCAGCCAGCGCCAACGCCGAGAACGGCGTCTGCGAGGCGGGCTTGCACACGACCGTGCAGCCCGCGGCCAGCGCCGGCGCGCATTTGCGCGTGATCATCGCGGCCGGAAAATTCCATGGCGTGATCGCGCCGACCACGCCGATCGGCTCCTTGAGCACGACGATGCGCTTGTCGGCCTGATGCTGCGGGATCGTGTCGCCATAGATGCGCTTCGCCTCCTCGGCGAACCACTCGATGAACGACGCGGCATAGACCACCTCGCCCTTCGCCTCGGCGAGCGGCTTGCCCTGCTCGGTCGTCATCAGCGTCGCGAGATCGTCGGAATTGGCGAGCATCAGCTCGAACCACTTGCGCAGGATGTTCGAGCGCTCCTTGGCCGTCTTGGCGCGCCAGGGCTGGAAGGCACGATTGGCCGCCTCGATCGCGGCCCTGGTCTCGTCGGCGCCGAGCTCCGGCACGGTGCCGATGATCTCCCTGGTCGCGGGATTGTCGACCTTGATGGTCGCCCCTTTGGCCGCGTCGATCCACGCGCCGTCGACATAGCACTTCTGGCGGAAAAGCTTGGAATCCTTGAGATTCATGGGGCGCTCCTGACGGGCATCATGGGGGTTGCCGATGAGTATAGCCCCCGATGTCGTGCCTGTTAAACTGCTCTTGCAGCGCTTGCGGACATGGCGGCCATGCACTCCGATCGACATGAATTCGCGATGCCCGCGATCGCGCGGCGATGGCCAATCCTCCCTTAGCTGGCGAGCGCCTGCACAAGGTCGAGCACGTTTTGGACAGGTGTAACCGTCCTCGTTTCGGCTTTCGTCGCTTACGACCTCTGGGACCTCGTTGAGGCAGAGGCTTGGACACTGCCGACCCGGCTCGCAATAGCGGCTGTATGTGGGCGTAACTGCCTACGCCTTTCATCGGCTCGTCAAATCCGCCCTCTGGCCGGATCGAGCGCTGCTCAGAAAACCCGGGACATGAATTTGAGCTTCGAAGCCACGAAACCGTGTCGTGCATAAAATCGGCTGGCGCGATTGTTGCCAGGCATGACCTGAAGGTGCATGGCGCGCACGCCGTGGCCATGCAACACGGAACGCAGACGCTGCAGGACGCGCGACCCGAGGCCCCGATTACGATGGGCAGGCGCGATGTAGAGATCGTCCAGGAAGGAATCCGGCCCGCCGAATTCCACGCTGAAGCCATAGGAGATCACGACGTAGCCGACCGGCAGACCGTCGGGCAGGCAGATCATGTATCCCGCGCCGTGTGGCGTGCCGCGCGTGAGCGCAGCGAGGGCTCGGCGACCGCGCGCCGGAAAAGCGCGCCCGTCCTCGGCGTAGAAGTCGCGAGCAAACCGGACAAGCAAGGGGAAGTCCTTCGCCGCGATCGGTTCGAGCCGGATCGCCGACGATCGGAACCTAGGCCGCGCTTTGGTCACCATCGCGCGGCGGCGCTGGAGAAACGGCAGGTGCTGCCGGCGCCGCAGCCTTGGCAGCGGCTTCCGCGGCGGCGGCGCGTGCCTTGCGCCGGTTGTGCGTGCGCACGGCGAGCCAGACCACGACCAGGAACGTCACGAGCAGCCCGAGGCCGATGTCGCGCGCGGCGCGTCCGAGCACCGCTTCCGACAAGTGACCGAAGATGTAGCCGGCTCCCGCGAAGCTGGTCGCCCACAGCAGTGCCGCGATGAAATTGAGAACCAGGAAACGGATCCACGGCAGTCCGCTCATGCCCATGGCGAAAGAGCTGAAATTGCGCACGCCGTAGATGAAGCGGAAGCTGAGGATGAAGCCCGTGTTGTACTGGTGGAGAAAACCCAGCGCGGTTTCCACGCCGGGTCGCCAGCGCGGAAAGCGCTCGAGCAGCTTGTGGCCGAAACGACGGCCGATGAAGAAGTAGAACTGGTCGCCCGCGAAACTGCCCAGGCAGGCGGCGGCGATCAGCTCAGGCAGTTTAAGGATGCCCTCCTTGGCCGCATAGCCGGCGAAGATGACGAAGGTCTCGCCCTCGATGAAGGTCCACGCGAAGGTAAAGAGATAGAACCAGTCGCCCATGCGGGCGACGTAGTCGAAAACTGTCTCTTCGAGACCCATGGCTCAGCCGTCCGACAGGGCCCGGTCGGCGAATCCCGGCCGGGTCGTAGACAAGAGACAATTGCTCAGCACATGGGCCATCAATGGTCCGAATTCCGATACCATCGGGTCTTCTCACGGGGGCGACTGGGGATGGGCCGACAAATCCCTACGACTGACGCAGTAGGAGCGGCATCCCCCGGCGGCCCCCCTCCGCCCGGTTTCGCGGGCCGGAACGTAACATAGCCCCGCGTGGCTGCGTAGTTTTTCCTGGCCACGCTAGACTTTTGGGACGTGGCCCGCGGCCGGCCCCGGACTTGGCAAAAACCCGTGGCCGTGCCATTTCCGGGCATCCGATCACGCAGAATTGACGGCGGCATGACAGATCAGAGACAGCTTCCCATCGACGTCAAAGCCGATGTCGCGGCGGCGCTCGAGCGCCAGGGGCCCGTCGTGGCGCTCGAGACCACGGTGATCGCCCATGGCCTGCCCTACCCGCTCAACCGCGACACGGCGCGCGCGCTCGAAGCGGCCGTGCGCGCCGCCGGTGCCGTGCCGGCCACGCTCGGCGTGGTCGAGGGCCGCATCAAGATCGGCCTCGACGAGGACCAGATCGAGCACTTCGCGCGCAACGATGGCAGCTGCCGCAAGCTCAGCCGACGCGACATACCGGTCGTGCTCGCCGAACGCGGCGACGGCGCCACGACGGTCGCAGGCACCATGATCCTGGCGTCATTGGTCGGCATTCCCATCATGGCGACCGGCGGGATCGGCGGCGTTCACCGGGGTGCGGAGACCACGATGGACATCTCGGCCGATCTGACGGAGCTGGCGCGCAGCCCGGTCGCCGTCGTGTGCGCCGGCGCCAAGGCGGTCCTCGACCTGGAGAAGACGCTCGAATATCTGGAAACCCAGGGTGTGCCGGTCGTCGGCTATGGCACCGACCGGCTGCCGGCCTTCTACGTGCGCGAGACACGCCACGAGCTGGAAGCGCGCGTCGACACGCCCGAGGCGGCGGCGGCGCTGATCGACGCCAAGCGGCGGCTCGGACTCGCCGGCGGCCTGGTCATCGCCAATCCGATCCCGCACGAGCACGCCCTCGATGCCGACTTTGCCGAGCGCGCGATCGCGGCGGCACTCGCCGAGGCGGAAGCCCGAGGCATCGCCGGCAAGGACGTCACGCCCTTCCTGCTGAGCCGCATGGAGAAGCTGACCGAGGGCAAGAGCGTCGCCGCGAATGCGGCGCTGATCCGGAACAACGCCGGTGTCGCGGCAAGGATTGCGGTGGCGTATGCGGGGCTGCGGTCGGGGCAGAGCTCATAGGGTCGAATGTCAATTGACAAGCGACCGACGGCTTGAAAGCACTTTATGAGGAAAAGAGCGCAAGAAAGATTGGCACCTGCTCATCTCGAGAAGCTTCGCGCTATTCTTGCAGTTCTAGATCGAAGTCGCATGCCGGACGACATGGACATTCCCGGATTTCGCCTGCATCCCCTCAAGGGTGCGCTCAAGGGTCACCTTGCTGTATCGGTCTCCGGCAATTGGCGCGTGATTTTCCGGTTTGGGAACGGTCACGCAGTCGACGTCGACTATGTGGAGTACCATTAGAGGATAACGCAAAATCCTCCACATGCTGGCGGCACCGTCCGGCGTCAGTGTCTGGAACCGCTAGGCTTGTCCGTTACTGAGGCTGCAGGAGGGCTTGGAGTGACCCGTCAAGCGCTATCCGATCTCGCCAATGAGAAGGCCGCGATGTCGTTGGATATGGCCGTGCGCCTGTCCAAAGCATTCGGTTCGAGCGCCGAGACGTGGCTTGGGATGCAGATGGCCTACGATATTTGGCAGGCGAAGGACCGCATAGCTCAGATTCGCGTGCGCAAGTTCAAGGCCGCTTGAGACGGCTACTCCCTACTCCACCGTCACCGACTTGGCGAGATTGCGCGGCTGGTCGACGTCGGTGCCCTTGACGTCGGCGGTGTGATAGGCGAGGAGCTGCACCGGCACGGCGTAGACGATCGGCGCCACGAAAGGGTCGACCGCGGGTGTTGCGATGGCGTCGATGCCCGTGCCGCCGAAGCGCTCGATGCCCTTGGCGTCGCTGAACATCACGACGCGGCCGCCGCGGGCGATCACCTCCTGGATGTTCGACGCCGTCTTCTCGAAGAGCTCGTCGGGCGGCGCGATGACGATGACCGGCACGTCCTCGTCGATCAGCGCGATCGGCCCGTGCTTCATCTCGCCGGCGGCGTAGCCCTCGGCATGGATGTAGGACAGCTCCTTGAGCTTGAGGGCGCCTTCGAGCGCGATCGGATAGCTGGTGCCGCGGCCGAGATAGAGCACATCGCGCGCCTCGGCGAGCTTGTGTGACAGCGCCTTGAACCTGGCGCGCGACTGCAGCACGGCGGCGATGTGCGACGGCACGTGGGTGAGCGCGTCGACCAGCGCCATCTCGCGCGCCCGGTCGATCGTGCCGCGCGCGCGCGCCAGGTCGATGGCGAGGCTGGCGAGCACGACGAGCTGGGTGGTGAACGCCTTGGTCGAGGCGACGCCGATCTCGGGGCCGGCCAGCGTGCGCAGCACGAGGTCGGATTCGCGCGCGATCGTGCTCTCGGGCACATTGACCACGGAGAGGATGCGCTGGTCCTGGCTGCGGCAATAGCGCAGGGCCGCCAGCGTGTCCAAGGTCTCGCCCGACTGCGACACGAAGACCGCGGCGCCGCCCTTGGGCATGGCCGCCGCGCGGTAGCGGAACTCCGACGCGATGTCGACCTCAACCGGCAGGCGGGCAAGCTGCTCGATCCAGTACTTGGCGATCAGCGCGGCATGAAAGGCCGTGCCGCAGGCGACGAGCGTCAAGCGCGACAGCTGAGCGGGGTCGAACGGCAGCTTCGGCAATTTCACCGCGCGTGCGTTGGCGTCGATCGTGCCCATCACCGTGTAGCCGACCACTTCGGGCTGCTCGTGGATCTCTTTCTCCATGTAGTGCCGGTAGTTGCCCTTGCCGACCAAGGCACCGGACAGCTCGGTCGTCCTGATCGGCCGCTCGACCGCCGCGCCCGACGCGTCGTGGATCGCGGCGCGGTCGCGCGCCAGCACGGCCCAGTCGCCCTCCTCCAGGTAGCTGATGCGCTTGGTCATGGCGGCGAGCGCCTGGGCGTCCGAGCCCAGATACATCTCGCCCTCGCCATAGCCGATGGCGAGCGGCGAGCTGCGCCGCGCGCAGACCAGGATGTCGCTGCGGTCGGCGAACAGCACGGCAAACGCGAAGGCGCCGACCAGGCGCGGCATGGTGTGCGCCATGGCGTCCTCGGCCGACATGCCCTGGTCGAGATAGTCGGTCAGCATCTGCGCGACGACTTCGGTGTCGGTCTCGCTCTCGAAGCGGCGACCCTTGGCGATCAGCTCGTCCTTGAGCTCGCGGTAATTCTCGATGATGCCGTTGTGCACGATGGCGACGCGGTCGGTCGCGTGCGGGTGGGCATTGGAAACGGTCGGCGCGCCGTGGGTCGCCCAACGCGTGTGGCCGATGCCGACGCGGCCCCTGGGCGGCTCGGCGGCGACCGCGGCCTCGAGATTTGCGATCTTGCCCGCCGCGCGACGCCGCTCGATCTGCGCGTTGACGCCATTCTCGCGCAGGATCGCGATGCCAGCGGAGTCGTAGCCGCGATACTCCAGGCGCTTGAGGCCTTCGACCAGGCGGTGCGCCACCTCGGCGCGGCCGACGATGCCGACGATGCCGCACATGTCTAGGACTTTCCTCCGTGCCGGCGCGACTTCTTCTTCTGCTGGTCTTTCCGGAAGGTCGCGGCCCAGCCATCGCGATGTTCCTGGCGACCGCGCGCGACGGCGAGCGCGTTGTCAGGCACGTCGCCGGTGATCACGCTGCCGGCGGCGACGATGGCGCCCTTGCCGACCGTGACGGGTGCCACCAGCGCGGCATTCGAGCCGATGAAGGCGCCCGCGCCGATATCGGTGAACATCTTCGAATAGCCGTCGTAGTTGCACGTGATCGTGCCGGCTCCGATGTTGGCGCGCGCGCCGACCCGCGCGTCGCCCAGATAGGTCAGGTGATTGGCCTTGGCGCCGGCCTCGATGGTCGCGTTCTTGACCTCGACGAAATTGCCGATATGGGCGCCGCGGCCGATGCGCGCGCCGGGTCTGAGACGAGCGAAGGGGCCGACCAGCGCGTCGGATTCGATGGTCGCGCCCTCGATATGGCTGAAGCTGCGGATTTCGACGCGGTCGGCCACCGACACGCCGGGGCCGAACACGACGTAGGGGCCGACGGTGACGTCGCGGCCGAGCCTGGTGTCATGGCTGAAGTGCACGGTCTCGGGTGCGACCAGCGTCGCGCCGGCGTCGAGCGCTGCTCGGCGCAGGCGCGCCTGGGCGATCGCTTCGGCGCGCGCCAGCCCGGCGCGACTGTCGATGCCCATCAGCTCTTCTTCCGGCGCCTCGATATGGGTGACCGTGCGACCCATGCGGCGCGCAATCGCGACGAGATCGGTCAGGTAGAACTCACGTTTGGCGTTGTGATTCTTCAGCCGCGCCAGCATGCGGAACATGACGCGGCCGTCG
Source organism: Alphaproteobacteria bacterium (assembly GCA_016869645.1). GTDB lineage: Bacteria > Pseudomonadota > Alphaproteobacteria > SHVW01 > SHVW01 > SHVW01. Next base: position 24,029 of record VGDO01000029.1, read on the forward strand.
ATCGCCATCATGCCGGCGTTGCACAGGCCGATGCGGCTCTGCTCGGCCGTGGCGTCGGCATGCTCGACGATCTCCACGAGGCGGCCGGCGGCATCGAGCACGAGCCGGCCGTAGCGCGCCGGATCCTTGGGCCGAAACGCCAGGACGACCACTGCCGGATTGGTTCGCGCGCGGCGCGCGCGCACCAGCCGGCGGATGGTCGCCGCCGACAGGAACGGCGTGTCGCCGTAGAGCACGAGCACGTCGCCGGCAAAATTCTCGAGCGCGCTCTGCGCGGCCCGTGCCGCGTCGCCGGTGCCGCGCGGCTGGCGCTGGATGGCGATGCTGTGCGGCTCGGCAGCGCGTGCCACGTCATCCATATCCGGCGCAACGACGACGACGATGCGCTTGGGACGCGCCGGAGCCAGGCTGCCCAGAACGTGGCCCAGCATGGTGCGCCCGGCGATCTCGTGCAGCACCTTCGGCCGGTCCGACTTGAGGCGGGTTCCACGGCCCGCGGCGAGCACGACGGCGGCAAGGCGGGGGTCGACGGTCGAAGCCATTCTCGGTCCGGTCATGTCATCGGAAAGTGGCCACGAAACTGCCATAGGGCAGCCGGCCGGGCCAAGGCCCTCGCGATTCAATTAATGTTACCCAGAGTTTCGCCATGTTTCAGAGCGTTACGCGCCACATCCGGCCGCCGGAGGCCGTAGGATGGCCTGCCGCGATACGTCGGACGGGTGCACGAGTCGACACCGGAAGCACTGGACGGCGTCAGCCGGAGGCGATAATGATGGCGCGATGAATCCGGCCACAGCATGGCCGCCCCCCTGGCGGGCCATCGTCTTCGACCTCGACGGCACCCTGATCGACAGCGCGGGCGACCTCGCCGCCGCGCTCAACCGCATGCTGGCCGAGTCCGGCCGCGGACAGGTCACGGTCGCGCAGTTCAAGCGCATGATCGGCGACGGCTCGGCGAAGCTGGTCGAGCGCGGCTTTGCCGCGACCGGCGCCATTCCCGACGGCGCCACGCTGCAAGGCAAGCTGGCGCGTTTCCTGGAGATCTATGAAGCGGCCTCCGCGGTGCTGACACGGCCCTATCAGGGCGTGCCCGAGACGCTCGGCGTGCTGCGCGCGCGCGGGCTTCGCCTCGGCGTCTGCACCAACAAGCCGGATGCGGCGACGCGCCGCGTGCTCGACGACCTGGGACTTGCCGGGCAGTTCGACGCGATCGCTGGCGGCGACACGTTCGCCGTGCGCAAGCCCGACCCGGGCCATCTCAAGGGCTTGCTCGACCAGCTTGCCGTGCCGCCATCGGCCGCGATCATGGTCGGCGACAACGAGCACGACGCCGCGGCCGCGCGCGGCGCCGGTCTGCCGATGATCCTGGTGTCCTATGGCTATGCGCGCAGTCCCGTCGCGGAGATCCGGCCCGATGCGGTGATCGACCGCTTCGGCGATCTGCCCATGATGTTGGACCGGCTGAGGCAGTCATCTTGACGGCATGCGTCGACTGACGACGCTGCGACAGCCGTTTTCTTGACAGGTCCGCCACCCGGCCCTATAGCATCCCGCGATTCGAGGAATGGGCGCATAGCTCAGCGGGAGAGCACACCCTTCACACGGGTGGGGTCGCAAGTTCAATCCTTGCTGCGCCCACCATTCCTCCTCCTGATCCAACCGGTCGCGCCCTAAGGCATCCGCGCCAGTTCGACGGCCGGCGGTTCGTCGACGATCCGGTCCCTGGCGGCAACGTTCAGCAGCATTTCGTCGCGCAGTTGAGACTCGCCGCTCAACGCTTGGAGGAAGTTGCGCGACCAGGCCTGCGCGGTGTCGACGCGCAGCGTCTCCATCATGCTGTGCCAGCGCGCCTGGCGCTCGGACTGAGGCATCGAGAGCGCCAGATGCATTGCCTCGGCGATCTCGTCCGGATCGAGCGGGTTGACCTGCACGGCGCCGGTCATGCGCTGGGCCGCCCCGGCGAAATGCGACAGGATCAGCACGCCGGGATTCTCGCCGTCCTGCGCGGCGACGTACTCCTTGGCAACGAGGTTCATGCCGTCGCGCAGCGGCGTGACGAGGCCCACACGTGCGCAGCGGTAGAAGCCGGCAAGAACGGCACGCGGCACGTCGCGCGTGATGTAGCGCAGCGGCATCCAATCGAACTCGGCGTGATCGCCGTTGACGCGGCCAGCCAGGCGGTCGAGCTCGCGACGCAGAGCGCGATACTGCTCGACGTCGACCCGCGAGCGAGCGGCGACCTGGAGAAACGTCACCTTGCCGCAATGCTCGGGAAAGCGCTTGAGCAGGCGCGCATAGGCCTTGAACCGGTTCGGCAGGCCCTTGGAGTAGTCGAGCCGCTCCACCCCGATGATCAGATCGCGGTTCGCCAGGCTGTCCTTGAGGCGACGCGTCTCCTGGGCATGCAAGGCGCGCTGCGATTGCGCGGCAAAGCCCGCAGTGTCGATACCCATCGGCACGGCGATGGCGCACATGAGCTTGCCGTCGACGCGAATGAGATCCTCGCCGACGAACCTCGCCCCCACGATGTGCTCGAGGCAGTCGAGCAAACCGCGCAGATCGACCGGCGTCTGCACGCCGACAACGTCATAGGCGGACAGCGAGCGCAGCAGCGTCGCCGCACAAGGCAGCGCGCCGAACACGGCAGAAGGCGGGCACGGCACATGGAGGAAAAAGCCGATCCGATTGAGCACGCCGAGCCGCCGCAGCGCCGCCCCACACGGAATGAGGTGATAATCGTGGATCCAGATCAGGTCGTCGGGCAGCAGCAGCGGCGCCAGCGCACGCGCAAAGGCTTCGTTGACGGCCATATAGGCCGCCAGCTCCTCGCGCTGGAACTCCATCAGGCCCAGCCGGTAGTGGAACAGCGGCCAGAGCGTGCTGTTCGCGAAGCCGACATAGTATTTGCGATAATCTTCCGCGCTGAGGTCGATCGTGGCGTAGACCGCCTCGCGCGAATCGGAAATCTGGGCCGACAGGCTGGTCTCGGCCGCCGTGGCGCCGCTCCAGCCGAACCAGATGCCGCCGCGCTGACGCACGGCGTCCCGCAGGCCGACCTCCAGCCCGCCCGAGCGCACCCCACGCTGACGCGGCGCCGGTATCCGGTTCGAGACGACGATCAATCGCGCCATGGACCAGCCTCCCGACGTCTGTTGGACCGCATTACCCCTCCAGCCTGCGCAATCAACGGTTGGAGCCTGAATGAGTTGCTTCGTCGCCGGCGAGTGGTTCGGCGGGTGCCACCCGGGTCACTCCGAGGTCGAGTTGCGCCAGGCGCTGCTCCTCACCACCGCTTTGCCTTTGAGCAGGTCGCCCAGCCATGCGCGCACGGCCGCGGTGGAGCCGTCAAAGCAGCCGTCCACGCTCAGCCCGAGGCCGCCGACCGCGCGGGCCGCGTGAAACCCCTCCTCGTCGGTGACATCGTCGCCGATGAACACCGGCGTGCGGCCCGTGAAGGGCGGCACCGCCAGGAACGTGCGCACGGCGTGGCCCTTGTTGATCGCGCGGGGTTGGATCTCATAAGCCATCTTGGCCTGCAGGATCTTGAAATCATCAGGCAATTGCGCGACGAGGCCGGTCAGCAGCTCGAGCAGAAACGGCGCGTGCCGGGGCGCCAGCCTGTAGTGCACGGCGGCGCCCAAATCCTTGTCCTCGACCACCACGCCGGGATGCTCGGCAGCAAAGGCATGCATCGCCTCGCGCCAGCGCGACGGGACGTGCGGCACCTTGGGGGCCCAGCCGGTCTCGTCGGACGCCAGGCGGAGCGTGCCCCCGTGCTCGCCGGCGACCGGCAGCCGGAGCGGGCTCAGCAGCCGGTCGAGATCGGCAATCGTGCGGCCGCTCACGATCGCCAGCGCCCCGCCGAAGGCAAGGCGGCACGCCTCCAGCAGACCCGGAAGTTCGGCAGGGACGACGACGCGGTCGGGGCGTGCTGCGATGTCGATGAGGGTGCCATCGAGATCGAGGAACAAGGCCCAATTGTTGCGGGGTCGGATCAGAACGTCGTCCCCGGATACGCGAACATCCTCTCGGAACATCCGGTCCTGTCCGATTGCTGCGGCTTGGATTTGCATTTCTCCCATACTAACCAACGGGATAGCCATATGCTCCCAGGTCCCCCAAGGCAAAAATGGGGCATTTTCCCGGAATCGCGATGATTCGAGGGCCGATACACCAGGACTGTTAGGATAAGCCGCGGAAATTATTGACGCTTTTCGTCAACACGTCCGGCAAGCGCGGCTGCCTGCTCCGTCAGGGCGCGGCGATCAACCTTATTGGTGCCTGCGAGCGGCAAGGAGTCCAGAAAAATCACGCGCCTGGGATGCTGGTAGGCGGGACCGCCGGCGAGGGCGAAGCTCTTCAGGGCAGCCTCGTCAGCCACGGCGCCGGGCCGGGCGACGACGAAGGCATAGGGCACCTGGCCCTTGAGCGGGCTGTCGACCGGCACCACGGCTGCCTGCAGCACGTCCGGGTGCCGCTCCAGCAGACCTTCGACGGCGGCCGGAAAGACGCTCTCCCCTCCGCACTTGAACATGTCGTCGGCCCGTCCGACGAAATAGTAGAACCCCTGATCGTCGCGTCGGCAGACATCGCCCGTATCGAACCAGCCATCCTTCAGCCGTTTCGCGGTCTCGTCCGGCAGATTGTGATAACCGAGCAGCACGCCGGGATTGCGCACCTGCAGCACACCCTCGTCCGGGCCTGCGTCGCCGGCCAGCCGCGCTTCGACACCCGGCAAGGGATAGCCAATCGAGGTCGGCGGGCGCGGCCGGCCGTCGGGATGGCTGCCGAAGGGCACCGGACCACCCTCCGTCAGGCCGTAATTGGCCGAAACCACGGCCTGGGGAAAGACGCGGCGCAGGGCCTCGAGCAGCGCCGGCGACGCCGGCGCCGAGCCGACGCTCATGGTGCGCACGCTCGAGAGGTCCGTGCGTGCCAGCAGCTCGGTTTCGGCGAGCATCAGCGCATACATGGTCGGCACGCCCGACAGCGAGGTGCAGCGGTAACGGCCGATCGCCTCGATGTAGTGGCGCGCGTCGAAGCGGCCGAGCAGTACGATACGGCCGCCTGCGGTCAGTGCGATCTTCGCCGCGACCAGCGCATTCTTGTGATAGAGCGGCGCGGCGACCAGCATGGCCGCATCGGCATCGAACCGCCGCGCCCGCGACAGAACCTCGGCATTCCAGATCTGTCCGCCATGGCCGAGCAGCACACCCTTGGGCCGGCCGGTCGAGCCTGAGGTGTAGAGATGCAGCGCCACCTCGTCGGAGCGGACCGCCACACTGCAAAAGGCACCGGCATCGACGAGGCCGCCAAATCCCTCAGCAATGTCGACCACCGGCATGTCGGACGGACACAACAGACGCGCGCCCGCATCGGCAAGGATGAGCTGGGCGCCGCAATCGCGCAGGATGAAATCGGCCGTATCGGCCGGCACCTTGATGTTGATCGGCACGGGGACGACGCCGGCGCGCATGGCACCGAACAGCGCGACCACGTATTCCAGGCAATTGAGGGCGAGGATCGCGACGCGATCTCCACGCACCAGGCCGCGCGCGGCGAGCGCGCGGGCGAAGCCGTCACAAGCCGTGTTGAGCTCGCCATAGCCGAGCTCGCGCGCGCTCGATGGCCGCGACAGATCGACCAGCGCCGGCCGGTCGGCCGGATGATGGCGAAAAACCTCGCCAAAATTGCTATGATCGGCCACCGACCATCCCCCCACCCACCGTGCGGCCCCGCAGGTGATCCGGTCCCATCGATAAGCCGTATTTGCCCCGACCGCACGTGCCATCTTCAGGAGCCGTCATGCCGATCACGTCTTCCCCCCGCCTGGGCGCCTGCGCAGCCCTCGGTCTGTTGCTGGCGACGCTGCCGATCCCTGCAGCAGCACTCGACCTGGTGGGACTGACCGATAAGAATCAGCTCGTCCTGTTCAACGTGGCCAATCCCGGCGCCGCCCGCATTCTGCCGATCACCGGCGCGGGCGGGCGCATCATCGGTATCGATTTCCGGCCGGCCAACAAGCAGCTCTACGGCGTGGGCGCCGACAGCATGATCTATGTCATCGACCACGCGAGCGGCAAGGCGAGTTCCGCGCGCAAGCTGTCCGTCGCGTTCGACGGGCGCAAGGGCGCCGTGGTCGACTTCAATCCCCAGGCCGACCGACTGCGCCTGATGGCGACCGGCGGCCAGAACCTGCGCATCAATGTCGATACCGGCGAAGCCGCTATCGACAAGCCGCTTGCCTACAAGACAGGCGACGCCGGCGCCGGCAAATCGCCCTCCGTTACGGCGGGCGCCTACATCAATTCCTTCGCTGGTGCCACGCAGACTCAGCTGTTCGACTACGACAGCGGGACGGGGTCCTGGCTCCTGCAGAATCCGCCGAATGACGGCGTGCTGACCACCATCGGCCCGAGCGGCCTCGGCAGCGTGCGCATCGACGCGGTCGACATCCTGACCGACAAGGACGGCGAATATCATTGCTTCGGCGTCGCGGGCGCAACGCTCTATCGTATCGACGTGGCGACCGGGAAGGCCGTGCAACTGGGCCGGGTCGGCGCGGGCAGGACGAAGCTGATCGACATCGCGTTCGTTCCGGTGCGCTGACGCGCGGGCAATTGCCGCGCTGGCAACGCGCCTCCCATAGACCGCGTGACATAGCCGGGTGGATGCCGACCGCGGCACGCGCGGCGGGAACCGGTGCGCGCAGCTTGCGTTCCATCATCGGCATACCGGGTCGGGGCATGCCTCGGCGCTGCCGATGCGCAGCTTCCCCATGTCCGCTCGGAAGCAGAGCGAGGTGATGGATCGTGGCGAATTCGACGGGTCGTAAGCGAGCGCGGGCGGGAGCTGTTCCGGCAAAGCGGTCGAACCGCACCTTGTCTGCGCGAAAAAGCCGGGCCGCAACGCCAAACGGGTCGATGCGCAGGAAGGGGAACGTCGGGTCGACGGCGATCATGGCGCGCCACAGGCCAGCCGCCGTCGTGCGTCCGCGCAGTGAATTCCCAGCCGCGGCCTCGCTGGTCAGACTTGGCCTGAGCGCAACCGCCCTGATAGCTGCGCTCACCTTCGCGTTCGCTGCCCGGGCACGGCTGCCTTGGCTGACCTTTGCGCGCGTGGCGACACGACGGCACAAGCCGTGGATGATCATGCCGCGCCGGGGCACGTGACCCATCGCGCCTGCACCGCACGCCAGGGTCACCGCAAGAACCGCGATTCCGGCGAGGGTGAAACCATTACAAGTGGTAGCCGTTAGACAATGAAACCGAGGTCATTCGCCGGGGGGGGGCCAGAGGGGTTGTCATGGCAGAAAACCTGAGCGGCATTGCGGTCGAGGACGTCGAGGCGTTCGCCTACCACGGCGGCGCCGGCCTTACCATCGTTCTCAAGGGTGGAGATTCCGTTCACTTCGTGTTTCGCCCCGAACAAGTCAGCCTGGCGATCGAACGATTGGCGACGATCGCGGAATTCACGCGGGCCGAAGCCGAAGCCGAGGGAGAGAAGGACGTGTATTTCGACCCGATCAGCCCGACCGGCGTCGGAGCGGCCCGCACCGGAGACGGCCGACCGCTCGTCTTCTTCCTCCTGGGCGGCGCGGTCCTTGCGTTCCATCTCGACGGCGAACAGCAGGCTGCGCTGAAGCTCGCGCTCGACTCATTCGCGCACTAGGCCGTGATCGGCTCGATTCACGTTGCACATCGAAGCGCTGCTTCGATGTGAAACGATCGCAACCTGGTCTCGATCTCAAACGACTGCCAGCCCGATCATCAGCATCAGGCTCGCGCTCGACGCGAGCGCAAATACCAGGTCGGCGCGGCCGAATTTCGAACACACGAGAAAGCTTCGCCGCATGGGATGCGTGAGCCCTCGCGCTTCCATGCTGATGGCGCTGCGCTGGGCGCGGCGCACGGCGCCGGCGAGCAGCGGAATGACCAGGTCGACGTAGCGACGCGGCAGCCCGACAAGCGACCGAATTCCCGATGCCTGTGCCGTCGCCGCGCGCAAGGCGTGCGCGAGGTGGAGCTGCCGCAGGTCGTCCTGCAACTGGGGAATGAATTGCACGACGCTGAACACCGCAAAGGCGACGGTCGGCCGCAGACCGGCGTTCTGCATGAGGGCGCGCGCCAGGTCGGCCGGCGGGGTCGCGCGGACGAAAGCATAGGACACCGCGCCGAAATTCACCGCGCGCAGGAAAACGACGATGCCGTCATCGAGCGCCGATCCGCGCAGCAGCGAGAAGCGCCCGAGGGACTCGACGTAGCCTCCCGCCTCGTGGAACAGCAGATTGGTCCAGAGGAAGCCGAAGCCCATCAGCGCAAAGGGCAGCATCACCAGGGCGAGGCGCAGCGGCGGCACGCCCTCGAGCACCATGAGCACGACGACGATCAGGGCCAGCACGGCAGCCTGAAAGCGGATGTCGAACACCACGGTCACCGCGATCACGAGGACGATGGCCGCCGCCAGCTTGGTCAGCGGGTTGACCGGATGCAGAGGACGCCACTCACTGTCGCGCATCGAGCCAGGCCCTGATGACGACCGCCTGGGGCGGCGCAAGACCGGTCAGGGCGAGCAGCTGTCGATCGACGAGCACGGCCCGAGCCGAATCGATCCGGGCGAGCCTTCCCCGGTCCAGGACAGCAATGCGGTCGCACAGGCCGGCCAGCCAATCGATGTCGTGGCTGATGACGACCACGGCCTGATCGGTCCGGCGCATGCCGGCAATGGTGCGACGCAGGCGCTGAGCGGCATCCGCGTCGAGACCGTAGCTCGGCTCGTCGAAGACGATGATCGGACGCCCGGGCGCCGCGATCGCGACGAGGACACTGAGCCGTCGCTTCTGCCCATGACTGAGTTGGAAGGGATGCGCAGCACGTTTGTGCCACAGACCAAAATCGCGCAGCAGCTTCTCTGCTTCCAACCGGGCTGCCTCCTGTGGCGAGCCGTCGTCCCGGCTTGCCAACAGGCTCAACATGAGTTCATCGATGACGCTCTCGCGCGCGAATTGATGCTCTGGATTTTGAAAGACGAACTGTCCACTGGGCGCCGCGCTGCCATCGCGCCCGATCCGTGCACCGCGTGTCGGCTCGAGCAGCCCGGCAAGCAGCAAGCCGAGCGTCGACTTGCCCGCGCCATTGCGCCCGACCAGTCCGAGGATCTCGCCGCCGGTCAGCGACAGCGAGACGTCCGACACGATCTCGGGACCACCGCTCGGAGCGTAGCAGGCACGATCGAGCTGCAAGATGGATTTGCCTACGGCGAGCGACGGCGGCGCCAATTCCTGTTCAATCCACGCCGCGATTGCCGCAAACATGTCCGGGCGCATGCCCGGATTTTGCTCGAGCCACCGGTCGAGATTGGTCAAGGCCGCGGCAACGGTCAGCGGACGCCCGGCCAGTTGCAAGCCGCGCGCGCGCAGGAAGCGGTAGAGGTGCGCGGCGGTCGGCAGCCAGGAACCCGTGCCGGCGACCAACGCGGCCCGATCGTGGAACAAGGTGTCCGGCGCTTCGAACGCCAGGGGCATGCCGTTTTCGCCGAGCACCAGAACGCGATCGGTCAGCGGCAGCAGCGCCTCGATCTTGTGATCCATGTAGATCAAGCTGCGTCGCGCGTCGCCGCGCGCCAGGCGATCGATCACCGCATAGGTTCGCGCCGTCGCCTCGGGGTCGAGCTGGGATGTCGGCTCGTCAAATACGTAGAGCGGCGTGTCCTGGGCGAGTGCCGCGGCAAGCGCCACCATCTGCTTCTCGCCGCCCGACAGTGTGCGCGTGTCGCGCCGGCGCATGGCGGCGGGCAAGCCGACCCAGGAGAGGGCCTGATCCACGCGCCGGTCAATTTCGGCAGGCGGAAGCGCGCGGTTCTCCAGCGCAAAGGCGACTTCGTCTTCGACCGTGAGCGCGCAGAGCTGGCTGTCGGCATCCTGGAAGACATAGGCGATGTCGCGCGACAGATCGGCAACGCGACTGGCAGCGACCGGACGGCCGGCGAGCTCGACAGCGCCCGTCACCTGCGCCGGGATCGACTGCGGGATGATGCCGCTCCAGCAGAGCGCGAGACTGCTCTTGCCAGCACCGGATGGGCCGGTCACCAGAACGCGCTCGCCCGGCGTCACCTCGAGCGACACGCCGCTCAGCGCCGGAGCGGCGGCGCGCGGATAGGTGAGGCTCAGCTCCCGGACGCTGAGCGCGCCTTTCATGTGGGCGAGATCGTCAAGCCCGCTTGGGCGACGGCGCACCGCTCGTGGTGTCGATCGCGAGCCCGGCGAGCACGCCGGTCCGGTGCAGACGCTCGGCCAAGACGCGCCCGAGGTAGCCCGCCAGCAGCATTCCGCTCGCCACGCGAATGACGAACATGGTGATGAGGAGACCGGCGCTGAGCGAGCCGTAGTTGAACCGGATCCAGGTGTAGGCGAAGCTGAACACGGCCGCGCTGGCGCCGGCAGCCAGCAGCACGGCCAGGCTGTAATTCTGCCAGCGTGTCAGCGCGAAAGGCAGCTCCGCACCGGCCCCCTGCACGATGCCGGTCAGCAGAAGAACGAGTCCGGCAGGGTGCCCGGTCAGCACCTCGGCGATCGCGGCAATGACCTCGGAGCCGAAGGCGACGAACGGCTTGCGGATGATGTAGGCCGCGATGATCGAGACGATGCACCAGAAGCCGAACATCACGTCGAGCATGATGACGCCGAGGGGCACCTGGAGCATGAGCCAGAGCTGGGCCCAGCCGAGATAGAGCACGCCGAACACGACGCCGAGCGCAGCAATCACGGTGGTCTCGCGCTGGGTCCACGCCCGGGAGGAGGTCTGCGGATCCATGGTGGTCATCCCTTCGTCGTGAAGATCAAGTCCGCGATCCCGGCATTGAATCATGCCGATATCGACGCCGCATCAGCGCGCCTGGGTCGGACTGCCCTTGGATACGATCGCAGTCAGAACGACGTGCGAATTGCCCGGCGAAAAATCGAGGAAGCTGCGCTCGATCGTGTCGAACACGTCGGCCACGTCGCCGGCGAGCTTGGTGCAGAAATGCTTGCCCTTGGCGAAGGTGCCGGCACTTTTGGCCGCCCCGATGCAGGCGACGATGTCATCCATGTATTCCGGACGGCCGAGCGGATAGAGGGCGATCTGCGCCGATGCCGCAATGCCGATCGGCGAGCGGCGCGGTCCCGCCAAGGCCACCTTGGTTTCAGATGCCGGATCGGGCCGCGCCGGCAGCGCGCAGCGCGGATCGTCGGGCTCGCCCGGGCAGCCGCGCGACAGGCTGAGATTCATGACCAGATGTCCCGGCACGCGCGCAGCGGCCGAGAAACTCTCGAGCAGCGCGGGGAACAGCACATGCGCGCCGCCGATCAGCGTCGTGGACACATCGTCCGTCTCGATGTCGAGCCGATCCTTGTAGCGCTGCAGGGGTTTGACGGCATCGAGGATGACGGCAACGAAATCGCTCGTCATCGGGTAAAGCGAATACTGGCATCCCAGGTACATTGCTCTCTCCGCTGGCATTACCCAGATCAGATCGAGGGTTGAGCGGCGATCCGCTCTCTCAGCCCGCACGACGCGAGCACCCCTGCAACGGCGATAGTCCTACACCAGAGACGGGCGGCCTGTAAACCGCCGTCCGGCGCGGCGGGCCTGCAAAAGTCAATGAGTGCGAGGAAGGAAGGGAATGCGGGCCGGACTGCGCGCTCTAAAGAGCGGCCTCAAGCACCCGGAGGTGCCGCTCGACCAAGCGCTCGAGCTCGTCCGAGCGGTTGCCCGCAACCTGGGCGGCCCTTCCCCAGCTGACCGCCACCAGGTGAACCAACAGGCTGAACAGCGACAGCTTCCGATGCCGACGCGAGTCGGGACGACCGGTATAGGCATCCAGCAGCGCCTCGCCCGCCGCCGGGTCGAGATCGCCCTCGACCACGATAGTTGCGATATCCCACATGGGGTCGGCCATCGCGGAAAACTCCCAATCGACGAGCAGCAGCTCGCGCTCGGGCAGCAGCAGGAAATTCGCAGGCACGGGATCGACGTGACATGGCCGCAATGCTACGTCCAGACCGGCAAGCTCGGCCCGGATCGCTTCGGCCCGCATGCGCAGCCGCGACAGTCGACCATCGGCCGCTTGCGCCAAATAGCGATCGATCACCTCGAACGGCTCGGCCGTGCCGCGGAACTCGGGGACGGACTCATGAAGCCGGCGCAGCAGCCCGGCGATTTGCCGGCGCATCTCCGGCATTGCCAGGTCACCCGCAGCGAGCGGCTTCGCGCCTGCCAGGAAGCGCGCAAGCATCACACCAGACCGCTCATCGGCGTGGACGATTTCCGGAGCGAGCCCGGCCGCGGACGCCACGCGGGCATTGTGAATTTCATTGCCACGCACGACATAACGGTCGGTGCCGGCGCCTGGAATGCGCAACATGTAGTCGTGGCTGCCGTCAGGCGACGTAACGCGGTAACTGCGATTGGTCAGTCCCGAAAGCGGCGTGATCCGCCACGCATGTCGTGGCCGGTCGCGCAACACTGGCACGGACGCGAGTGCCGCACGCAGCCTTTCGATGTCCGCCTGACTTTCGATTGCGCCGGTCATGGCGCCGCAGGCGATCCCAGCTAGAGCCGACGATCTAGAGTCCCGCCGCCTGCGCCAGTCGCGCCAGGTAGGTGCAGCCCATCTGCGCGTAGGTGAAGGGGTGCGCCTTCTTCGGATCCTGCTCGGCCTCGACCACCAGCCAGCCGCGATAGCCGGCAGAAGCCAGGATCGGCATGAGGCGCGCATAGTCGACCGCGCCGTCGCCCGGCACGGTGAAGACGCCGTCGACGACCGAGTCCATGAAGCTCTTGTCAACGCCGCGCACGCGCTCGAGCACGGCCCGCCTGACGTCCTTGCAATGGACGTGGTTGATGCGCTTGATGTGACGCCGTGCCGCCGCCATCGGATCGCCTCCGGCATATGTCAGATGTCCGGTGTCGAGGAGCAGCCCCACTGCGCTGCCCGTGGCGGCCATCATCCTGTCCACCTCGGCCTCGGTCTCGATCACCGTGCCCATATGATGGTGGTAGGCCATGGCTACGCCCTGGCCCGCAAGGTAATCGGCGACCTCGGTCAGGCGCCGGGTGAAGACCGGCCATTCATTCGCGGCCATGACCGGCCGCTTGGACAGCGGTATCCTGCGGTCGCCGGCGATGCCTCGGCTGGTTTCCGCGAACACCATGACCTTACAGCCCATAGCCTTGAGCAGGCCGAGATGAGGCTGCATTGCCACGATCTCCGCCTTGGCGTCACGCTCGAGCAGATTGGCGCTGTACCAGCCCGAGACGATGTCGAGACCGTGGCGTGCCATGATCGGCTTCAGCGCGTCGGCCTGGCGCGGGAACTTGTTGCCGAGCTCGATGCCGTCATAGCCGGCCTGCTTGGTCTCGCTCAGGCACACGTCGAGCGGGATGTCGCCGCCGAGCTCGGGCAAGTCGTCGTTCGACCAGGTGATCGGGTTGATGCCGAGACGGACCGATTTGAGCTGATGGGGCATGAAACGCTCCGGTCTCAGAGAAGGGCGAGCGACTGCAATTCGCGGCGCAGCGCGGCCGGATCGGTGAAATGGATGCCGTGAAGACCGACCGCCGCCGCGCCGGCGACGTTCTTCGGCACATCGTCGATGAACACCGCATCCTCGGCCGCCACACCATAGGTCTCGAGCAGGTGCCGGTAGATGCGTGGATCGGGCTTGGTCAGCTTGATGTAGCCCGACACGGTGATGCCGCGAAACCATGACAGAAATTCGTAGCGGCGCTGGGCGATCGGAAAGGTGTCGGGACCGAAATTGGTCAGCGCGTAGATCGGCGTACCGTGCTGGCGCAGCTCATCCAGGATCTCGACCGTGCCCTGGATCGCGTTGGGAATCATCTCGTCGAAGCGATCGAACCAGGCGTCGATGAGATGCCGCTTGTCGGCATGCCGATCCATGAGCACGGCGACCGCGTCGTCGCGGCAGCGGCCGGCATCCTGCTGCAGGTTCCAGTCGCTGGTGCACACGCCGGTGAGAAAATCCTCCATCGCCGGTTCGTCGCCCTTGAAAAACGTGCGATAGAGATAGCGCGGATTCCAGTCGATCAGCACGCCGCCGAGATCGAAGATCACCGTTGAACGTCGCGACACGACTTTCCCCTTACCTTGAAGCACGCTGGCGGCGCACCGTGGCCGACAGCACACGCGCCAGATTTCCCCTCCGGCCGACCGCGACACGCTCGAGACCGAGCCACGCCGCCATGCGCTGCAACTCCCCGGCCATCGCCTCGGCTGCCGGGCCCTGCTCCACCCCGGCCTCGGTGCCGGCCGCTCGGACCAGCAGGGCCGAACTCGCGCGATCAGCCTTCAGATCGAGCCGACCGACCAGCTTGCCTCGATGGAGCACGGGCAACACGTAATAGCCGAAGCGCCGCTTGGCCTCGGGTGTATAGATTTCCAGCCGATAATGGAAGCCGAACAGGCGCTCCGTCCGGTCCCGGTACCAGATCAGCGGATCGAAGGGTGAGATCAGGGCTGCGCGATCCACGTTTGCGGCAGGGCGCGCCGAGCGGTCGAGATAGGCCTGATGACGCCAGCCCTCGACGCGCACCGGCCGCAATTCCCCCGCCTCGACCAGCTCGTTGAGCCTCTGCTTTGCGGCGGCGACCGGCATGCGGAAGTAGTCGCGCAGATCGGTTTCGGTCGCGACGCCGAAGGCACGTGCGGCGAAGCGCATCAGCTCGCGCTGGGCATCCGCCTCGTTCGGGGTCGGCAGCGCCAGGATGTCAGCCGGCAGCACGCGGTCGATGACGTCGTAGACGCGCTCGAAGCCGTGCTTCTCGATGCCTGCGCGCGTGACCGAGCCGACCTGCCCGGACCAGAACAGGTATTCGAGCGCGATCTTGCCGTCATGGCGCTCCCACATGCCCTTGACACGCTTGCCGTCGCCGGCGAAGGCGCGCGCGGGCGATGGGCCGCGCAATCGGAGCTCGGCCAGCACCGAGGCGATCAGCGCGCGCTTGCGCCGCGCGAACCTGACGTAGCCGCCGTAGATGCCCTCGAGACGTTGCGCGCGCGCCATACGCCAGCGCAGCAGCGGCTGCATCGCGAGCGGCAGCAGAGATGCCTCATGCGCCCAGTATTCGAACAGTCTGCGCTTGGCCGGGTTGAAGGCATGACTGTCCAGCGCGGAACGCTCATAGTGGCCCAGCCGCGAGAACACCGGCAGGTAGTGCGCGCGCACCAGCACATTGACCGAATCGATCTGCAGCAGGCCCATGTCCTCGACGGCACCGAGGATCGGACACTCGGCGTGCTCACGGCGCCGCGCGGCGGCGTCGAAGCCCTGGGCCGCGAGCGCGATATGCCGGGCTTCGTCGCGGCTCAGATCCACCTGCGTCATGGCTCAGAACTTGTGAAGAAATCGACGCGGGAGCGGGTACGATGATTCATGAGCATCGAACCCTCCGCATCCGAGCCGCCGCGCACGGCATTGTTTGGTGATCTTCCGACGTCGCCCCGACGTTCCGAGGGTGGGATTGGCGGTCGCGGCGCGCCTCGCATTCTGGTGGCGCAGCGCGATCAGC
>VGDO01000030.1 GCA_016869645.1 Alphaproteobacteria bacterium
ACGGCAAGCCCGTGACGGCCGACGACGTCGTCTTCTCCTTCGAGGCGCCGGCCATGGGCGACAAGTCGCCCATGTACAAGCCGTTCGTCGCCGACATCGCGTCGGTCACCAAGACCGGCGATAGCGCGGTACGCTTCAAGCTCAAGGGGCCCAACGCCTCCTTCCTCACTTCGTCGATCGCCAAGATCAACCTGATCCCCAAGCACATCTGGGAACCGGTGATGAAGGACCTGATGGGCAAGCCGGAAAATGCCGAGGCGCTCAAGGAGCCGTCCCATGTCGGCTCGGGTCCGTTCAAGATGGCGCGCTGGCGGCCGGCCGAGGAGATCGTGCTCGACCGCTTCGCCGACCACTGGGCCGCACCCAAGATCAACCGCTGGATCCTGCGCATCGTGCCCAACGCCGAGGCGACCATGGGCATGCTCCGGCGCGGCGAGCTGAACTTCCTGGGCTTCTACGGCGGCGATCCCGAAGTGCTGACCAAGCTGTCGACCGACAGTCCGAACATCGTCGTGGCCTCCACGGTCGACATCGGCTTCGAGTTCCTCGGCTTCAACCAGCGCCGGCCTCCCTTCAATGACGCCGCCTTCCGGCGCGCGCTGTCGGCGGCGATCGACCGCAACTTGATGGTCGCCGCGGCGTGGAACGGCTTCGCGGTGACCGCCAACAGCCATGTCTCGCCGGCGCTGCCCTACTGGCACAATCCGGCGGTCGACAAACCGGTGACCGGTCTGCCGCAGGCGCGCAAAATTCTGCAGGATGCCGGCTACCGCGTGTCGGGCGGCAAGCTCTTCTACCCGGCGGGCAAGAAAGAGGAATTGAAGACGGAGTAGCTGTAGCGTTCGCACGCACGCCGGCGGTGGCTTCGCTTAGACAAACCCGCCAAGCATCACCCTCCCCTGCCGAAGGCGGGAGAGGGCAGGGTGGGGGCCCTTGCGGTGATGGGCGCTCGACCCTTCGGGCCCCCTCCCCGACCCTCCCCCGCCTGCGGCGAGGGAGGGAGTTCTAAAGCGCCGCGGTACAAGCCATGCGCCTCCTCCTCGAGCGCCTGCTGCACACGCTGCTCGTCGTCTGGGCGGTGGTCACGATCCTGTTCCTGATGTTCCGGCTGATGCCGGGCTCGCCGCTCGCCGCCTATCTGCACGACAATCTGAGCGAGGAGCAGCAGAACCTGATCCTGCAGCAGTTCGGCCTCGACCGGCCGTTGTGGGAGCAATACTTCATCTATCTCGGCAATCTGCTGCAGGGCGAGCTCGGCGTGTCGTTCTTCCAGCGCCGGCCCGTGCTCGACGTGCTGCTCGCAGTCTTTCCTAACACGATCGTGCTGACCTTGAGCTCGCTGATCGTCGCCTATGTCTTCGGCGTGCTCGCCGGCGCCTATCTCGCCTGGCGGCGCAACAGCGTGATCGAGCGTGCCGCCGTGCCGGCCGTGCTGGCGATCCGCGCCGCGCCCGAGTTCTGGATCGGCATGGTGCTGCTCGCCATCTTCAGCTTCGAGCTGGGCTGGCTGCCCTCGGGCGGCGCCAACAGCCCGGGCATGTTCTACGACAGCGAGATCGACCGTTTCCTGTCGCTCGACTTCCTGCGTCACCTGATCCTGCCGGTGCTGACGCTCGCTCTCTACCTCCAGGGCCTGCCGCTGCTGCTCATGCGCTCGAACATGCTCGAGGTGATGCATGACGAGTTCGTCACCATGGCGCGCATGAAGGGCCTGTCGGAATGGTCGATCGTGATCCGCCACGCCGCGCGCAACGCGCTGCTGCCGGTGCTGACCGCGTTCGCGCTGGGCGTCGGCGTCTCGGTCGGCGGCAATGTCGTGGTCGAGATCGTGTTCAGCTGGCCGGGCATCGGCCGCCTGCTGGTCAACGCGGTGGCGACACTCGACTACCCGCTGGCGCAGGGCGCGTTCCTGTTGATCGCCCTCGTGCTGATCTTCATGAATTTCGTAGCCGACATGCTCTACAGCATGCTCGACCCGCGCGTAAGCCATGCCCGCGTCGCTTGAGCCCGCAACCCTGCCGCGTCCGACGCCCGCGCTGTGGCCGCGCCTGGTGCGCGCGGTCGGCAGGGCGATTGCGCGCGCGGCGGCCCAGCTCCGGCGCGACGGCTTCGCGCTGGCCGGCGTCACGATCTACACGGTCTTCGCGGTGGTGGCCCTGCTCGCCGACGTGCTCGCGACCCACGACCCGATGGAGATCCTGTTCTTGCCGACCGGCAAGCTCGCGGCCAACATCAGGCCGGGGGCTGATTTCCTGCTCGGGACCACCAATCTCGGCCGCGACATCTATTCGCAGCTCATCCACGGCACGCGCAGCGCGCTGCTGGTCGGCCTGAGCGCGGCCGTCGTCGTCGCGAGCCTCGGCACGGTCGTGGGCCTGGTCTCGGGCTATTTCGGCGGCCGCATCGACATGGTGATGATGCGCTTTGCCGACGTGGCGCTGTCGCTGCCCTTCCTGCCTTTCGTCATCGTGCTGATCGGCTTCCTCGGCGCCAGCATCAACATCATCATCATGGCCGTCGCGCTTCTGCTCTGGCCCAATACGGCGCGCGTCATCCGCAGCCAGGTGCTGAGCCTGCGCGAGCGCGCCTATGTCGAGGCGGCGCGCGTCACCGGCGCCAGCACCTGGCGCATCATGTTCGTGCACATCGCGCCGAACATCCTGCCGCTGTCCTTCCTCTACGGCTCGATCGCCATCGGCTGGGCGATCCTGACCGAGGCGAGCGTGTCTTTCCTGGGATTCGGCTCGGCCAATGTCGTGTCCTGGGGCTACATGCTGCAGGACGCGTTCGCGTCCCAGGCCCTGTCGCGCGGCCACTTCAACTGGTTCATCCCGCCCGGCCTGTGCATCGTCCTCGTCGTCGTCGCCGGCTTCTTCATCAGCCGCGGCTACGAAGAGATCTTCTTCCCCAAATTGAGAGACTAAGAGCGTGGCGCTGCTGTCGATCCGCGATCTGCGCGTCCACTACCGCACGCCGCGCGGCGTCACGCGCGCGGTCGACG
The DNA here is from genome assembly GCA_016869645.1 of Alphaproteobacteria bacterium. Classification (GTDB taxonomy): domain Bacteria; phylum Pseudomonadota; class Alphaproteobacteria; order SHVW01; family SHVW01; genus SHVW01. Next base: position 3,002 of record VGDO01000030.1, read on the forward strand.
GCGCGAGCTTCGAGGTGCCGGAGGGGCAGATCGTCGGACTGGTCGGCGAATCCGGCTGCGGCAAGACCACGGCCGCGCGTGCGATCACCGGCGTCATGCCCGCCAATGCGCGCTTCGCCGGCGGCAGCATCGCCTATCGCGGCGAGGACCTGCTGACGGCGCCCGATCGGCGCGTCAAGGAGCTGCGCTGGCGCGACATCGCCTTCATACCACAGAGCGCGATGAACTCGCTCGACCCGGTCTATCGCGTCGGCGCCCAGCTGCGCGAGGTGCTGATCGAGCGCGGCGGCATGGACCGAGCGCGCGCGACCACGCGCGCGGCCGAACTCTTCGACATGGTCGGGCTCGACCAGGGGCGGCTCGACGACTACCCGCACCAGTTCTCGGGCGGCATGCGCCAGCGCGCCGCGATTGCGCTGGCTCTCGCGCTCAACCCGAGCCTGGTCATCGCCGACGAGCCGGTGACGGCGCTCGACGTCATCGTGCAGCGCCAGGTGCTCGACACGATCAAGTCGCTGCAGCGCCGCTTCAATCTGTCGGTCATCCTGGTCACCCACGACATCAGCGTGGTCGCCTATGTCGCCGACCAGGTCGTGGTCATGTATGCCGGCCACGTCATCGAGCAGGGCCCGGCGCGCGCCGTGCTGGCCGAGCCCAATCATCCCTATACGATGGGCCTCTACAACGCCTTTCCCGATCTGACCTCGGCGGTCTCGAGCCTGGTGCCGATCGAGGGCAGCCCGCCCGACCTGTCACAGGAGCTGACCGGCTGCCGTTTCGCGCCGCGCTGTCCCTTCGTGATCGAGCCATGCCGGTCGGGCGCGATTCCCGATCAGGGAAACGACGGGCGCAGTGCCGCCTGTTTGCGCGCAGCCGAGGCCGTCGAGCTGCGCCGCCTTGCCCGCGTACCGAGCACATGGCTGCACTCCTAGAAGCCGACGATGTCGTCAAGCACTTCCCGGTCAAGCGCTCGCTCGGCGAGATCGCGACCGGGCGGCACCCGGCGGTGCACGCCGTCGACGGCATCAGCTTCGCCATCGAATCGGGCGAAAGCGTCGGATTGCTGGGCGAATCAGGCTGCGGCAAGACCACGACCGGCCGGCTGCTGCTGCGCCTGGCCGTACCCACCGCTGGCACGATCCGTTTCGACGGGCAGGACATCGGCACGCTCGCGGGTGACGACCTCGCGACGTTCCGGCGGCGCGCCCAGCTCGTCTTCCAGAATCCATTCGAGGCGCTCAACCCGCGCTTCACGGTGCTGCGCGCCATCGCCGAGCCGCTGGTCAATGCCGGCGTACCGCGTGCCGACCACCAGGCGCGCGTCGTCGAGGCGATGCGCCGCGTCAACCTTGCCGATGTCGACCAGCACCTCGACAAGTATCCGCACCAGATGTCGGGCGGTCAGCTCCAGCGCGTCGTGCTGGCGCGCGCCCTGGTGCTCGAGCCGATCTTCCTGGTCGCCGACGAGCCGGTCTCGATGCTCGATGTCAGCGTGCGCGCCGGCATCCTCAATCTGATGCGCGACGTGCGACAGGCCATGGGGCTGACCGCTGTCTACATCTCGCACGACCTCGCGCTCGTGCGTTACGTGTGCGACCGCACGCTGGTCATGTATCTCGGCAAGGTGGTCGAGGACGGGCCGACCGAAGAGGTCATACGCCTCCCGCAACACCCGTACACACAGGCGCTGGTCAAGGCCGTGCCCGTGCCCCATGTCGACCAGTCGCACGAGCCGTTGCCGATCAAAGGGAACGTGCCCGACGCCAAGAACCCGCCGTCGGGCTGCCGCTTCCGCGACCGCTGCCCGCATGCCATGGCGCGCTGCGCCAGCGAGGAGCCGCCTCTCCGCGAGGTGGCGCCGAGACGGCGCGTTGCCTGCCACCTGCTTGCGGCGTGAGGTTCGGTCGTGCTCAGAATTGGGAACGTCACCTGCTGCCGTAGTCGCTTCCCGTCACCCCGACCCTTTGAACCGCGAAGCGGTTCAAACCCCCAAGGAGAGGGTCTCTAATCCCTCTCCCTAGGGGAGAGGGTCGGGTGAGGGGCAGCGTTAGACGACATGAGTGATACAAATCCAGTGTTACAGGAGCCCTGAAGATGCCCGACCATATCAGCCGCATGCTCGACGACGTTTCGGCCGCCGCGCCGTGGGAGCTGGTCGAGACCTTCGCGCGCTTTCCGCGCTGGCAGGCGAACGACGTCAACCGCTCCTGCGACATGCTGGTCGAGCGCCTGACCAAGCATGGCGTGCCGGTCACCGTGCACGAGCCCGAGCTGCACCTGTCGGTGCCCCATGAGGCCTCGGTCACGATCGACGGCAAGGTGCATCGCGCCAAGCCGCCCGCCTACGGCAAGAGCGTGCCCGGCGGCGTCGAGGGCGAAATCGTCTACATTCCCGGCAAGATCTCCAAGAGCATTTCCACACTGATGCAGAAGAACGCCGACGCGGGCGCGATCACACCCGAGCGGGTCGGCGGCAAGTTCGCGGTCTCCGAGGGCTTCGCCTTTCCGCAGAAGATGCACGAGCTGGAGCAGGCCGGGTGCGCCGGCATCATCGCGGTCAATCCCGGCGAGGACATCCATTGGGGCATCTGCACCTCGATCTGGGGCACACCCGATCTCGACGATCTGCCGCGCAAGCCCAAGATACCCGTGATTGCCGTCAACAACCCGACCGGCAGGAAGCTCATCGAGCTCGCCGGTACGGGCAAGAAGGTCACGATCAAGAGCCGCCTCGAGGAGGGCTGGTTCAGGCAGAAGCTCCCCGTGGTCGACATCAAGGGCAAGGAGGAGCCGGAGAAATTCGTGCTGCTGCACGGCCACTACGATTCCTGGGATGTCGGCGTCGGCGACAATGCGACCGGCAACGCGACCTTGCTCGAGATCGCGCGCGTGCTGTGGAAGCACCGCGGCACCCTCAAGCGCAGTGTGCGCGTCGCCTGGTGGCCCGGCCATTCGACCGGGCGCTACGCCGGCAGCACCTGGTTCGCCGACGCCTTCGCCATCGATCTCGACGAGAATTGCGTGCTGCAGGTCAATTGCGACTCGCCGGGCTGCCGCTGGGCGACCGAGTTCAAGGACATCTCCTGGATGTCCGAGGCCGAGGGCTTCGCCCAGAAGGTCATCAAGGAGGTGACCGGCCAGCCCTCCCATGGCGAGCGGCCGCATCGGGCCGGCGACTACTCGTTCAACAACATCGGCATCTCCAGCGCCTTCATGCTGAGCTCGACCATGCCCGACGCGCTGCGCGAGCAGAAGGGCTATTACGCGGTCGGCGGCTGCGGCGGCAACATCGCGTGGCATACCGAGAACGACACGATCGAGATCGCCGACAAGGACATCATGGTGCGCGACATCAAGGTCTATCTCGCGACCGTGGCCGGTGCCGCCGATGCCGAGATCCTGCCGCTCGACTGGCGCGCGACCGCGCGCGAATTCCAGGGCACGATCGACAAGTACCAGAAGGCGGCCGGCAACCATTTCGATCTCGGGCCGGCGAAGCGGGCCGCCGAGGCGCTGGCCGCGACGCTGGAGGAGTTCTACGGCGCTGTCGCGCGCGGCAAGGTCGAGGCGAAGCGTGCCAACAATGCGATCGCGCGACTGGCGCGCACGCTGGTGCCGATCAACTTCACGCGCGAGGCGCGCTTCCGCCACGATCCGGCGACGCCGGTGCCGCCGCTGCCGACACTGGCAACCGCGACCGAGCTCGCGCAGCACACCGGCAGCACGCGCGGCTTCGCCTTGACCCAGCTCACGCGCGGGCAGAACCGCTTCGTCGCCGCCTGTCGCGAGGCCGAGCGCGAGGTGCGCGCGGCGATGTAGTTTTGTCTTCCTCCCATGCGCGCAGCGCGGGGGAGGATCGGGGTAGGGGCCCGAAGCGGCAAGCGCCACCCGCAAGGGCCCCTACCCCGACCCTCCCCCGCCTTCGGCGAGGGAGGGAGTTCATCGCTGGCAGATTGTCATGACCAACCCCACTCCCTCCACAAGCTGCGACCCGGTCACCCTCGAGATCGTCAAGGGCGCCTTGCGCTCGATGCAGGCGGAGATGGAGGCGGTGCTCGGGCGCACGGCCATGTCGGCCTTCATCAAGGAGAAGAAGGACTTCTTCGTCGCGCTGTTCGATGCCGAAGGCAAGCTCGTGCTGGGATCGAGCCTGCCGGCCTTCGGCGACATCATGACGCCGATCTTCAAGCGCTTTGCGCCCGACACGATGCAGCCAGGCGACCTCTACTGGTACAACGACTGCTACGGCTCGGACGGTGCGGTGTCGCACTCGCCCGACCAGGTTTTCGCGGCACCGGTTTTCGCCGAGGGCCGGCTCTCGGCCTTCTCGCAGTCCTGGGCGCATTTCAACGACATCGGCGGCATGCGGCCGGGATCTCTGTCGCCCGACGCGACCGACATCTTCCAGGAAGGCATCATCATTCCGCCGATCCGGCTGATGCGCGGCGGCAGATGGAATGACGAGGCGCTGCGCATCTTCCTGCGCAATTCGCGCTTCCCCGACCAGTCCAAGGGCGACGTGCGCGCGTCGGTCGCCGCGGTGCGGCTCGGCGAGCGGCGCATGATCGAGCTGTTCGAGCGATTCGGGCGTGTCCGCGTGCTTGATGCCCTCGCGCAGTCGATGGACGAGACCTGCCGCTTCGTGCGCACACGTCTCGCCACGACCTTCAAGCCTGGTACCTACCGCTTCACCGAGCTGCTCGACACCGACGGACACGGCAATGGCCCGTTCCGCATCCGTCTCAAGCTCGATGCGATGGCCGACCGCCTGGTGCTCGACGCACGCGAGACCGACGACCAGGCGCGCGGTCCGGTCAACTTCATCATGAACGCCGACGTGCCGAAGATGATGCTGGGGCAGTATTTGCTGTCGGACAATCCGGGCGTGCTGACCAACCATGGCGCACTCCAGGCGCTCGACGAGGTGCTGACGAGGCCGGGCAGCCTGCTCAAGCCGAACTTTCCCGCTCCCCTCGGCCAGCGCGGCATCACGCTGATCCGCGTGCTGACCGCCTGCCAGGGCCTGGTCAATGTCGCGACCGGCGGAAACGGCATGGCATCAAGTGCGGTCTATGTCATCTATTACCTGCGCGGGCGCGACCCGCGCACCGACGACACCTTCCTGCTGACCGACGGGATCGCAGTCGGCTATGGCGCGCGATCCTTCGCCGACGGCATCGACGCGGTCTACCTCGTCGCCAACGAGAACTACCCGGCCGAATTCCTCGACATGGAGTACCCGGTGCGGCTCAGGCGCTACGGCATTTTCCGAGACTCAGGCGGGCCCGGACGCTGGCGCGGCGGCTGCGGCGTGGTGCGCGAGCTCGAAGTGCTGGCCAAGGAGACCATGCTGTCGAACCGGATCGACGGCGTCGACAATCCGCCCTGGGGTGTCAATGGCGGCCGCGCCGGCAGGCCGGGCCGTTGCGTGCTCAATCCGGACACGCCGCAGGAGCGCGTGCTGCCGCCGCTCGCCGATGGCACCATCGTGCGCGCGGGCGACGTGATCCGCCTCGAGACTGGCGGCGGCGGCGGCTGGGGCCATCCCTTCGACCGCGAGGCGGAACTGGTGCGCGCCGATGTGCTGGGCGGCTTCGTCAGCCCTGAGAGCGCGCGGGAAGACTATGGCGTGGTGCTCGTTGGCGAGGAATGTGAGATCGACGAGACGGCGACGGCGAAGCTGCGTGCCAAGCGACCGCCGACCAAGGCATTTCACCGTCACGACTATCACGACGTGTTGACATGACTCGCTTCATCCAGCGCTTCCCCTCACCCGGCGCGCTATCGCGCGCCACCCTCTCCCCCAAGGAGAGGGTTCATTGGCGCACTCCATCAACCCCTCTCCTTGGGGGAGAGGGGTGGCGCGAAGCGCCGGGCGAGGGGAAGCGTTCAAAGCAGCAGGTCATGTTGCCAGGGATGCGCATACGATGACCACCTGCGATCCCATCACGCTCGAGATCATCAAGGGCACGCTGCGCGCGGCACAGCTCGAGATGGAGGCGCTGCTCGAGCGCACGGCCATGTCGCCGGTGATCCGCGAGAAGAAGGATTTCTTCGCCGGCTATTTCGACGCCCAGGGCCAGCTCATCACCGGCACCAACCTGCCGTTGTTCGGCCACATCATCCAGCCGATCCTCGACCAGTATCCGTCGCAGACCATGCAGTCCGGCGACATCTACTGGTACAACGACTGCTACGCGTCCAACGGCGGCGTCTCGCACTCGCCCGACCAGGTGTTCGCCGCACCCGTCTTCGTCCGGGGCCAGCTGGTCGGCTTCGCGCAGTCCTGGGCGCACTTCCACGACATTGGCGGCGCCTGGCCGGGATCCATGTCGCCGACCGCGACCGACATCTTCCAGGAGGGCATCATCATCCCGCCGGTCCGGCTCTACCAGGAGGGCGAGCTCAACGAGGACGTGTTCCGCATCTTCCTCGGCAACACGCGGTTCCCCGAGCAGATGCAGGGTGACGTGCGGGCGCTGACCGCGGCGGTGCGTCTCGGCGAGCGGCGCTTCGTCGAGATGTTCGAGCGCTTCGGCCTCGACACCGTGCTCGATGGCTTCCGCGGCCTCAACCGGCAGACCCGCGACGGCGTGGTGCGCCAGCTCCGCGCGACCTTCAAGCCCGGCTCCTACGCCTTCGCCGACGCGGTCGACGGCGACGGGCTCGGCAACGGACCCTTAACGATCCGCATGCGGCTCGACGTTACGGCCGATCGAATCGCGATCGATGCCACGGCGACCGACGACCAGGCGCCCGGCCCTGTCAACTTCCTGATGAACCCCGCCGTGCCGCGCATGGTCTTCGGCATCTACGCCATGGCGACCGACCCGACCTTGCTGATCAACGAGGGCGCCATGCACGCCGTCGACGAGGTCAAGCTGCGGCCGGGCAGTCTCTTGCAGCCGCGCTTCCCCGCTCCCCTCAACCAGCGCGGCCTCACCATGATCCGCACGCAGAATGTCTGCGCCGGCCTGCTCAACGTGGCGAGCGGCGGCCAGGCCGTCGCAGCGAGCAACGCCTATTCGATTCACTTCTTCCGCGGCACCAACCCCGACGGGATGCCATTCCACATGTCGGACGGTGTCGGCGTCGGCCACGGCGCGCGGCCTTACGCCGACGGGCATGACGCCGTCTACTACGTGGCGCAGGAGAACAATCCCGCCGAGTTCGTCGACATCGAATTCCCGATGCGTCTGCTCGGCTACGGCATTCATCGGGATTCGGGCGGACCCGGACGCTGGCGCGGCGGCTGCGGCACGGTTCGTACCATCCAATGGATGGGCGAGGATGCGGTGATGGCCGCGCGCTATGACGGCGTCGCCAACCCGCCATGGGGCGTCAATGGCGGGCGCTCGGCCCGGCCCGGCCGTGCTTGTATCAATCCCGGCACAAAGCACGAGCGCGAGGTCAAGTCGCTGGAAGACGGCGCACCGGTCAAGCGTGGCGACATCATCCGCTTCGAGACCGGCGGCGGCGGCGGCTGGGGCCATCCCTTCGACCGCGAATCCGCTCGCGTCCTCGACGACGTGCTGGGCGACTATGTCAGCATCGAGGCGGCGCGCGCCGACTACGGCGTGGTGATCGACGAAAAGGGGCCGAGGGTCGACGAGGCTGCGACCGCGAAGCTGCGCCGCGACCACCGGCCACCGGCCAAGCTGTTCCACCGGCGCAAATATGTGGATGAGATGGTGTGAGTCACCTCATGACAGAACTTCCATCGGAAAGTCCTCGTCCTGAGCCTGCCGAAGGACGAGGGCCTCGCCGCACGCCTGATGACCACCAAGATGCGCCATGCCACCGAGCCGCGGCCTCCTTCGTACCAGGGCGAACCGGGCTTCGCCCGAGGCTCAGGATGAGGCCGTCATGAGCGAGGAGTCCGCCGTCGCCATCGACATCGGCGGCACCTTCACGGACATCGTGCTGTTCGATCGTCGGCGCGGACGCATTCACAATGCCAAGGTGCCGACCACGCCGGCCGATCCATCGGCCGGCTTCATGGCCGGCATCGACGCGGCTCTCGGCGCCGGCGGATTGCCGGCGAGCTCGATCCGGCAGGTGCTGCACGGCACGACGGTCGCGACCAATCTGATCCTGGAAAGCAAGGGTGTCGCCGCGGCGCTGCTGACCACGGCGGGATTCAAGCATGTGCTCGAGATCGGCCGGCACGACATCCCGCGCAAGGCCAACATGTATTCCTGGGTCAAGCCGAAGCGGCCGGTGCCGCCCCAACGCGTGTTCGAGATCGCCGGACGGCTCGATCCGGCGGGCAACGAGATCGAGAAGCTTGACGAGGCGGCCGTGCGCGACGCAGCGCGGCGCATCCGCGCACTCGGCGTCAACGCGGTCGCGATCTGTTTCCTCCACTCCTATGCCGATGCGCGACACGAGCGCCGGGCGTGCGAGCTCGTGCTCGCCGAACATCCGCAGGCGCTGGTCTCGATCTCGTCCGAAGTGCTGCCCGTGTTCCGCGAATACGAGCGGAGCATGGTGACGATCCTCAACGTCTACGTCATGCCCGCCGTGTCGTCCTATGTCGCGAAGCTGGAGGAGCGATTGCAGGCGCGGAACGTCGCCGCGCCGCTGCTGATGATGAAGTCGAGCGGCGGTGTCACCGGCGCCGCGACGATCCGGCGCGAACCGGTGCAGACCGCGCTCTCGGGCCCGGCGGCCGGCGTGGTCGGCGCCATGTTCGTCGGCGAGGCGTCCGGCCACGGCAATCTGATCTCGATCGACATCGGCGGCACATCGGCCGACATCTGCCTGATCCGCGCGGGCGATCCGGGCGTCACGGTCGAGGGCCGCGTCGGCGACTGGCCGATGCCGCTGCCTATGATCGACATCAACACGATCGGTGCCGGCGGCGGTTCGATCGCCGCGCTGGCGCCGTCGGGCGGACTGACGGTCGGCCCGCGCAGCGCTGGCGCCATTCCCGGCCCCGTCGCCTATGGCCGCGGCGGCACGGAGCCGACCGTGACCGACGCGCACTTAGCGCTCGGTCATCTGACACCTTACCTGCTCAACGGCTCCATGAAGCTCGACCGCCCCGCGGCCGTCGCTGCGATCGAGCAGAAAATCGGCCGGCCGCTAGGCCTCGACACCATGGCGGCGGCACGCGGCATCCTCAGCGTCGTCGACAACAACATGGTCGGCGCGATCCGCGTCGTTTCGGTCGAACGCGGCCATGACCCGCGCGATTTCGCTCTCGTGCCGTTCGGCGGCGCTGGACCGCTGCATGGCGGAGCGCTCGCGCGCCTGCTCGGCATCCGCACCATCATCGTGCCGCCGGCGCCGGGCGTGCTGTCCGCCCTCGGTCTGCTGGTCGCACAGCTCAAATCAGACTACTCGCGCACCTGCCTGCAGCGGCCGCTGGATTACGACCTGATGCGCATCGGCCGCGTCTTCGCGGAGATGGAAGAAGAGGCAGTCCAATGGCTCGTGCGCGAAGGCGTGCCGCCGGAAGGCCGGGTCCTGCTGCGCCAGGCGAGCCTGCGCTACATCCACCAGGGTTTCGAGCTGGCGGTGCCGTGGCCGGATGGCGGCGTGACGCGAGACGCTCTCGATCGATGCATGGCCGCCTTCCATCGCCGCCACGAGCAGCTCTACACCTTTGCCCAGGAGGATACGCCGGTCGAGATCGTCAATCTGCGCCTGACCGCCATCGGTCGGCTCGAGCGTCCGACGCTGCCGAGGATCGCCGCCGGCCGCGGCCTCGACGGCGCACGCATCGGCGAGCAGAGAGTCGAGAGTGCATCGGGTGTCGCGCCTTGGCCCATCTATGATCGCGACCGGCTGGGCGCCGACACGGATCTGCGCGGGCCCGCGATCGTGCAGCAGCTCGACGCCACCACGCTCGTGCTGCCAGGACAGCGCGGACACGTCGACGATCACGGCATTCTGATCGTCACGGAAGAGAACTAGTGGTCCGAGCCAAACACTTGGGTTTCATACGCCTCATGGTGAGCCTGTCGAGCCATGAGGCCGCCTCCGTGTCTCAGCCGGTTTCAGGCAAGCGTCTTTGGAGCGGCAAGGGCCTCGTGGTTCGACAGGCTCACCACGAGGCTACTCTTCAGTTTGGGACTCGTTTGTAAGAACCAAACCACCAGCTTTTTGGATCGCTGAGGCGATTCAATCTGAAGCGATCACGTCCTAGGCCCAGCCGATCAACTTCTGCCAGGCGCGGCGGCGCTCCTCACGCAGCTTGGCGGCGCGACGCTGTCCACGCGTCCAAGCCGCGCGTCGGACAGAATCGCGCGGCTGCAATGGCTGGCCCCGCAGCGCCACCTCGCGGCGCTGCGGCAGAGGTGCATATGAAATCGCCAGGATCACGCGTCTTGACCCGCGTGGGTGCGCGCCTTTCGGTCGAGCCAAGCTCGATCCGCCGGGTCCCAGACAGGTGTCATGAGCCCTGTCCGGGCACGAAGAGGCAGCGCACGGGCCGATTGCCCGGACGGCACCACCACAGCGTTATGCCGTCATTGCTGGGATAGAGGCCACGCTCGCCCCAGGTGAAGACCTGCCCCGTCTCGATCACTTGCCAGCCGCCCGGCACCGGTACGGCAGCACCGGCGGGCGCCACGCCGCAATCGTGGATGTTGCAGCAATGGGCACCGTTCTGCGCGAGATACTTCGGATCCTTCATGATCCACTCAGCATCTCCATGGGCCCACGCCGACCACGGAAAGCAGGACAGTGCAGCGACCAACAGGAGCTTGCGGGTCATGTTATTCACCTCTGCATTGGAAAAGTCGCATGCTCAATGCGGCCTTTGCGTTTTCGGTTCCCCCGGAACTGGGGCATGGGAAGTAGGAAATGCGAGGCAAATTTGTGTCGCTCCGCGAAGGGGCCAGTCCTCGGGTCAACGGCTCTTCTTCTTGCGCTTCCGGGACTGCCCCGACTCGGACATGGCGATGGCGATCGCCTGCTTGCGGCTCTTCACCTTCTTTCCAGATCCGCTCTTCAAGGTGCCGCGCTTGTGATCGCGCATGACTCTCGTGGTCTTTGCCTTTTGTCGCGAAGATGCCATCTGCGGACTCCATTGAATGCAGTTTGACAATGAAATCGCCCAGCCGGCGAAATCGTTCCAGCCATTCCCGGGCGCGACCGGAGCGCGCCCCGTGCTCGGCAAAGACGCACACGACAAAGGCATGCGCCCGACCGGGTTATTGATGGAAAAGAGGGCGCCGCGCGCGCCTCACCAGCGCACGCGGCGCAGTTCGCCGGGAGCCGGTCATCGGCTGGAGGGGGATGCAATAACCGGGTTGCAGCGCGAGAGTACGTACGCTCATCGGCCCGAAGATTCGGGCAAGATTTCCTGCGTCCGATATGTTGCGGCCGACGCTAGCGGACGACCAGGTCGTTCCTGACCTCGCGGACACCTTGGACATTGCGCGCCAGTTGGGCCGCCTTCTCCTTCTTGATCGGAGAATCGACAAAGCCGCTCAGTTGCACCGTGCCTTGCATGGTTTCGACGCTGATCTGGGTGGAGCTGAGCGTGGGCTCCTGGAAGATCTGGCTCTTGACCTTGGTCGTGATGGCGGTGTCATCGACGTATTGCGCTGCCGTCTCTCGGCCCTGGATCGCATCGCAGCCGGCGATCGAGGCAGCCAGCGCGGACATGGCTAGAAACCTGATGAGCACGTCTCTCGTGGGCATGTTGGGGACCTCTCATGGCAACGCACGGTCCGTTGGAACGCGCGCATGGAACCGGCGATCAACGGTTGCCTGGCCCATTGGTTCCCCGAGCTTGCAACCGGCTGTCGGAGGCGTCGTGCGGCCGGGACTTCGCCGGCGGAACCTCGACGATTGGGCCCCGTTGGCCTGGACATGGCTCGCCATGCATCTTCCCCACGCCACAACCGCCCGAAGCGTCGCGGTGCAGGCAAGGCGTGCGCACGCCGCCCCGGCCCGGCCGCGCGCGCGCGCGAGGCTCATCCGCAGGTCGGATCGCTCAAGCGCTATCACGCCAAGCGCGACGTCTCAATTACGGCCGAGCCACGCGGCCGCAAGTCGGCACGCGGCGGCTTTCGCTACCTGATCCAGAAGCATGATGCGCGCCGGCCGCACTACGATTTTCGCCTGCAGCTGGGTGGCGTCTTGAAAAGCTGGGCAGTGACGCGCGGCCCCAGCCTCGACCCTGCCGACCGGCGACTGGCCGTCCATGTGGAAGATCATCCGCTCGGCTATGGTGACTTCGAGGGCACCATTCCCAAGCCGCAGTATGGCGGCGGCACAGTCATGCTGTGGGACACCGGCACCTGGGAACCGCTCGACGATCCCGAGCGCATGTACAAGTCAGGACGGCTGAAATTTCGCATCAAAGGCAAGAAGCTGCACGGCGAGTGGCATCTCGTTCGCATGGGCCGGTCCCGGCACGCTGCCGCCGATTCGCGAGCTGACAACTGGCTGCTGATCAAGAGTCGCGACGAGTTCGCACGGCCGGGCGACGGCGATCGCATCCTCGACGAAGGATTGAGCGTCAAGACAGGCCGCACCATGACGACCATCGCATTGGAGGACGGCGCACCATCGGATGCCCACCATGATGCTCCCCAGCGCCCCAAGGCCGAGCGCGCGGCGCCGACCCGCCAGACTGCCGCGACCAAAACAGGCAAGCCGATGCCGATGCCGGGTTTCGTCGCGCCGCAGCTGGCAACCCGGGTGGATCATCCCCCCGAGGACCAAGGGTGGGTCCACGAGCTCAAATACGACGGATACCGAATCGAAGCGCGCCTGGAAGGCGGCGCGGTGCGGCTGCTGACGCGCAATGGGCTGGATTGGACGGCGCGCTTTCCCACGCTCGCCGCCGCGATCGGAGAGCTACGCGTGAAATCGGCGCTGATCGACGGCGAGATTGTCGCGCTCGATCAGCGCAACCACTCGGACTTCGCGCTCCTGCAGCAACTCTTCTCGGAACGTCGCGACGACGGACTTGCCTACATCGCATTCGACCTGCTCTTCCTCGACGGCAGGGATCTCCGATCCCTGCCGCTCATCGAGCGCAAGAAGTTGCTGGCACGGTTGGTGCCGAAAGGAAGCTCCCGGCTGCGCTACAGCGATCACATCGCCGGCGGCGGCGCCAAGATCTACCGTCATGCCTGCGGTCTCGCCCTCGAGGGCATTGTGTCCAAGCGCGGCGCAGATCCGTACGTGTCTGGCCGCGGACCGGGCTGGCTCAAGTCAAAATGCCGCGAGCGGCAGGAATTCGTCATTGGAGGGTACACCCCGCGCAGCGACGACGATCAGAGCATCGGTTCGCTCCTGCTCGGCTACTGGCAGGACGAGAAGTTCATCTATGCCGGTCGGATCGGAACGGGCTTGTCCCATGGGGAGGCGCGGAATCTGCGCCGGCAGCTCGACCGGCTCGGTCGTCCGGCCGCGAACTTCGCGGCCTTGCCGACCGCGGTCGGCCGCAATGCGACGCTCGTCGAGCCGCGGCTAGTCTGTGAAATCGAGTTCGCGACCTGGACGCGCGGCGGCTTGATACGGCAGGGCTCTTTCATTGCGCTCCGGGCCGACAAGGACCCGAGCACCGTTGGGCGGGAGCGCGTCGAACCAGTCAAAACAGTCGGGCACACCGACGGCAGCGACAACCGCCTGGTCGAGATTGCCGGCATCCGCCTGACCCACCCCGACCGCGTCCTCTATGAGGAGCAAGGCATCACCAAACGGCAGCTTGCCGAATACTACGCGTCGATCGCCGAGCGGATTCTGCCTCATGTTGCCGATCGGCCCCTGTCGATCGTGCGTTGCCCATCCGGCATGCGCCAGGAATGCTTCTACCAGAAGCACGTCTCGCGCGGCATGCCGGCGGCCGTCAAGCCGGTGCGGGTCAAGGATTCCAGCGGCTGGGCCGAATACGTGTCGATTTCCGACGTGGCGGGATTGGCCGCGCTGGTCCAGTTCGGCGTACTCGAGATTCACCCGTGGTCGGCGCGAAGCGTTGACATCGAAAGCACGGACCGGCTGATCTTCGACCTCGACCCCGGCCCTGGCGTGACCTGGGCCCGGCTGATCGAGGCTGCGCTCGAGGTGAAGCATCGACTCGAAGCCGTGAAGCTGGCCTCGTTCGTCAAGACGACGGGCGGTAAGGGGCTCCACGTCGTCGTGCCGCTGCGCCCGTCGGTCGGATGGGATCTGGCAAAGCAGTTCAGCCACGCCGTGGCGCTGGCCATGGCCACGAGCGCTCCGGCCCATTATGTCGCCAAATCCACCAAGTCAGCGCGCGGCAATCGGATCTTCGTCGACTATCTGCGCAACCAACGCGGCGCCACAGCAGTTGCACCCTACTCTACCCGCGCGCGCCCGGCGGCACCGGTCTCGATGCCGCTCGAATGGTCCGAACTGTCGGTCAAGCTCAAACCAGAGCGCTTCGGCATCGAGAACGCCGGACAGCGCCCGGCAGACGCCTGGGCCGGCTTCTTCGAGCAGCGCCAGACGATCGATCGCGGCACGCTCAAGCGGCTCGCCGCATCGGCGTGACGCGCCGCGGATCCCCTGCTTTTGCTGCAGCAGTTCAGTACCGTAACGTTGCGGCGGCCAGCGCTCCTCGGGGCGGCCGCTCGCGCGGCACGGCATAGGCGGGACCGCCATTGGCGATCGTGCGCACCGCGGCGAGATTGAGCAGATCTTCGTCCCAACCGATCAGCGAGCCGTGCGCGGCGATCGAACCATCATCAGGATCAAAGGTGCCCCACAGCGCGGCATCCGCGGCCACCAGCGCAGCGTCGACCCGGCCGAAATGGGCGGCAGCGACGACCTCCTCGGGCTTGGTTGCGGCGGCCGCATCACCGCTACCCAGTCGGGCAGCGATACGTTCGAGCAGGCCGGCCACCGGCTGGTCGAAGCTCGGTTGCATGACCGCGACCGAGCGGCGGTGAATCTCCTCATCGGTGAGACCGTGAGGATTGGCTGAAATCATCTCGCCGACGAGATTGCGCAGATGACCGCGCTGACGCAGATGGCCGCCAACCTGCGGTTCGGCGAACAGGAGCACGGGCGCGCTTTCCTGGGCCAGGTGCTTGCTGAGCACCCCCTCGAGCCGGGTCAGATGCTCGACCAGCTGGATCTTGTGAAGGTCGTCGGGCGAGTCGAAACCCCGCGAGGTCGGTACGGCGGCAGGACCGCGGCTGCGCGATCGGGCAACCGGGGTATGCGGTGCCGCCTGGTCGATCTCGGTCTCGGCCATGACCTCTTCGACCGAGCGTGGCAAATCCGGCGGGGTCTTGTCGTGGACCTCGTATCGGCTCGCCACGAACAGACGGGCCGACGTGCTGCTCAATGCGAGAATGTAGAATCGCATATCGGCCGCGAAGAGTTCGATCAGTGGCTTGATATGGAAATGGCTGGCGACCACCGCCAAGTCGCCAACCGCGACGGGCAGCGCCACGATTTCCGTCCGGTCCGGGGCCGCGAAGAGAGCCACGGCAGGTTCGCGATGCTCGATCAGTTGGTCCGAAGCCGCAAAGCTTTCGAGCGGCGCCAGCAGCGCCGCCGCCTGCGGACGGTCGACTTGGCGCTCCATGAGTCTGCCCCGTGCTTCCTCGATCAGACGGGCAAGACGGATCCGCGAATGGCGCATGTCGCGCTCTTGCGGCGCCAGATCGGCATAGAGGGAGACGACGTTATCAGCCTCCCCCGTGAAGGCGCGAAGGTCGACAGACATTAGTGAGCCCGACGGTCGGGAGCGATCGACGGCATTCCGGAGGATGCCGCGCGCGAGGATTCCGCGAGCGGCTCAGCGATCACCACTCCCGGCCTCGCCTTGTCGTCGACGACTTCCTCCAGCGCCGGCCGGACGTGGTAGAGCTTCTCGTCATGGAGACCGGGGCGCGGGGTCGGCGACTCGTTGCCGACCTGCGGCGTCGGCTCGCCCTCTTGCTCGAGCACCCATCGTTCGGCGAGCATCCGCGCCTGCGCCGGTGTGGGTGCTACGACGACGACCCGGGCCCAGATCTTGCGGCCTTGCCACCAGCTGTCGCTCGGCGCCGCCGCCGGCTCGATCAGCCAAGCTTTCATCGTTTCGTGCCGATCCACGACCTTCTCCATGACGGCCACCTCCGGGCCCAGCTCCCAAAGAGCAGAACGCCCCTGCGCAGCGTGAGGTTCCCCGGCCGTCCGCTGCGCGCCACAGCTTGAAACGCGGTGAGGTTGCCAAGCCGGTTCAACCGGTTGCCGACGGTCCCTGTGTCGAAGTCGTGTCATCTCCTCGGCGGGCGGAACCGACGCCGGACGCCGCCGTTGGCCGGGCGCTGGACAGTCAGGAGCGTCCCCGTGAACCGGCAGACTTCGTCGATCCTCCCCGTCGATGCGTCCCAGGTGTCCGGCCGCAGGACGCGACCGGTCGACGTGGAGCGCGACCTGCGTCCGGCGACATCTGCCGAGGCACGCAAGGCCTCTGCGCGGCTGCAGCGTCCGCCGCGCGAGAGCGACGACGACGATCACGGATATCACATCCGCTACTACGGCAACGACAGCTGACGCGTTCGGCACGCTCCGGCCAGCGACATGCAGATCTCAGAGCACGTCCTCGATCCGCAGCGGTAGCTTGCGGATGCGCCGCCCCGTCGCGTGGTAGAGCGCGTTGCCGAGCGCTGCTGCGGTGCCGACATTGGCCAATTCGCCCAGACCCTTGATGCCCAGCGGATTGACCAGGCGATCCTCCTCCGACACCAGGATCGCCTGGACGTCGGGCACATCGGCATTCACGGGGATGAGATACTCGGCAAGATCGGTGTTGACGTAACGCGCGACGCGCCGGTCGAGCTCGGTCTGCTCGTGCAGAGCCGAGGCAATGCCCCAGATCATGCCGCCGACATATTGGCTGTGCGCCGTGCGCGGGTTGACGATACGGCCGGCCGCAAAGGCCCCGACGATCCGCGGCACGCGCAACTCGCCGGTGTAGACATTCACGCGCAATTCGACCAGCTCGGCGCCAAAAGCCGCGGCGATCCTGTCTTCCATGGCGCCGCCGGTCAGCGCTGCCGAACCGAGATGAAGCTTCTTCAGTGCGTCGGGCTCCATGCCATGGGGCAGCCAGTGGGCGTACTCCTCGATCATGGGCGCGCCCAGCATGTCGAATGCGTCCGCGAGCGAAACCTTGGCGCCATCCTCGCCCGCGATGTGACGGTCGACGAAGTTCACGCTGGACGGTTTGCGGCCGCGCAGCGGCCCGCGGTCTGCGCGCATGGCTGCGCGCACCAGCCTGCGGCGAATCCCGTCGCATGCCTTGGCCACGACATTGCAGCAGCTCGCCGTCGTGTTCGATCCGCCGGCGACCGGCGCGGCCGGCAGTGCACTGTCCCCCAGTAGCACCTCGACCGCGGCGACAGGCAGGCCAAGTCGCTCCGCTGCCGTTTGGGCGATTGCCGTATAGGCCCCGGTGCCGAGGTCGTGCGCGGCGATCTCTACGCGCGTTGCGCCGTTGCGTGCCAGGCGGACCCGTGCTGTCGCCGCACCCATGAAGGTCGGGTAGACCGCGGTGGCACAGCCCCAGCCGACCAGCCAGTCGCCGTCGCGCATGGATCCCGGCGGCAAGTTGCGCCGCCTCCACCCGAAGGCGCGGGAGGCTTCGTCGTAGCACGCCATGAGCGATCGGCTGGTATAGGGTGCGCCCGTGATCGGATCGTTCCGAGTGTCATTGATGCGGCGCAGCTCGATCGGATCCATGTCGAGCGCCTCGGCTAATTCGTCGAGCGCAGTCTCGAGCGCAAAGACATAGGGGACCTCAGGCGGCGATCGCATGAAGCCGGGAGTGGCGCGGTCGGTGCGCACCACGTTCACCCGCGTCGACACATTGGGCACATCATAGATATGCGCGGTCGTCTCGGTCCCGCCGACCAGGTAGTCGTCCAGCCGCGAGGTCGCTTCCCACCCTTCGTGGACGTAGGCGGTCAGCTTGCCGTCACGTTGTGCGCCCAGCCTGACGCGATGACGCGTCTCGGCACGATAGGTGGCGATGGTGAACCCTTGCGCGCGCGTCGCCACCAGCTTGACCGGCCGGTTGAGACGGCGTGCGGCGATTGCCACCAACGCGGTGCGCGGCGTGACCGCGGCCTTGGAGCCGAAGGCGCCGCCGACATAGGGGCTGATCACGCGAACGTCTTCGGCATCGATGCCGAGCTGCTCGGCCATGGCGTGCTTCAGCGCGTGGACGAACTGCGAAGGCTCGTAGACAGTCAACTGCTCGCCCGACCAGACACATGTCGTCGCGTAGAGCTCGATCGCGTTGTGGTGCTGGGTCGGCGTCTCATATACGGCATCGATCGTCACCGGCGCGGCGCGCAAAGCCGCAGCCGCGTCGCCGACCCTGGGATTCTTGTGCTCCTTGCGTACCTTGGTCGCGGGCAGCGTTTCCACGCCGTCCGAATCCAGGGTGGTTGCGGCATCCTCCTCCTCGTAGGTCACCCGGACCCGGTAGGCCGCTTCGCGCGCCGCCTCGTAGGTGTCCGCCACGACGATGGCGACGATTTGCCCGGCATGACTGATCTGCGCCGACGACAAGGGCCGGTGGATCGTCGAGGCCGTTCCCCCCGAGCCAAAGAACTTCGGCTCGTGAACCTCGTTGCCGACCGTTTCGTGGGTGAGAATGTCGAGCACGCCCGGCACGGCGCGGGCGTCATCGAGGTCGAACGAGACGATCCGACCCTTGGCGATAGCGCTGGTCACGAGACATGCGTGGGCCGGGTTGGCGACCGGAAAGTCGGATGCGTAGCGCGCATTGCCGGTCACCTTGAGGCGGCCATCGACGCGCGGTTCGGGCCTGCCCATCGCGCTCCGCCGCGCATTCGATGAGGCTGCCACGTCAGAGCTCCATCTGCGCCGCCTGCAACAGGGCGCGTTCGAGCGTGCGCTTGCCGAGCCCAAGCTTGAAGGCGTTGTGTCGTGCCGGCCGTGCAGCGGCAAACGCCGCCTCCGCGGTAGCCCGTGCCAGCTCGCCATCAAGCCGACGGCCCACCAGCTGGTCCTCCGCTGCGGTCGCGCGCCAGGGAATCGTTGCGACTCCGCCGAGCCCGACGCGTGCGTGACGCACCATCCCGTCGCTCAGATCGAGCGCCACCGCCGCTGACGCGAGGGCAAACTGATAGGATTCCCGATCGCGTACCTTCAGATACAGGGATCGCCGGGTCCACGGGCCGGCCGGCACTCTGATTGCGGCGATGAGTTGGCCGGGCGCCAGATTGGTCTCGACATGCGGCGTGTCTGCGGGCAGGCGATGAAGTTCGGCCGCGCCCATCGTGCGCGCGCCGTCGGCGCCGATGATTTCCAAGACCGCATCGAGGGCAACCAACGCCACGGCGAGGTCACCCGGGTAGGTGGCAATGCATGCATCGCTGACGCCGAGCACGGCATGACCACGGTTCTGTCCATGCAGGGCCCCGCATCCCGAACCGGGCTTACGCCGGTTACAGGCCGGCCAGGACCTATCGCGGTAATAGGGACAGCGCGTTCGCTGCAGAAGATTGCCCCCCAGGCTCGCCATGTTGCGCACCTGCTGGCTCGCTGCCTGGCGCAGCGCATCGGCGAGAACAGGAAACTTTCGGCGAACAACGGGATGTTCCGCCGCCTGGGCCATGTCGACAAGGGCGCCGAGCCGCAGGGCGCCTTCCCGCTCTTCGATGAGACCGGCCGCCCCGGCTGCGAGGCCGTTGATGTCGATCAGGCGCGCGGGCCGCAGGACATCGAGCTTCATCAAATCGATGAGGGTGGTGCCGCCCGCGAGAAATTGCGCCGGCGCCCCGCTGGCGGCGAGCTGCACGGCCGCGCATTCGCTCGTCGCGCGCTCGTAGAGGAACGGCCGCATCTCATGCCCCTTTCATGACCCGTCGCGCCTGGTTGATCGCGGCGACAATGTTGGGGTAAGCGGCGCACCGGCACAGATTGCCGCTCATATATTCACGGATGTCTCGATCGGAGCCGGCGTGACCCTCTTCGACACAGGCGATCGCCGACATGATCTGTCCCGGCGTGCAGTAGCCGCATTGAAAGGCATCGTGGTCAATGAAGGCCTGTTGCATCGGATGCAGCGGACCGTCGGCGGATGCCAGACCCTCGATCGTCGTGATTGCCCGCTCCTGAGCTACCACCGCGAACATGAGGCAGGATAGAACACGCCGGCCGTCGATCAGCACGGTGCAGGCGCCGCATTGCCCATGATCGCAACCCTTCTTGGTCCCGACCAATCCCATCGCTTCACGCAACGCGTCGAGCAGCGTCGTGCGCACATCAAGCGCCAAACGCCATGTTCGTCCATTGATGTTGAATACGGTTGCGACCGGGGCGCGGGCATCCACGACCGACGACCGGCTTGAGGCCACGGGCGCCGCGGCCGCGGCCGCCGGCGCCGCGACGTGAGAGGCAGCCGGCATCAGCGCTCCACCCATGGCGGATATGGCGGCCACTCCGGCTCCGGCCTGCAGAAGACTGCGGCGCGTGACGCCAACCTCAGCACGTCGTCCCCCGTGTCCTGCTTGTCCAGTCTCGTCAATTCGCAGCCCCGTTCGGCTTCGAATGGTCAACGAAAGCTCTTGACCGGACGTTCCGGTCAGAGGTGTCCGCATGCTCGTTTGGGCGATTTCGCCCGGAACCCGAGACGGAATACTCCGTTGCGCAAGAGAATTTCTCGGCAACGGAGGGCGTCATGGCCACAATCCGGAAAAAGGTCGCCGCCAAGAGACGAGCGGTGGGCAAGCTGGTTTCAGCCAGGAAGCGGGCCACCGCGCGGCGCGGCACCCGCTGGTCGCAAGTCGTCACCAAAACGAGCAACGCGCTGGACCTCAGGCACGGCGTCTTTGCTCTGCGGTCCGCCCGCGCCGTTGCAATGTCGCTCAAGCGCTCGGCGGATCGCAGCGTCCGCCGCAAGGCCGGTGCCTTTCGGTCGGCCATGTCGATGCTGAATTTCTATCTGAATCGCGGCGGTCGAAACATCACCGCGGCGCGCAAGCGGGTGCTCGACAAGGCGAAGCACGAATTGCGCAAGCTCTATGGCAAGGCGGCGGTCGCCAGACGCTCGGCCAAGGCCTGAGCATGAACGAATCCATCATCGGTCCGGAGGGAAGCGGGCCTCGCGCGGCCTCGGAGCGGAAGATCGAACTCGGGCTGCCCGACGATCTGATGCGGGCCCTGATCGACAAGGCCCACGAGTTCCACGGCAAGACGCCGGTGGTCGAGCCAGATCCCGGTTCGAATCCCTCCGATGACGGCCAGCGCGGCGTGCTCGAGGACTATAGCGACGACCCCGTCCACGAGGAACTGACCGAGATTCTGTCGGATCTGAACCAGGATCAACTTGCGGACCTGGTCGCCCTGATGTGGCTCGGGCGTGGCGATTTCGATTCAACGCAATGGCAGGAACGCCGGGCCGAGGCCATGGAGCTCGATGCGGAGCGCACACCGGCCTATCTGATCGGAACGCCGCTGCTGGCGGACTACCTCGAAGAAGGGCTGGCGGCGTTGGGTCGATGATCGGCCGGCGCTCCGCGCTCCATCGCGCGACGTCCATTGCACACCACCTGCACTCGGTCGGCAAAGTGTGCCAGACTGGTGGCGGACTGGAGCAACGCGTGCCGGCAGGGAGGTGAAACGATGGCTTCAAGGCGACGTGGCGCCGCGCCACATACCGACCGGATGGTCATCTCGCCGGTGACCGACCTGCCGTTGATCGTGCATCGACAGATCCTTTCGGCACGACGCGCCAAGTCAGCGGATGGCTGTCTGCGCCTCTTCGAGCGCAACGGATGGACCAATGGCTGGGTCAACGGCGTCTATGACTACCATCACTATCACGCCGCAACGCACGAGGCGCTGGGCGTCATCAGCGGCAAGGCAAGCGTGTGCTTCGGCGGGCCGGATGGGCCGGTCGTAACAGTCAAAGCCGGCGACGTCGTGATCATCCCGGCCGGCATCGCCCACAAACGGGTCGCCGCCACCGGCAAAGTCGTCATCGTCGGCGCCTATCCGGACGGACGCCGGCCCGACCGCAATCTGGGCGTGCCCGGTCCCGCCAAGACGCGACAGGTCGCCCGTGTGCCGCGCCCGGCCACCGATCCGGTGTTCGGCGCCGCCGGCGGCTTGCGCAAGTTCTGGAGCGCCGCCTAAAAAATGGTGTAGGCGCCGTCGATCAAGATGCTGTCTCCGGTGTGATACCGGCTGGCATCGCTCATCAGGTAGACGGCAATCGCCGCGAAATCCTCGTCCTTGCCCCAGCGCCGCATCGGAATGCGCGGCAGGACATTGCCGCTGAACTTGGCGTCTCCGATCGCACGCGCGGTCATCTCCGTCTCGATCCAGCCGGGCAGGATGGCATTCGCCGTTACGCCGTGGCGCGCCATCTCGACGGCCAGAGCCCGGACAACGGAGAGCAGAGCCCCCTTGCTCGCGGCATAGGCATGATTGCCGGCGGCGCCATGGATGGTCGCCGTACTCGAGATCGCTACCAGCCTTCCCCCCGGATCACCGGCACGCGATCGCTCGACCATATGGCGGGCTGCCGCGCGCAAGGTGAAGAACGAGCCGTCGAGATTGACGGAAAGCACCTGGCGCCAGTCCGCGGCGCTGAGCTCGTGGAAAGCCGTGCGCTTCGAGCTGATCCCGGCATTGGCGAAGCACCCGTCGATGCGGCCCATGGCGGACAGCGCGGCGCCAAAGCATGTCTCGACCGCGGCCTCGTCAGCGACATTGCAGACCTGCACCAGAACCCGGCGGCCATGGGCTTTCAGCACGGTCTCCGCCTCGCGCAGCTTGGCTTCCTTGGTGCCCCAGATCACCACATCCGCGCCGGCCTCGGCCAAGCCCTTGGCCATACCAAGTCCGATGCCGCCATTGCCGCCCGTGATCAGCGCCACCTTCCCGCCGAGGTCGAACATGCCCCGGGTCACGACGCAGCCCGCGGCGGATAAGCGATCGTCATGTGCTCGGCGACCAGCGCCGGCCGTGCGCCGCCTTCTAGCTCCATCGTGCTCTCGAAGGTGAGCCGAATGCCGGAATCCGGCACGTCGTCGGCGGCCACAAGTTTCATCCGCAGCCGGATGCGCGCGCCCGAAGGCACCGTCGAAGTGAAGCGGACACGGTTGAGACCATAGTTCACGCGCCTTCCGTGCTCGAACATGAGGATCTGCCGCGCCAGGATCGGGATGAGCGAGAGCGTCAGATATCCATGGGCAATGGTCCTGCCCCCGGGCATCTCGCCCTTGGCGCGCTCCACGTCGACGTGAATCCACTGGTCGTCGCCCGTCACCCTGGCGAACCCGTCGATGCGCGCCTGATCGACCATCAACCAGTCGGAGAGGCCGAGCTCTTGACCAACGAGCGGTTTCAGTGCCGCCGGATCGGAGATGCGGTGCATCGCAGGATCAGGTGGCGGATCTGCCGGTCGGCAAGTCCAATACGCGGTCGAGCACCCAGTTCGCGATATCGTGCACCGCCGGTTCCTGGAACGAAAAGCGGCCGGGTCGACTGAATGACGAACTGATGCCGAGCTGCTGCCGCTCGGATATGTAGTTGTCCTCGGGCAGGGCCTTGTCCCAACGCCGATAGTATTTCATCACCTTCTGCTCGAAATCGGGCCGCGCCACGGTCGATCTCGGGAAGCACGAGCCGATCACGATCTTGGTCCGGTCGGGTGCGGTCGGTCGCTGTTCCAGCCACCACATGCAATCCTGAGTCAGCGCAAAGAAGGTGCCGGGATAGATGACGATGAAATGAGTGCCATGCGCGGGATTGCCGGCCAGCGTCGGAATCTGCGGGAACGCATCGCCAATATCCTCGGGTAGCACGGCGATCGTGCGCTCGGCCTTCATGAAAAGCGCCGCCCATTCTCCGCGGCCAACCTCGCGCACGGTCGTCTGCTTGCCGATCGACTTCTTGTGCACGACCGGCGTGTGATATTCCTCCATCGCGTTCTCGATGTAGATCTTCCAATTGCAGGAGAGGTCGTATTCCTTGCGTCGGACGCAGACCATGTCGTCGAGATTGTAGGAGGCGAGCTTGTCGGGTAGTTCGCCAAGATAGGTGGCGAGGCTGCCGGCATTGGTGTCGAAGTTGACGAACATGTAGCCCGCCCAGGTCTCGAGCCGGACCGACAGCAGATTGTAGTCCTTGCGGTTGAAGCCCACCGTCTGCTCCATGCCCGGCGTGCCGATCAGGGAACCGTCGGCAGCGTAGGTCCATCCGTGATAGGGACAGCGCGTCAGGCGGCTGTTGCCGCAGCCGTCGAGCAGGCGAGTGCCGCGATGGCGGCAGATGTTGACGAAGGCGTGCACAACCCCGTCATCGTCGCGCTGGATGAGCAGAGACTCGCCGAACAAATCGATTGTCATGAAGTCACCGGGTTGCGGAATCTCGTCGGCACGGCCGACGAAGTTCCACACCCTCCTGAACACGCGCTCGACCTCGCGCTCGTAGAATTCGCGCGAGGTGTAGCACCACGCCGGCAGGGTCTCGGCAGCCAGGACGGGCTGGCGAACTTTCGCATAGAGCGCGGGATCGAACATGTTTGCATGCATGACCGAATGAGCTCCGTCAGTACTGCAATTTCGGATCGACGCGATTGATGAGCGGTTGGCCCTTGATGAACCTGGGGACATTGCGGAACACGAGATCAATGGTCTTCGGCGTGTAGAGCTCGCGATCGTCGCTCGAGCAATGCGGCGTGATGATCAGATTGGGCGTAGTCCAGAGCGGCGACGACGATGGCAGGGGCTCCGGATCGAAGACGTCGAGGATCGCGGTCAGCTCACCCCGCTCCAGCCGCGAGCGCAACGCCTCGTAGTCGACGAGATGCGCGCGGCTGTAGTTGACCAGACCCGTGCCCGGCCGGAGCAGGTCGATCTCGCGCCGCCCCAGAAGATGATGGGTATCCTCCGTGTGGGGCGCCGTGACAAGCACGAAGTCGACCGTGGGCAACAGCCGTTGCAGGGCCTGGGGCCGGTACATGCGATCGACATGAGGATGCGGCTTGCCGGTGCGCCGGATGCCGAGCACGCGCATGCCGAGCTGCTTGGCCCATTTCGCTGCGCCACCGCCGACATGGCCGACGCCGACGATGAGCACCGTCTTGCCCTCGATCGACGTGCCGAATTCACCCTTCCACAGCGCCTTGCGCTGGTTGGTGACCGTCTCGGGGATCCGATTGTTGAGCATGAGGAGCGCCATCAGCGTGTACTGATCGGCCTTTGGCCCGTGCACGCCGCGGCTGTTGGTCAAAACGGCGCCCGGCGGCAGCCAGTCGAGCGGCATCAGGTGGTTGACCCCGGCACCATGGGCGTGCACCCAGCGCAGCTTGGGCGCGCGCGCCGCCATGTTGGAGCGGTCGAAGCGCCAGGCGAACAGAATGTCGGCCGTCCTGAGCGCCTGCTCCATCGTGTCGCCATCCTGGCTGATCGTCGTCCGTACCCGGCCGCGCAACGCGGGATGGCGCCTGAGCGCCGCCGCGATCCGCGCCGGCGTCACTTCAAACACCTCGCCCAACCGCGTCACATTGTCGAAATGGATGTGCAACGGCCCGTCCGGTGCCTTCCTCCCCGCTCCCGCCTTTCGTTTCCCTGCCTGTCCACGCTTGCTCGTCACCGCCATGCCCTCCGCGCGATTTCGTCGCCCCATCCTAGGAGCCCGGCCGAAAATTGACCACTGGCCCAACCCCGATTGGGCCAACCCCGATGATCGGAGGGGGCAGTGCCACGGTGGGCCGGGCCGGGCCGGCGGGGGGCCGGTCGGTGATGTTCCGACCGGAGCGCGTCGGGATCGTCCGTTTGGGTGATGCACGCTGCTCGGAGGTCGGCCACCCTCGAAGCGACCGCAACATTCGCGCCGCCATGGTCGCGGGCGACGGCCGCGAGGAGCCGGATGCCATGGGCGAAAAGCAACGCGTCAATCGCAACGCGCAGCGCCTCAGCCAAGGGCGCATCGCGGCGACCCGATGGCTCGCCCATGCCATCGGCATTTTCGCGGTCCTGCACTGGCTCTGGCACCTCGGGAACGAGCCGTAGGCGATTGACCGGACTCGGTCGCCGACCGATGCCGCTTTCATCTGAGCCAACACACGCCGACATGAGCAAATATTTCATTGTTCATACTCCAAATGGATGACGTCGGGTCGCCGCCGGTCGAACAGGATGGGGTCTGTTCACTCCGGGAGATCACCATGAACGTCTCCTGCCCTGCCAATCCGCATGTCCACCACGCGCCGGGTGCCGTCGCCAGGCTGCGCGACGCCGCATCAGCAGCCCCCGGGGGTTCCGCCATGGCGCCCCTGGCAGAGATCCGCCGCATCGTGTCGCGCGTGCCCGCGATCGCCGTGTTCGAGCACCGCGCGGAAATTTCCGCGGTGCTCCAGCGCAGCCACCAGGACGGCAGCACTTACGAGGCACTGGCAAGCGCCCTCCATGCGCCCATCCGCCCCGACCCGGTCTGGCAGAAGCTTCTGATTGCGCTCCGGGCCGGCATGCTTCACCTCCATGAGAGCGCGCCGCACGCGTTTCTTGCGCTGCGGCGCCTCGCCCTCGCCCTGGCGCTCGATGCGGGCCGGGCCGGATACGACGATCCTCTGCCATGGCCCATCGCCGGCCGAACCACGTCGCTCGCCCAGCTCTGCCAATCGAGCGGCCAGCCCAGCGTCGAGCGCGACCTGGCGATGCTGGCCTATGGGATGCTGCTGCCGCCCCCGACTGATTTCGCCAGGATCGTCGAGGCCGACGGTGTGACGCTCGCCGAGGC
Source organism: Alphaproteobacteria bacterium (assembly GCA_016869645.1). Classification (GTDB taxonomy): domain Bacteria; phylum Pseudomonadota; class Alphaproteobacteria; order SHVW01; family SHVW01; genus SHVW01. The sequence continues at coordinate 29,711 of VGDO01000030.1, forward strand.
GACCATTCTGATGGCTGAGACCGTCGGCATCCGCATGCACATTCAGCGCGCTTGCGGCAGAGTCGAGGCGCTCGGCTCCATCGAACACGAGGTCTCGCGCCGCGTCGGTGACCACCACGATGCGTATCCGTTTCCGATCTGGCGGGACCCGGCCGAAGCCGCCACCGAAACACCGTTGCACGACAGTTTTCGCGGCCGGATCAACGACGAGCTGTTCCGTGGCGCATTCCGTGTCCTCGTGGCCGGCTGCGGAACCGGCCGGGACCCGATTGCTCTGGCGCGCGCCAGCGCCAGCGCGCAGGTCCTTGGCTTCGATCTCAGCCCATCCAGCCTGGCCTACGCGATGCACAAGGCCGGAGAGCTCGGCGTCGGCAACGTTGCCTTTGCACGCGCCGACGTCCTCGCCCTGCCGGCTAGGCTCGGCCAGTTCGCGCAGGTCGAGGCCGTCGGCGTGATCCACCACACGGCGGACCCGCAGAAAGCGCTGAAAATCCTCGGCGGGCACCTCCTGCCGGGCGGCGTGCTCAAGCTTGCGGTCCACAGCGCGCGGGCGCGCGCGCCGCTGCGCGCCGTCAAGGCCGCAATCGACCGGCTGCCGGCGGCGGCCATGAGCACGCGCGGCGCGCTGCTCGGCGCGGTCATCGATGCGCCGCAGCACAGTCCCTTCGCGGCCCTGAAGTTCAATCGAGACTTCTATGCCGTGGCGAGCCGCCGGGACCTGCTCTTCCATCCTTGCGAGACCAGCTTCACGCCGTCCAACGTCGCGGATCTGGGGCGGCGCGCCGGCCTGCGGCTGCTCGGCTTCGGATTCTGGTCGGGCGATCACAAGCGGGCCTACCACCAGAGCTTTCCGAGTGACCCGTTCGCGGCCGATGCCGACCGAGTCAGCCGTTTCGAGCATCTGCATCCGAGCGCCTTCGCCCGGATGATCGTCGCCTACTTCACCAAAGATGCTTGAGTCGGAGCGGCGCGTTGCCCGTCCTGCCGTCAGCGGAAGGTGAACCCGTGCCGCCGGACATGTTCGGCGAACAGCGCCCCTTCGGGCTCGGCCGCCTGCCGCGCCTTGTCCTCTGACCAGCCGTAGAATTCGGCATGGCCGAACTTGGCCGGATTGCGCTGCTGGTCGCGGCCGATCGCATGACGGGCATGGCGACGCTTGTCGTAGGCGTCGATCTCGGCCTCGAGGCGGGAATCGTCGTAGACATCGGTATGAACGGTGATCGCCGGCGGCAGCCGCATGCTGACGAAGCCCTCGGCCGCGGGATGACCGAGGCAGAGGCCCGCCACCGGGAACACGCCATCCGGCAGTCGCAGCACCTCCGCGACCGTCGGCATCTGGTTGCGCAGGACGCTGATCGGACAACACCCGAGACCGACCCCCTCGGCCGCGAGAATGAAGGTCTGCATGACCAGCGCGGCGTCGACCGCCGCATTGAAAAAGCCCTCGAGCGTCCCGTTGACGATGGCATGGCCGCGCATGGCGCCGACCCGCTCCAGCCGGCGCGCATCGCCGCAGAACACGAGGAAGGCGGGCGAACTGCCGATCCACGGCATTGCCGGGAAATGCTGGGCGATCCGCTGCCGCCTGGCCGCATCCTTGAGCTTGATCACCGAGACCTGCTGGAAATCGGACTTGGCCGAGGCCGACAGCGCAACCGCGAGCAGCAGGTCGATCTGTTGCTCGGACACCGGCATATCGGTGTAGCGGCGATGCGTCCGCCGGGCCAACACGCGCGCGAGGAACGGCTCGAGCGCGCCGGTATCGGCCAGCGCCAGCTCGATGCCGAAGCGCCGAGCCGTCAATTCCTTCAGATTGGATGCCATGGACCCATCCTCGTGCAACGCCGACGCCGTCCACGGTCGCAGCCGGGCTTGGCGCCCGCACTGATTGCCACGGCGTGATGGGGAAATCCAGGGATGGACGCGATGGCTCGGGGTGCCGGGGCCGATCGCTACTCTTCGGGCATTATTCTTTGGGCGCCGCGGCCTCGGTACCGGCGCCCTTGCGCGGCGACGATGGGGGGGAAAGCGCGCGTTGGCTCTGGCCGCTGAAGGTCGGCTTGGCGGCGGCGCTGGCAACGCGCGGACGCGGCAGATCGGACCAAATCGTTTCGGCCTGCCTGACAAATTCGCGGATCTGCGGCAAACGCCATGAGGCGACCCGCCGGAGCTCGGGGCTCTCGCCCGCCCAGACGTGCCGTTCCAGCAGCACGATGGTGCGGCGGTAGCTGTGCAATTGGCCAATCAAGTAGGCGGCATCGAAATCCTCGGCTGAAACCTGCTCGAGGCGGCCCTGGCCCGCCTTGCGACGGTCATCGATCGCGCCCGGCACCGTGATTTTCAACTTGCGCGCGATGTTGCCGAGCTGCTGGTTCGCCTTCTCATGGTCGGCAGCCATGCGTTTCGCAAGATCCTTGACGTCCCAGCGCCGGGCCTTCGATTCGGCGACCTTGGCGAGGGCGACGTCGGCCATGGCGGTTTGCGTCAGGGATTTGACAAAGTTGCCGTCATCCGCGGCGACGCCCTCCTGGCCGGAGGCTCCCCGGCCGGCGGATCCGTCCCCCGCAACCGCTTGCCCGGCCTTGGGATTGGCCACGTTGGCTGTCGCCGGCGCGGGTGCCGGCCGCGAACGCGGCATGCTCGCCGACGGCTCGCTCCCCGAGGGGTTAAGGGTGAGCCGTGTCGGCTCTCCGGTCTGGGCAAGGGCGGGGAGCGCGATCAGGCCAATCAGGCCGCACAGGCGCATGAGCATGGCAGGAACTCCGGCAAGCGACCGCGTGTCCCGTAGAACCGGGACGGGGCTTGTGAGTTCCGACCAACTGGAAAAATCTCATCCGGCTGCGCCGTGGGACCGCCGATCTCGTCCTCGATTGCCCGGCCACTCACTTGCTATCATCGCTTGGCAATGCGACGCGGGCATCCGGGCGACCGGCGCAGTGCCCCGATCCGATGGAGCCAGTCCGATGGAGCCGCAGCGATGACTGACCAAACCGCCGCCAACCGCCCGGCAGAGATCGTGTCCGACGATGTCGTCCCGCCCCGCCAGCCTTGGGGCAAGATCGTGCGCAAGGGTGAGATCCTGCGTCTCGTCGATCTCGAGGGGACGCAGGCCGTCGATTTCCTGTGCTATGACGCGGCCGACCCGCGCGAGCGCTACAGCTCCATGAACACGATCAAGGTGCAGGGCAGCATCTTCGTGAAAAAGGGCACGGTGCTCTACTCGGACACGGGCCGAGCGCTGTTCACCGTGATCGAGGACACCTGCGGCAGCCACGACACAATCGCGGGCTGCTGCAGTGAGGCCAACAACTTCCTGCGCTACGGCGTGCGCAACACGCCGAACTGCTACGACAACTTTCTCAAGGCGCTGGCGCCCTTCGGCCTCGGGCGAAACGAGATCGTCGGCAACGTCAATTTCTTCATGTATGTGCCGGTCCAGCCCGACGGGACCATGGCGATCGTCGACGGGCTGTCGCGCGCCGGCAGCTATGTCGAATTGCGCGCCGAGCGCGACGTCATCGCCGTGCTGTCGAACTGCCCGCAGATGCACAATCCCTGCAACGGCTACAACCCGACGCCGATCCGGGCGACGATCAGCCGGCCGGCCTGATCCTCCGCCGTCGCTTCAGCCCCGACGCTTGAAGTACTGCACCGCGCGCTCGTGCTTCACGGCCGCCCGGCGCGACTTGAAGGTGCCGAGGTTGCGCCGCCTGCCGGTCCTAGGATCGATCTTGCGCGAATAGAGCCGGTATTCGCCCGATCTGAGCTTGCGGATCATGGGCTGCTCCTTCGAGGCCTTGGGCTCCGGTTCAACGCCGGCCCGAGCCCGGTGTTCCTGCGGTGGACGTCTACCTGATTTCGCTGAACCGGTCGATCTTGCGGATCTGCGGGAACAGAGCCGGCCAGAGGAAGGTGACGCCGAGAGTCAGGCTGCCGCCCAACAGAACAGCGGCAACCGGCCCGACCAGCGCGCCTGCCGTGCCCGAGACGAAGGTGCCGAGCTCGTTCGAGGCGACGATGAAGACCGATTCAACGGCAAGCACGCGGCCCCGGAGCTCGTCGGGCGTCGCGAGCGGCACCAGCGTGGTGCGAATGTAGACGCTGACCATGTCGCCCGCGCCGAGCAGCAGCAAGGCGCCGAAGGAAAGCCAATAGTCCCGCGACAAGCCGAAGACGATGGCGGCGATGCCGAAGACGCCGACGGAGACGAACAGCCGCGTTCCGACGTGACGCTGCAGTGGAAACTGAGTCAGCAGCAACGCCGTCACAGAGGCCCCGAGGCCCTGGGCGCTGCGCAGGAGCCCGCCCGCATCGGCGCCGACTTGGAGGATGTCCTGCGCGAAGACCGGGATCAGCGCCGTGGCGCCGGAGAACAGCACGGCGAACAGATCGAGCGAAATGGTGCCGAGCAGCAAAGGATTTCGACATATCAGCACGATGCCTGCCAGGATCGCAGCGGGATCGCGCGCCTTCGTCTCGTCGACGACGATCGGCCGGCTACGCATGATGAAGATGAGCATCATCGCGATCGCAAGGCCGATCATGAGTGCGCCATAGGCGAAGTGCGGGCTGACGGCATAGAGCAGGCCGCCAATGCCGGGGCCGGCGATCGCGGCCACCTGCCAGCTCGTCGAGGACCAAGCGACGGCGTTCGCCAGATCCTGGCGCGGCACAAGACTTGGCATGATCGAGCGCGCCGCCGGCGAGGTGACGGCGCGCGCCGTTCCAAAGGAAAGTGCCAGAGCCAAGATGACGTTTTCTGTCATCCGGTCCGCCATCGCCATGCCGAACAGGACGGCGCCGGCGGCGAGCTCGACCGAGATCCCGATCAGGACGAGACGCCGCCGGTCGTAGTGGTCGGCGAGATGGCCGGCCGGAATGGAGAGGAAGACGGCCGGAAGAAAGACGGCCAGTCCGACCAGCGCGAGCTGAAACGGGTCGCGCGTGATCTCATAGATCTGCCAGGCCAGCGCCGTCGACTGGATCTGCAGCGATATCGTGCGCACGAATTGCGCGCCCGTGTTCAAGGCATAGTCGCGATGCCGGAGGACGGCGAAACGGGGTCTCATGCGGATCGGCGAGGTCGGACCATGTCACCAGTCATCGCGGGCCGCCGTTGGCCGAGTTAGCGTCCATGCGGCCACGTGGAGGACATTTCGACATGGGAAAATGCGAAGAAATGGCGTGGCGTGCCACGATCGACGAAGGGGGCGTTACGGCTTCGCTGTGTCGCCATGATGACACAGCCTGCCGCGACCTCCAATTGGACATGCTGCGGCGGCCCGCGCAAGCACACACGAAGGTAGTCCGACACCTCCCTCGGGTGCCGTGAACGTAGCGCCCGGTGCCTCCTCCAGCGGCGCATAGGTCGTGGGCTCATACTGGATCAACTCCATCAACCGGTTCCGAAACACGACTTTACCTGGCGGAATCGCCACGCCGCGTCCGACTTGGCACACCTCAGAACCAACGGGAGTGCGCTGTACCATGCGACGCTCCGCATCTTTGAACCCATTCTGCCAGCCCAGCCAAAAATTCCGGCCACCGGATTCGACCCTGGCTCGGAGGACTTCGGGGTTCGTCTATAAGAAGTTCGACGGCGAAAGAGCATCGCGAATCTGGCGTGCGGCAAAATTCATGACATCTGCATGACGTGGGCTCACGCCACACATGCCGGTCGTAGCGTTGTGCCACCATTGCTGCGTGAACAGGAACCCCTGCCACACGAGCGAGAACGGCAAGACTTGCCAGTCCTTGCCATCGATACGCCGGTCTCCGGGAAGCGGCTCAATAGCCGGCAGCGTCTCGGGGGCGCCGCGGACGCACGGACGGCATAGTCGAGGAACCGGATCCATTTCCTTGCAGCATTGCGCACGAGATCCGCCTGCTTGCCTGGCTGGCTAAGCACATGAATCGCCCAATCGGAATGCCCCTCAAGCAGAGTGGCCTGCGACACCCCGCCGGTGAGCTGTGTCTGCCAGGTATGGATCAGCCGGGTCGAGCGGGTACCCGTGGATGTTCTCGTCGTCGATCGCCAGGGATTTCATGAGCCACGCGCCATCTGGCCGCGTGACAGGCACGCTTTCGTACTGAATTGCCGCGGTCTCGGGCGACAACACGGGGCTCTTGCGATGCGCCAGGTCGAGAATCCGGAAAAATGCCACGAGAGCCTCCATGTCCGGTCCAAAGCCAACCGGCGCGCGCAGGATCAAACGCTAGAGAATGGCTGCAATCCTGCCTTGACGTACGTCAACGTCGCTCCGGACCCTATTTGCTAAGAAGACTTTCGCTCACTTGCCGGAGATTCCGACATGCCTCACAAGCAAGTGCTCTTTCACTCGCCCGTCCGCGAAAACATTCTTCGCGGCGCCAACCAGCGCGCAGTCGCAGAATGCGCGGCTCCCGTCCTCGCTCAAAATCGCTACTGATCGAGGGGAATTCGGGCATCCCGATCAATCGAGACGACGGAGTGACCATCGCCAAGAAAATCGAGCCCACGCGCCCTGCCGAGAGGCTCGGGACGCAACTGCCGACCCGAGCCGAGCGATCGCCTGCGGGGCTGTCATCCCAAGCAGCTGCCGAGCGCCTCAGGGTGGAGGGCTTCAACGAATTGCCGTCCAGGTCGCACCGTACACCCCTGCGCATCGTGTACGATGTGGTGCGCGAACCGATGTTCGGGCTGCTTATGGCAGCGGGCGCGATCTATCTCCTCCTCGGCGACCTGGAGGAAGCGCTCCTTCTCGTCGCCTTCGCCACGCTATCCGTATCGATTGCTGTCGTGCAGGAAAGCCGCACGGAGCGGGTCTTGGAAGCACTTCGCGACCTTACCAGCCCGCGTGCCCTGGTCGTCCGCGACGGCCAGCAACAGCGAATTGCCGGCCGGGAGGTGGTGAAGGGCGACGTGTTGATTGTCGGAGAAGGCGATCGCATCGCCGCGGACGCGGTCCTGATAGCAGGCCGCGATGTCCAGACGGATGAATCCCTTCTGACAGGCGAATCTGCACCCGCCCGCAAGACTCCTGCCGCAGAATCCAGAGACGGTATGGAAAGACCAGGCGGCGACGACTTGCCTTATCTCTTCTCGGGTACGCTCGTCGTGCGCGGTCAGGGGACCGCGATCGTGCAGGCGACCGGGGCACGCACCGAGATCGGTCGAATCGGCTCGGCACTCAACACGATCAGCTCCGAGCAGCCCCGTCTGACCTTGCAGACTCGAGGTCTGATTCGCGCATTTGCCCTGGTCAGCGTGACGCTCACGGCCACTGCCATCGTGCTCTACGGTCTCCTTCGAGGAGGATGGCTGGAAGCCGTGCTCAGCGGCATCGCGGTCGGCATGTCTCTGTTGCCAGAGGAGTTCCCGCTCGTGCTGACCGCCTTCATGGCGATGGGGGCGTGGCGTATGTCACGCATCGGCGTGCTCACGCGCCATGCCGCGGCCATCGAGACGCTCGGCGCGGCGACTGTGCTCTGCACGGACAAGACTGGAACTTTGACGCAGAACTGCATGTCCATCGCGGAGCTGCGGACCTTCGAGGAGATTCTTCGAGTAGAACCGGAATTGACCCTCTCTGCGTCGTCCCGTCTGCTGGTCGAAGTTGGCGTGCTGGCCAGCAAGCCTGCGCCGTTCGACCCGATGGAGCAAGCGATTCACGCTTTGTCCGACCGCATCGGCCAGCCAAAGCCGACGACGGGTGGATTGCGTCTCGAGCACGAATACCCGCTGAGCCCGGAGCTGCTGGCCGTCACCCATGTCTGGCGCGCGCCCAACGATACCTCTTTTACTGTCGCAGCAAAGGGAGCTCCTGAAGCCATCGCCAGGCTTTGCCGGCTAGACCCAATGGACCAGGAGCGCGTCGGCGCAATGACCAACAAAATGGCCGCGAACGGCATGAGGGTCCTCGGCGTTGCGCGGGCGTCGTTCGTCGGCCTCTCGCTGCCGTCGGTGGCGCACGATTTCACGTTCGAATTTGTCGGTCTCGTCGGCTTGGTAGATCCGCTCCGCCCCTCGGTGCCGGCGGCGGTTGCCCGATGCCGAGCCGCCGGCATTCGCCTGATCATGATTACCGGTGACTATCCCGCCACAGCACAAGCCATCGCCCGCGAGGCTGGAATTGCCGCCGATCGGGTTGTCACTGGCGCGGAACTCAAGCTGATGTCGGATGACAAGCTGGCCCTGAGCGTCCGCTCGGCCACCATCTTCGCTCGCGTCATGCCCGAGCAGAAGTTGCGCATCGTGAATGCGCTGAAGGCCAATGGCGAGGTCGTCGCCATGACCGGCGATGGCGTCAACGACGCACCGTCCCTAAAGGCTGCCCATATTGGCATTGCCATGGGAAATCGAGGCACCGACGTTGCGCGAGAGGCATCAGCGATCGTCCTGCTGGACGACGACTTTGCCTCCATCGTGACGACAATCGAGCTCGGCCGCCGCATCTACGACAACCTCCGCAAAGCCATGGGGTATATTCTTGCCGTGCATGTCCCCATTGCCGGGTTGGCCGTCTTGCCCATCCTGCTCGGCTGGCCTCTCATCCTGACGCCGGTTCACATTGCTTTCCTGGAGATGGTGATCGATCCGGTTTGCTCGTTCGTCTTTGAGGCCGAGCGTGCTGAGCGCAATGCAATGAGCCGCCCGCCGCGCGACCCTGATAGCCCGCTTTTCTCGGGCGCGCTCGTCGCCTGGAGCCTCGTACAAGGCGGGCTGCTCCTTCTCGTGGTGGTCGGGATCGAGTTTTCAGCACTCCAGTCCGAAGTTGAGGAGCCGGTGGTCCGAGCCGTGACATTCAGCACTCTGGTGGCCGGCAATATCGGGCTGATCCTCGTCAATCGTTCGTTTAGCACGTCGCTCGTGTCGGCGCTGTTTCGCCCCAACCGGGCACTTTGGTTGGTGATTGGCGTCACGACGCTGGTGCTGAGCGTAGCCCTGAACTGGGCGCCGGCCAGCCAGCTCTTTCGCTTCGGCCCGCTGCAGGCCGTCGATGTAGTGATCTGCATCGCCTCGGGTGCAGGCGTGTTGCTGGTTCTCGAGTTGGTCAAGCCAGCCTGGCGGCGCAGTCTCCAGACGTGAGTGGCGCATGGAGCGTCGATTTGCGGCGACGTTCGCGAGCGCCCGTCACGCTGCTCCCCGGCGAAGGGTCCCATTGATTGGTTGCGATTGCCCTGCGATCGGTCACATCTTCGGACGCCGGGACCGAGCCGCGCAAGATAGCGCGCGATCGCGTGGCCTGCGCTCTTGATGGCACTGAGCCCGTAGGTGCCGTCATTGCGAAACTCCGACTGTCAACGCCGGAGTAAAAATGCATCGTCTGGCCGGAGTAAAAATGCATCACGGCTGATTGCAGGAAGGCCCCCCGCGGGGGGCCTTCCTGCGACCTCGTTTATTTCTCGGGTGGGCTGT
>VGDO01000031.1 GCA_016869645.1 Alphaproteobacteria bacterium
TCAATGCGTCTCCGGACCTCCGCCAGCAGATCGAACGCACCGCCGTGCTGCATCCACGCGAAGGCCTCCGTCACTCGCCCATCTGCGGCGTGATCCTCACGGGTGGAGACGTCGATGTCATCGCCGGGCTGTTGACGATGCGCGAACGCCAGGCTTTTCGGCTCTACGCCACAATGCGCATCCATGCCGTGCTGGCCGCCAATCCCATCTTCGAGGTGCTGGCGCGCGACGTCGTTGACCGGATCGAAGTGTCCGTCGATCGCCCCTTCGTGCTCAATGGCGATCTGACGGCGACGATGTTTGCGGTTCCGGGGAAAGTCCCGCTCTACCTCGAGGAAGCCGGTGAGACGCCGCAATCTGTCATGGACGGCACGTCCATCGGCCTCGATATCAGGCAGGGCAACCGACGCCTGGTCTTCATTCCCGGCTGCGCGGCAATGACCTCCGATCTGCGCGCCCGGTTGTCCGGCGCTGACCTGGTCTTCTTCGACGGCACGCTGTGGCGGGACGACGAGATGATCACCGCCGGGATCGGACAAAAGTCCGGCCGACGCATGGGACATATGAGTCTCAGCGGGCCCGACGGAACGATCGCGGCCTTTCAGACCATCGCGGTCGGCCGCAAGATCATCATCCACATGAACAGTTCGAATCCCGTGCTGCTGGCCGATTCGCCGGAGCGCGCCGAGGCCGAGGCCGCCGGTTGGACGATCGCCAGGGACGGAATGGAGCTCGAGCTATGAGCGGTGGGGTTCTGACTGCTGACGAGTTGGAAGCAGCGCTGCGCGCGGTCGGAGACGAGCGCTACCACATCCATCACCCGTTCCACCATTCACTGCACGGTGGAAAGCTGACGCGCAACCAGGTGCAGGCCTGGGCGCTCAACCGCTATTACTATCAGGCGTCGATTCCGGCCAAGGACGCCACGCTGATGGCGCGTTTTCCGACCGCCGAAGAACGCCGGGAGTGGCGCCGCCGGATCGAGGACCATGACGGCAATGGCGTTGCACCCGGCGGCATCGAGCGCTGGCTGAAGCTCGCAGAGGGCATCGGCCTGAGCCGCGCGATGGTGGAAAGCACGGCGTACATTCTTCCTGTCACTCGCTTTGCCGTCGATGCCTATGTCCATTTCGTTCGCGACCGCACTCTCCTGGAGGCCGTTGCGTCTTCGCTGACGGAGCTGTTCTCGCCTCAGATCATTTCCGAGCGGGTCTTGGGCATGCTGACGAACTACGACTGGATCAAGCCCGAGACGCTGGCCTACTTCACGCCGCGTCTCAACCAGGCACCGAGGGACAGCGACTGGGCCTTGTCGTACGTGAAGGCTCACGCGACAACCCGGGAGAAGCAGGAAGCGGTTCTGGCCGCGCTACGCTTCAAGTGCGACGTGCTGTGGTCGCAGCTCGACGGTCTCTACTTCTCCTATGTCGCCCCCGGCTTCATCCCGCCGGGCGCTTTCAACCCGGCTCGGATGTCATGACAGGTACGGCGCGCACGCCATCCTTCCGGCCCGGCGTCAAATTCCGATTTGATTCCGTGCGCGATGCCTGGGTTCTGCTGGCGCCCGAAAAGCTGTTTCTGCTCGATGAGATCGGCGTCGAAATCCTGAAACTGGTCGATGGGACGCGCTCGATCGATGGAATCATCGATGACCTGGCGGCACGCTTCACGGCGCCGCGCGCGGAGATCGCGCGGGATGTCGTCGGCGCGCTCGAAGACCTGTCGGCGCGGGGAGCTGTCGAGCTATGACCCCGCTCGCGCCGCCGATGGCTCTGATCGCCGAGCTGACGCATCGCTGCCCGCTCCAATGCTCATACTGCTCGAATCCGCTCCATCTCGATGCTGCCAGAAACGAACTTCAAACCCGGGACTGGAAGAACGTCCTGACCGAGGCCGCCCGCCTCGGCGTGCTGCAAATCCACTTTTCCGGCGGCGAGCCCATGGCGCGGCCGGATCTTGTGGAGTTGGTGGCACATGCATCAGCGTCGGGGCTTTATATAAACCTGATCACATCGGGCGTGTTGCTGACGGACGCGATGATGTCGCCGCTCCTGTCGGCGGGTATCGACCATATCCAGGTCAGCTTCCAGGACACGCAGGAGACGAGCGCCGACAGGTTTGGCGGCTACCATTGCGGACACGCAAAGAAGCTGGAGGCTGCGCGCCGTATCCGCGAAAGCGGCCTGCCGCTGACAGCGAATTTTGTCATTCACAAGCAGAACGCCGCGCGCATCCGGGAGATGCTGGCTCTTGGCGAGGAGCTGGGTGCGCAACGCATCGAGATAGCGCACACGCAGTACTATGGGTGGGCGCTGCTCAATCGAAAGGCCCTGCTGCCCAGCCGAGCGCAGCTTGCATTGGTGACCGAGGCTGTCATCGATGCGCAGGCGCGGCTATCGGGCAGGATCACGATCGACTATGTCGTGCCCGACTACTATGCGGAACGGCCGAAAGCATGCATGGGCGGCTGGGGCAACCGGTTCATCGTGATCGCTCCCTCGGGCAAGGCCCTCCCCTGCCACGCCGCTGAATCGATACCGGGCATGGTCTTTCCCTCGGTTCGCGACACCACGCTCGGCGAGATCTGGACGGCGTCCGACGCGTTCCGGAAATACCGCGGCACCGGCTGGATGCCCGTGACTTGCCGCAATTGCGATCGAAGGGAAATCGATTGGGGTGGATGCCGCTGCCAGGCGCTTGCGCTGGCGGGAGATGCAGGTGCCACAGACCCCGCTTGTTCACTTTCTCCGCATCACCACGTGATGCACGAAGCGATCGCGGCGGCGACCGATGCGGCGCTGGACCTCATTCCGCGCCGGCCGGGTCTCTTGCCGGCGCAGGGCGCCTAACTCACGGCAGATAATGCCCGCCGTTGACATGCATCGTCTGGCCCGTGATGAAGCGCGATTGCGGCAGGCAGAGGTGGCGCACCATGGCGGCGATCTCCTCCGGCCGTCCTTTGCGGCCCATGGGGGGCGTCTCGCCGCCGGGATGATGGCCCGATCCGCCGGCCGAGGCGCCGCGCGCGGTGTCGATCACGCCCGGCACCACGCAGTTTGCCGTGATGCCCTTCTGCGCATATTCGATCGCCAGCGCCTTGGTCAGGCCGACGATGCCGGCCTTGGCGGCGATCACATGCGCGCGCTCGGCCGCCCCCATGTGCCCGGTCCGTCCGCCGATGTTGACGATGGTGCCGGCGCCGGCCTTGAGCATGTGCGGCACCGCGGCACGCGCGCATAGGAAGGCGCCGTCGAGCGCGATCGCCATGATCTCGCGCCATTGCGCCAGCGTCATGGATTCGAAGGCCTGCTGCCTGCGCACCGCGGCGTTGTTGACCAGGATATCAAGCCCGCCGAACGCGGCGAGTGCGGCGTCGACCATGCCCTTGACTGCAGCCTCGCTGGTCACATCGGCCATGTGGGCGATCGCGCGCCCCTGCTTCCGGGTCACAAGGCCGACCGTTTCCTCGACGCCAGCGCGATCCGCGCGCGCATTGACCACCACGGCGGCTCCGGCATCGGCCAGCGCCAGCACGATGGCGCGGCCGATATTGCGGGCCGAGCCCGTGACGATCGCGACCTTGCCGGCGAGCGGCGCATCCTCGGCCATGGCCGATCTCCATCCTCAAATGGTGGCGTGACGCAAAGGGCCGGTATAGTTTCACCGGGAACAAGGGCGGTCAACGCGCCGGCTGGTGCTGTCCCCATGAGACAGCACCCAGGGGAGGTAATCGCGAGTTATGGCCGACGTCGAACTGAGCGGTCTCACCAAGCGCTTCGGCGCGCTGGCGGTCGTCGACCGTGTCGAGCTCAAGGTCGCGCACGGCCAGCTCGTCTGCCTGCTCGGCCCGTCCGGCTGCGGCAAGACCACGACCCTTCGGCTGATCGCGGGATTCCTCGAACCCGACGAGGGCACGATCGTGGTCGGCGGCCGCAAGCTGTCGGGGCCCGGCAGCGCCTTGCCGCCCGAGCGGCGCAACATGTCGATGATCTTCCAGAGCTACGCGCTCTGGCCGCACATGACGATCCGCGAGAACGTCGCCTATGGCCTGACGCTGCGCCGCCTGCCGGCCGACGAGATCCAGCGCCGCGTCGCCGCCATCCTCGACGTCACCCATATGAGCCAGTTCGCCGACCGCTATCCCGGGGAACTATCGGGCGGCCAGCAGCAGCGCGTGGCGCTGGCGCGCGCGCTCGTCGTCCAGCCCGAGACCCTTTTGCTCGACGAGCCGATCTCCAATCTCGACGCCAATCTGCGCGAGGAGATGCGCTTCGAGGTGCGCCGCCTGCACGACGAGTACAAGTACACGACCGTCTACGTCACCCACGACCAGGCCGAGGCGATGACGACGGCCGATCTCATCGTCGTGATGAACCGCGGCCGCATCGAGCAGACGGGCACGCCGCGCCAGATCTTCGAGGAGCCGAACACCGAATTCGTCGCGCGCTTCCTCGGCGGCACCAACATCCTGCGCGGCCGGCGTCTGGGCGGTTCGGGGCCCGAGATCGTAGATTGCGGCGCGATCAAGCTGGTCTGCGAGCGCGGGCGGGGCACGGGAGAGACGGCGCCGGTCTCGATCCGGCTGCACCAGATCGAGCTGCACCGATCGCAACCGCCCGGCGACGGCCGCAATGTCGCCCCGGCTGAGGTGCGCCGGCAGGTCTATCTGGGCGCGACGCGCGACTATCTGGTGGCGCTCGCCGACGGCACCGAGCTGCGCGCCGTCACCCCGTCCGACCTCGATATCGCGGCCGGAACGCCGATCTGGATCAGGCTGCCGCCGGAGCGCTGTCGTGCCCTCGCATCTTGAGATCCGGGGCCTCCTGAGCCGGCGTCCTGCGCTTGGCGTCAGGACCAGGGCGGTCAATAATGGCTGGTCCACGCGTTCAATATGGTCGGTCACAATCTGGGGAGGACAGTCATGAAGGCCTATCGCACGGGCTTGCTGGCCCTGGCGCTGTCGGTCGCCGCCGGTGCGGCGCTCGCGGCGGCTCCGGCGCCGAGCCCCCTGACGCCGCAGCTCATCGAGGCGGCGAAGAAGGAGGGCGTGGTCCACTTCTACACCGCCGTCGACCTGCAGCTCGCCGAAGTCGTGGCGAAGCAATTCGAGCAGAAATATCCGGGCATCAAGGTGGTGGTCGAGCGCAACGGCTCGGAGCGCCTGTTCCAGCGCATCGGCCAGGAAGTGACGGCCAACATCCACAATTGCGACGTCGTCAACACGTCCGACGCCGCGCACTTCGTGCGCTGGAAGAAGGACAAGCTGCTGACGCCCTACGTGACGCCCGACATTGCCGACAATTTTGCCGCCGACCAACGCGATCCCGAAGGCTACTACGCCAACTGGCGCAACACGCTGAGCCCGATCTTCGTCAATACCAAGCTGGTCAGCGAAGCCGAGACGCCCAAGAGTTTCAAGGATCTGCTCGATCCGAAATGGGCGGGCAAGCTGACCAAGGCCCATCCCGGTTATTCCGGCGTGGTCATGACCGCGACCTTCCAGGTATCGACCGCGCTCGGCTGGGGCTACTTCGAGCAGCTCGCCAAGCAGAAGCCGATGCAGCTCCAGTCCGCGACCGATCCGCCGCGCAAAGTGTCGGCCGGTGAGCGCGAGGTCGCGGTCGACGGCACCGAGTACCTGGCATTCACGCTGATCGAGAAGGGCAATCCGCTCAAGATCGTCTACCCGTCCGAGGGCACGCCGATGATCACCTCGCCCGCGGCGGTCATGGCCAAGGCGCCGCACCCCAACGCTGCGCGCGTGTTCTACCACTACATCCACACGCTCGAGGCGCAGCAGATGCTGGTCGACCAGGGCGGCCTCAGGTCGGTTCACAAGCAGGTCAAGGAGCCTTCCGGTCGCGTGCCGCTCAGCAAGATCAAGCTGCTGCCCGAAGATGCGGTAGCGGTCGAGCGCGAGGCAGAGGCGATCAAACGGCGCTACCGTCAGATCTTCGGCACCTGAGTGGCGCGGTCGAAGTCTCAGTTAGAGTCTGGTCCGTTTGAATCGCTGCCTCCCTCGCGCACAGCGCGGGGGAGGGTTGGGGTGGGGGCCCTCGCGGTCCGGCGTTTCCTCCCCTTCGGGCCCCCACCTCGATCCTCCCCCGCCTGCGGCGAGGGAGGAAGGTGCGGCCCCTCGTGAACGGGATCCGCTCTGGCTCTACGACCCTCGATGGGGCAATGGCCCGTCGGCGGTTCGACCCGTCGGCGCCGATCTTTGCGCTGTTCGCGCTGCTGCTGGCAATTCTCGTCTTCCTGCCGATGGGGTGGCTCGCCGTCTTCAGCGTGCGCGGGCCGGACGGCGCCGCAACCCTGACCTACTTCGCCCAGCTCGTCACCGACGACGAGATGGTGCGACCGCTGATCGTCACGTTGATCGTGGCAACCAGCGTGTCGACGCTCTGCACCCTGGTCGCGACACCCATGGCCTGGCTGATCGCGCGCACCGACATGCCGTTCGCGCGGCCGATCCGGCTCCTGGTCATGGCCTCGTTCGTGACCCCGCCCTTTCTGGGCGCGGTCGCCTGGGAGATCCTGGCCGCCCCCAACAGCGGGCTGATCAACCAGGTCTATCGCCTCGCCTTCGGGCTCGGCCGTTCCGACCGCTTGATCGACATCTACACGGTCTATGGCCTGATCCTGGCGATCGCCAATTACACCTTCCCCTATGTTTTCATCCTGGTCGCCAACGGGCTCGATCGCATTCCCTCGGACCTCGAGGACGCATCCTCGATCCTCGGCGCATCGCGCTGGCGCACCGCCGCGCGCATCACGGTGCCACTCGTCCTGCCCGCCATCGTCGCCGGCACGCTCATCGCCTTCTTGCAGGCGATGAACAATTTCGGCTCGCCGGCCATCATCGCGCTCCCGGCCGGATTCCACACCATGACGACCAAGATCTGGAGCATGTTCCAGTATCCGCCACAGCCGGGCATGGCGGCGGCGGCGGCCGTGCCGCTGCTCGCCGTGACCATTATGCTGCTGCACCTGCAGCGCGCGGCACTCGGCCGTCGCAGCTATGCGGTGGTCGGCGGCAAAGGCGCCCAGGCGCGCATCATCCGGCTCGGCTGGCTGCGCTGGGCGGCGCTCGCCTATTGCGGCGCCGTCGTGTCCGCCGCGGTGATCTTCCCCTATATCGCGCTCATCCTGACCGCGTTTGCCAAGACGCTGACCATCACCTGGGCGCCCGAAGGCTTCGGCCTCGGCAATTTCGAGTTCGTGTTTTTCGAATTTTCGAGCACGAAGCCGGCACTGTGGAACACCATGCTGCTCGGCGTCATGGCCGCGACGGCGGGAACCGCGGTCACGCTGATCATCGCCTACGTCACGTCGCGCCAGGCGGTGCCCGGCCATCGCGTGCTCGGCTTCCTCGCCACGGCGCCGATCGCGATCCCCGGCATCGTGTTCGGCGTCGGCCTGTTCTTTGCCTATACGCACCCGCCGCTCGTGCTCTACGGCACGCTGACCATCATGTTCATCGCGTTTCTCACCACCGAGCTGCCGATCGGCTATCAGCAGTTCCAGGCGGCGTTCCGCGGCATCCACATCGAGCTCGAGGAAGCGAGCCGCATCCTCGGCGCGACGCGCCTCAGGTCGCTCAGGGACATCGTGGCGCCGCTGATCACGACGGCCGTGGTGTCGACCTGGTGCTTCATCTTCATCGCGGCGATCCGCGAGCTGTCGGCCGCCGTGCTGCTCTACACGGCGAACACCAAGGTGCTCTCGGTGGTGATCTACGACCTGAACGAGAACGGCGAGCTGGGCGCGATCGCCGTCCTCGGTCTGCTCATGCTGGCCGTGACCTTCGCGGTCGTTGCGGTCGCCTACCGGCTGCCGCGGGCGACGTCGATCCCGACCTCGGCGTGATCAGGGCTTCAGGCGTCGTTCAGTTCTGGACGCGCCAGCTGCCGTCCGGCTCCCGGCAAGCCGTGCCGGTCATGCGCTCGCGGCGGCCGTCGATCACGGCGCTGGTCTGGTAGTCGCGGCAGTACACGCCGTCCTGTGCCTGCCAGGTCCTGACCGGCGTCACCTGGTACTGGGCGTTGTTGTCCGGGTTGCGCCACGCCACGGTGCGGTTGGTCGGCGCGTGCTCCAGCGTCTGGCCGATGCAGGCCTGGTCGGGCGGCTCCATGCTGCGTCCGATCGCGCCGCCGGCTAGCGCACCGGCGACGGCGCCGAGCACCGTCATGGCGGTCCTGCCCGAGCCGCGGCCGAACTGGTTGCCAACCAGCCCGCCCACAGCGCCGCCCAGCAGGCTGCCGACAATGTTGTTGGTCGAGGTGCTGAACGTGCCGGCGAGCAGGCCGCGATCGCAGGTGCCGCGCGAGATGCTCGAATAGTGCTGCCGGGTCACCGCCGGGTCATAGGCGTACTCGCTGCTATAGACCTGCTGCCCCTGCTTCTGGCGCCAGCCATGGGCGGGTGCCCAGGGCGGCGGATCGGCAAGTCCGTTGTCCGGCAGACCGACCGCCAAGGCAGCGGTCAGCAGGACGAGGGCGGCGAGCTTGCGCGGCCGACCTGGGATGTTTCCGGCTGTCATGGCTGTTGCCCCCGGTTCGGTCGGCTACCAGCGCATGATCGCGGAGGGGTAGCGGAACGAGGTCATGGCCGCGGGTTCGGCAAGAAAAGTCTGACGCGCGTGCGTCGTGGTGCCGCCATCGCCCGCCTGTGACTGCGTCTGGGGCGACGTCGATGAACAGGCGGTGATTGTGCAGGCGAGAATGAGAACGAGAACTGGGCCAGCGAATTTTTCTTGGGTCATTGCACCTGATTCCCGCGTAGCGATGTTGGCCCCCGCCATCAGTTCTTCGGCATGCCTGACCCCAAATATGAAGACAGGGCCACCCGGCTTGCCACGAGTGGCCCTGTCTCTCCGTCGCGTCGATCTCGCCTTAGTAGGAGATCTCGACTCGACGATTCTGCGGCTCGCGGACGCCGTCCGCCGTCGGAACGAGCGGCTGGCTCTCGCCGCGGCCGACCGTCGAGATGTTGGCGGCAGGCACGCCCAGCCTAGCCATGGCATCCCTCACGGCAACGGCACGACGCTCGGACAGACGCTGATTGTAGGTGTCCGGACCCGAGCGGTCGGCGTGGCCGGTCAACGTCACGCGCGCCCGACCGGAGCGGCGATACTCGGTGACCGCGTCATTGATGACCCGCTGGGCTTCGGCCGTGATGTCGGCGCGATCCCAGTCGAAGAACACGATGAACTGCCGGGGCGCAGCCGGAGGCGGCGGCGTCACGACCTGCTGCTGCTGAGCCTGCGCGACCGCGAAGACCGGCTTGCAGCGCTCGGCGTCGACATACTGGCGTTCCGCCACGTTCTCGAGCCAGCAATCGTAGTTGACCTGCTGGGCCGCGGCGTTGCGCGGATCGATCGAGCGGGTCTGAGCCTGCCAACCGAGGAGCTGCTGGCGCAGCGCAAGCGCCTGCTGCCGATCGGCGTCAAGCAGCCAGTAGAAATCCGGCTCCGACGGTCCGACGGGGCCCGACGCGGACGCGATGGCCTTGCGGTAGAACACGTCGGCCGACCAGTAGTCCTGCCAGGAGTATTCGGCGGCGGCCAGACGGCGATAGCCGTCGACCAAGGTCTGCTGGAATGGGTCCGCAACCGGTGACAGCCTT
Organism: Alphaproteobacteria bacterium; assembly: GCA_016869645.1. Classification (GTDB taxonomy): domain Bacteria; phylum Pseudomonadota; class Alphaproteobacteria; order SHVW01; family SHVW01; genus SHVW01. Next base: position 9,625 of record VGDO01000031.1, read on the forward strand.
TCGGCTGTGGCCTTGTTGCTGTTGACCGTGAAGTTTCGGGAGAAATTCTGCCAGACACCGGTATCGGCGCAGGCGGACAGCATGGCAGCTGCAACCACGCAGAGAATAAGTTTCATGGGCTTCATGGGCTTCTTCCTTCTTGGTCGCTAAGATGGTTTCGAGAGTGACGTGGGACTGAAGCGGGACACAACGAAACGCCGTAGCAAGCTCGACGAACCCGTGCGTCTGCGCGCACGAGCCCACACGAAACAGCGGCGACGTCGATCGAGGATACGGATCGGACCCCGGAACGCCGCCACGCACTCATCACCCGAAATTCACAGGAGACCCGAAGTCCGCAACCGCGGCTCCCCATTCAGATGGCTGGCTCAATCTAGCGAGCCACGAGACGCCTGCTTATTGGGGTGATTCCTCATTAACTGACTGGAATCTACCTACCCGGGTCCGACTGGACCCCAATTGGACGGGAAAACGGGCGAGGCTGGTGTGAGTTCCGCCCTTTCGACAGACTCTGCAGGCGCGGCTATATTCCGACCGGATCAGCCTCGCCCGTCCCGGGTGATCGTGGCTCGCCACTGTTTAATTCAGGGAATTCGCTATGCTGTCGCCGCAGGGTAGAGTCGTCATGGTCAGCGGCGCGAACCGCGGCATCGGTCTTGCGATCGCGCGTTGCCTGCACGCAAAAGGCTACAACCTCAGCCTTGGAGCGCGGCGCCTTGCCGAGCTGCAACGGACGGTCGACGAACTCGACCGCGAACGCGTGCTGTGCCACGCCTTGGAAGCCGCCGACGCGATATCGGTCAAGACGTGGGTCGATGCCACCATCCAGCGCTTCGGCCGATTGGACGGCCTGGTCAACAATGCCGGCATCGTCCGGTCGGCGACCATCCTGGACGAGGATGAGACGGCACTCGACGAGCTGTGGAAGGTCAACGTCAAGGGACCGCTGCGCCTCACCCGGCTCGCCATGCCGCATCTCAAGGCTTCCGGCAGCGGCAGGATCGTCAACATCGCCTCGCTGTCCGGCAAGCGCGTCAGGAACGATCAGGTCGGCTACGCCATGAGCAAGTTCGCCGTCGTGGCGCTGACCCATGCGACGCGGCGCCTGGGCTGGGACAGCGGCGTTCGCGCGACCGTCGTCTGTCCCAGCTTCGTCGCCACCGACATGTCCGCTCATGCGAACAGCACCTTCGGCCGCCAGAACATGACCCAGCCGGACGATCTGGCCGAGATGGTCGCCACCGTGATCGCGCTACCCAACAATGCCGCGGTCGCCGAACTTCTGGTCAATTGCCGGTACGAGGAGATGGTGTGACGTCCAAGCCACGGGGGCAGTTTGTCCGCCTGGCGGAGACCGGCCGTCGCCCGATTACCTTGACCATCGATGGTGTGGCACGGACCGCACTCGCCGGCGACACGCTGCTGACCGCGATTCTCGTCAACGGCAGATGCGTGCGTCGATCGGAGTTCGGTGGCGACGGAGCGGTCGCCGGCGCGCCGCGTGCCGGGTTCTGCGTCATGGGCGCTTGCCAGGATTGCTGGGTGAGCCTCGACGACGGCCGCCGCGTGCGCGCGTGCACGACCTTCGCCGAGAACGGCATGAAGGTGCGGACCGCTCATGGTGGCTGAGCGACTTCCGCCGGTCATCGTCGGGGCCGGGCCGGCCGGCACGCGCGCTGCCGAGACTCTCGTCCATGCTGGATTGCGGCCAATCGTCATCGACGAGGCGCCGTCCAACGGCGGGCAGATCTACCGTCGCCAACCCTCGGGTTTCACGCGACCCGGCAAAGCGCTCTACGGTTTCGAAGCGTCGCGCGCCGCCGCCCTCTTCGGCGCCTTCGATCGCCTCGCGGGCAGCATCGATCACCGGCCGAATACGCTGGTCTGGAGCATCCGGCCCGGCAGCATTGGGGCCGGGCTGATGCACCTGGTGTCGAGCGAGCGCGCAAACGCCCTGCCCTTCGATCAAGTCATCTTTGCGACTGGCGCCACGGATCGTGTCATCCCGCTCCCAGGTTGGACTCTCCCCGGTGTGTTCACCTTGGGGGGCGCCCAGGTTGCGCTCAAATATCAGGGCTGCGCCATCGGACAGCGTACCGCCTTCGTCGGCACGGGTCCGTTGCTCTATCTCGTCGCCTACCAATATGCCAAGGCGGGCGCCAAGGTCGCCGCCGTGCTCGACACGGCGCCCTTGTCGGCCAAGCTGCGTGCGCTCCCCGGCCTAAGCGCCAATGCCCAGGCGACGGCAAGAGGCCTCTACTATCTCTTCTGGCTGCGCAGTAGGGGCGTACCCGTCCAGTTGGGCATTCATCCCCTCGCCATCGAAGGCCGTGACGGCGTGACCGCCATCGCCTGGCGGGATCCGCACGGGGGCTCCCATGCCACGCCATGCGACGCGGTCGCCATGGGCTATGGCTTGCGATCGGAAACGCAGTTGGCCGATCTTGCCGAGGTGCCCTTCGCCTGGGATGCGCTGCATCGGCAATGGCTGCCGACGCGCGATGCGGCAGGCCGCACACCGGTCGCGGGCATCTATCTCGCCGGTGACGGCGGGGGCGCGCTCGGGGCCGATGCCGCCGAGCTGGCGGGCGAACGCGTGGCGCTCGCCCTTCTGCAGGACCGCGGCGCTGCAGACAACGGACGCTCCCATGCGGACCGTATTGCGGCGATCAACCGCCGGCTCGACCGCTACCTGCGCTTCCGCCGCGGCCTCGAACGGGCCTTTCCGTTCCCCGCCCATCTTGCTGGCGATCTCGCGGACGAGACGCTGCTGTGCCGCTGCGAAGGCATCACCGCCGGCGAGGTACGCCGTGCCGTGCGCGAGTTCGGCGCACACGAGATCAACCGCGCCAAGGCGTTCAGCCGCGTCGGCATGGGCCGCTGCCAGGGGCGCATGTGCGGGCCGGCGGCAGCCGAGATCGTTGCCGGCGCGTTGGGCGTGCCGATCGAGCAGGCCGGGCGCTTGCGTGCCCAGGCGCCGGTCAAGCCGTTGCCGATGGCGGCCGTGCTCGACGATGCGGCGGCGAGCGCACGCCATGGCTGAGCGCATCGCCACCGAGATCGCCATCATCGGCGGCGGGCTTGCCGGATGCTCGACCGCGCTCCATCTGCGCCAGCGCAACGTTCCCGTCGTGCTGCTCGAGCGCGCCGCCTGCGGCAGCCAGGCGAGCGGCGTCAACTACGGCGGCGTGCGCCAGCAGGGCCGCACGCTGGTCGAGCTGCCGATCGCGCGCCGCTCGCGCGCGCTGTGGGGCCGCATGGCCGAGCTGGTCGGCAGCGATTGCGAGTTCATGGCGACCGGCCACCTGAAGCTCGCGCGCAACGAGACCGAGATGGACGTGCTCGAGACCTATGCGCGCGAAGCGGCCGGCTGGGGCCTGGAGCTGCAACTGCTCGGGCGCAACGCGCTCCGCGATCGCTTTCCCTGGGCCGGTGACAAGGTGATCGGCGGCTCGTTCTGCACCGATGACGGGCAGGCCAATCCGCGACTGGTGACGCCCGCCTTCGCGCGCCGCGCTCGCGCGCTCGGCGCCGACATCCGCGAGCATACGACCGTCACGGCGGTCGAGCGCGGCAGCGACGGGTTCCGGATCGAGACCGCGGCCGGCCTCGAAGTTCGTGCACGGATCGTCGTCAACGTCGCCGGCGCCTGGGGACACGAGATCGCGGCGCAGTTCGGCGAGCACGTGCCCGAGGAGCCGATCTCGCCCAACATGTGTGTGACCGAACCGCTGCCCTACTTCCTCACGCCCAATCTGGGCGTGGTCGGCGCCGATCTCTATATGCGCCAGATCCCGCGCGGCAATGTCATCTTCGGCGGCGGCCGCGGCGTCAACGATGCCAAGGCGCAGCGCGCCCGGCCGCTGCCGGAGAGTGCCCTTGCCTCCTTCCAGCGTGCGCTCGAGGTGGCGCCCAACCTACGCGGCGCGCACATCATCCGGTTCTGGACCGGTATCGAGGGCTACATGCCCGATGAGCTGCCGATCCTCGACCGCAGCGCCACGACGCCGGGCCTGATCCACGCGTTTGGCTTCTCCGGCCACGGCTTCCAGCTCGGGCCCGCGGTCGGCGCGATCGTGACCGAGATGGCGCTCGATGGCGCCCCGTCGACGCCGATCGAGCCGTTCAGAATCGGCCGTTTTGCCAGCGCGCCATCCAAGAGCTGAGGCGGCGGCCTCTGCCGCGGCGCGGAAAAGCAATCCCTTGCTTCGCTTTGCAGGGACGGCTTGAATGGTCGCTGCGGCATCCAATTTGGCTGCAGATCTTGGAGGGGAAGTCATGAATCGCATGCTGTTCGGCGCGCTGGCTTTGGGCGCGGCGCTGGCCGCACATCCGGTCTTGGCGCAGAAGACCGTGCTCAACATCGGCATGGCCTCGGCCGATGCCGGCAAGCTCGATCCGCATCTGTCGGCAACCACGCCGGACAAGGCGCTGTTCAACTTCATGTTCAACGGCCTGGTCCGCTTCAAGCCCGGCAGCATGAATCCCGAGACGATCGAGCCCGATCTCGCCGAGAAGTGGACGTCGTCGGAGGACGGCAAGACCTGGAACTTCAGCATCCGCCGGGGCGTGCAGTGCCACCACAATTACGGGGAGATTACGTCGGCCGACATCGTCTATTCGCTGCAGCGCGCAGCCGACCCGAAGCGCTCAGGCTTCTCGTCGGACTTCAAGGATTTCGACAAGGTCGAGGCGGTCGATGCCAACACCGTGCGCATCACGCTGAAGAACGCGGTGCCGAGCCTGCTCGGCCTGCTGACCAACTATCATGGCGGCAATATCGTTTGCAAGAAGGCCGCCGAGGAAATGGGCGAGAACTTCGTGAAGAAGCCGATCGGCACCGGCCCCTTCATGTTCGGCCAATACGCGCCCAAGGAGTCGGTGACGCTGGTGGCGCACAAGGGCTACTTCCGCGGCGCGCCGAAGCTCGAGCGCATCGTCTACCGCTACATCCCGTCGGACGCCAGCCGCGACCTCGCCTATACCTCGGGTGAGATCGACATGCTCTACGGCAAGGGCGAGCAAGTCTGGGTCGAGCGCATGCGCAAGCTCGACAACACCATCGTCGATGTTTTCGAGCCCGCCGAGATGGCGGTGCTCTATCTCAACACCAAGATGAAGCCGCTTGACGACATTCGCGTGCGTCAGGCTCTCGGCCATGCGTTGAACATCAATGAGGTCGTGCAGTTCAAAGGGGCAGCGGTCGCGCGTGCCGCCAAGTCGGTCGTGCCGATCGGCTATCTCGGATTTACCGACGACGTGCCGCTGCTCAAGCACGATCCCGCGCGAGCCAAGGCACTATTGGCCGAGGCAGGATATCCCAACGGCCTCACCGTCAAGGCCATCCACACCAGCCTGCCCGGCATGTTGTCGACCATCCAGGTGGTTCAGCAGCAATGGCGCCGGAGCGGCATCAATCTCGACCTGGAGATCGTCGAGCACGCGACCTTCCATGCCGAGATCCGCAAAGACAAGAGCGCGATCGTGCAATACCAAGCCGCGCGCTTTCCGATTGCCGATACATACTTGACGCAATTCTTCCACTCCTCGGCGATTGTCGGCACGCCGACCGCGGTCACGAACTTCACCCACTGCAACGATGCCGACGCCGAGATCGTGGCCGCGCGTAGCGAACCCGATCCGGTCAAGCAAAAGGCGCTGTGGAAGACCGCACAGCAAAAACTGATGACCAAGGTTTGCGCCTTGCCGATCTACGAGAACATGTTGGTCTGGGCACGGCGCGCCAACTTCGACTTCGGCATTAAGCTTGAGGGCTCGCTCAACCTCGGCCCAGTCGTCAACGAGCTATCTCATTTCAAGTGAGATTGCGGCGACGGCACAACGCTGGCCTCACGCTTCGACACATGGAGCGTGAAGCGCAGTCGGGTTTTCCAGGCATAGCCTCATCCCAAGTCCATCGAGGGTGAGGCCATGCTGGCCCGGCCCGTCACATGATCCGCTATGTCGTCAAACGGCTGCTCTTTGCCATCCCAACTCTCTTGGCGGTGTTGACGATCGTCTTCGTGATCGTGCGTATCGTGCCAGGCGACCCGGCGCAGACCATCCTGGGCGACCAAGCGAGCCAGGAGGCGCTGGAGAACCTGCGCCGGCGCCTGGGCGTGGACAAGCCGATCGCTGTCCAATACATCGACTTCATGCAGGGCGCGCTGCTCGGCAATTGGGGCGAGTCCATGGTGACGGGCCGCCCCGTGCTGACCGAGGTGTGGGCCGTGCTGCCCCATACGGTCGACCTGACCGTGGCTGCCATTCTGCTCGGCGCACTGATCGGCGTACCGTTGGGCACCTGGTCGGCGCTCCATCGTAATGCGCCGATCGACTACGCGACACGCATTGTCTCGCTGCTCGGCTTGTCGTTTCCGGCCTTCGTCTCGGGCATCCTTCTGCTCCTCGCCTTTGCCATCGAGCTGCGCTGGTTTCCCGTGATCAGCGCCGGCAAGCTCGACAACCCCGTCGACCGCGTGCGCAACCTGGTTCTTCCGGCGATCAACCTCGGCATCATCATGGCGGCCTACGTCACCCGCGTGACGCGCTCCTCCATGCTCGAGGTGCTGGGCGAGGACTACATCCGCACGGCGCGCGCCAAGGGCGTGCCCAACCGCGCGGTGGTCTGGCGCCATTCGCTGCGCAACGCACTGATCCCGGTCGTCACCGTGGTCGGCCTCTACCTCGGCATACTGATCGGCAACTCGGTGCTGACCGAAATCGTGTTCAACCGCCCTGGCCTCGGCAAGCTCATCGTCAGCGCGCTCAACCAGCGCGATTACACCATGCTGCAGGGTCTGATGGTGGTCTACGCCTTCCTCATTGTTGTCGTGAACCTGGTCACCGACCTGACCTACGGCTTCATCGACCCGCGGGTGAAGCACGGATGAGCCGGGGCGCCGCCATCGCCGCGCCGCGCCGCGGCTTCGTCCATGCGCTGCGCGAGCTGCGCCGCGCTTTCAACACCAACATCACGTCGTGGATCGGCCTCGGCGTGTTCCTGGCGATCGTGCTGTTCGCCGTACTGGCGCCGGTCATCGCGCCGTTCGATCCGTACGAGCAGCACATCATCGACCGCCTCAAAGGCCCGGATGCGACCTACTGGTTCGGCACCGATGCCTTCGGGCGCGACATCCTCTCGCGCCTGCTGCACGGCGCGCGCTATTCGCTGGTCATCGGATCGGTTGCGACCGTGTCCGCCATGATCATCGGCAGCGCCATCGGCATCGTGTCCGGCTATGTGGGCGGGCGCGTCGACCTGGCTGTCATGCAGGTCATGGACGTGCTGATGTCGTTCCCGTCGCTCATCATGGGCCTGATGATCGTGGCCGTGCTCGGACCCAGCATGGGCAACCTGATATTCGCGATCGCTCTGACTGCCATTGCGCCGTTCGCGCGCATCGCGCGCGCGCCGACCATCGTCATCAAGCAGCGCGATTTCATCGAAGCCTGCCGCGCGCTCGGCTTCTCGGATCTGCGCATCATGGTCGTGCATATTCTGCCGAACGTGATGGCCGAGATCCTCGTGCTGGGAACGCTGTGGCTCGCCACGTCGATCCGCGTCGAGGCTTCGCTCAGCTTCATCGGCTTGGGCCTGAAGCCGCCGATCCCGAGCTGGGGCGGCATGGTGCGCGAGGGCTTCGAGGTGATCCTCGACAGCGCCTGGCTGTCGATCTTCCCGAGCCTCGCCATCCTGCTCATCATCTTCGCGCTCAACATGCTGGGCGATGGACTGCGCGACGCCGTCGACCCCAAGCTCCGCGGCGGGGAATGAGCCGGCATGACAACCGCGGTGAAAGCTGGCGCGGCCAGCACTTCTGACACCCCTGGGCCCATTCTGCGCGTCGAGAGCCTGACGACCTCGTTCCGCTCGGGCGGTGCGTGGCATCCGGCAGTGCGCGACGTCAGCTTCGACCTGGCACGCCACGAGACCCTGGCGCTGGTCGGCGAGTCCGGCTGCGGCAAGAGCATGACGGCGCTCTCGATCATGGGCCTGGTGCCGAAGCCAGCCGGGCGCATCGCTGGCGGGCATATCTGGTTCGAGGGCGAGGACCTGACGCAGCTCGACGACGAGGCCATGCGCCGCATCCGCGGCGACCGCATCTCCATGATTTTCCAAGAGCCGATGACCAGCCTGAACCCCGTGCTGACCGTCGGCTTTCAGGTCGCCGAGGCGCTGTTCTACCATCGCGGCATGAGCGGGCGCGAGGCCGACCGCATGGCGCTCGACCTGCTGGAGCAGGTCAAGATCCCGTCGGCACGACGCCGCTTTGCCGACTATCCCCATCAATTCTCCGGCGGCATGCGCCAGCGCGTCATGATCGCGATTGCGCTGGCCTGCCGGCCTCAGGTGCTGCTGGCCGACGAGCCGACCACCGCGCTGGACGTCACCATCCAGGCCGAGGTGCTGGCGCTGCTCGCCGAGCTCAAGACCGCCTACGGCATGTCCATGGTGTTCATCACGCACAATCTGGGCGTGGTGGCCGCGATCGCCGACCGGGTCGCCGTCATGTATGCCGGCGAGATCGTCGAAATCGCCACCGTCCGCGAGCTGTTCCGGCGACCGACGCATCCCTATACCGAGCTGCTGATGCGCTCGATACCCCGGGTCGACCGCAACATCGCCGAGCTGGAGACGATCCAAGGCCAGGTACCGTCGATCTCGGCCATGCCCCCGGGATGCCGCTTCGCGCCACGCTGCCCGCTGCGCGAGCCGCGCTGCGAGGCAGCGCCGCCGCCACTTGCAGGCCGGTCCGGTCACCACGTTCGCTGCGTTGTCCGGGCCGGAGCGTAGACGACATGGCCGAGATCCTGCTTGCCGTCGAGCGCCTGAAGAAGTTCTTCACCCAGAAGCGTGGCTTTCCCAATCCCGAGACCGTGACGGTGCGGGCGCTCGACGAGATCTCGTTCACGGTCAACCGCGGCGAGGCATTCGGCCTGGTCGGCGAGTCCGGCTGCGGCAAATCGACGGCCGGGCGCTGCGTGCTGCGCCTGATCGAGCCCGACAGCGGTGGCGTGACTTATGCCGGCGAGGACGTACTCGAGGCCGGCAAGGAGCGACTGCGCCTGTTGCGCCGCAAGATGCAGATCGTTTTCCAGGACCCCTACGCCTCGCTCAACCCGAGGCGCATGATCGGCAAGGCACTGGCCGAGCCGATGCAGGTGCATGGCCTGGGCGACTCGGCCGAGATCGACGCGCGCGTCGAGGCGCTGCTCGCCGAGGTCGGCCTGCCGCCCGACGCGCGCTGGCGCTTTCCGCACGAGTTCTCCGGCGGCCAGCGCCAGCGCATCGGCATCGCGCGCGCGCTCACCGTGTCGCCCGAGCTCGTCGTCGCCGATGAGCCGGTCTCCGCGCTCGACGTGTCGATCCAGTCGCAGATCCTGCTGCTGCTGCGCGGACTGCAGGACAAGCACGGACTCAGCTACATCTTCATATCCCACGACCTGGGCGTGGTGCGCTGGTTCTGCCAGTCGATCGCGGTCATGTACCTCGGCCGCATCGTTGAGACCGGGCCGGTGCCCGCCATTTTCGACGATCCGCTGCATCCCTACACACGCATGCTGCGCGAATCATCGCCGGTACCCGATCCCGAGGTGCGCGTGGCGCCGGCACGCATCGCGGGCGAGGTGCCGTCCGCAGTCAATCCGCCGGCCGGCTGCCATTTCCACACGCGCTGCCCGCATGTGATGGACAAATGCCGACAGGCCTATCCGGAATGGCGCATGGTCGGTCAAGGCCGCGGCGTTGCATGCCATCTGCACGGAGCCTGATTGGCAGCGCCATCGCGGCGTGGCAGTCTTTTACCCTCAAGGAGTCCCCAGAAGGAAACCAGCGTCATGATCGAGCTCTATACCGGCCCCACCGGCAACGGCCAGCGCGCCGCCATTGCGCTGGAGGAATGCGGATTGCCGTACAAGGTAACCAAGTACAACCTGGCCAAAGGCGAGCACAAGAACCCTGACTATCTCAAGATCAATCCGCTGGGCGCGATCCCGTCGATCGTCGATCCGGAGGGCCCGGGCGGCAAGCGCATCGTGCTGACCCAGTCCGGCGCCATCGTCCTCTACTGTGCGGAGAAATCGGGCAAGCTGCTGCCCAAGGATCCCGAGAAGCGCGCCCAGGCCTATCGCTGGTTCATGCACACCTCGACCGACGTGGCGCCGGCGAGCGGCGCGATCTTCGCGACCGGCAATCTGCCGGACAAGCCGGCGAGCGCGGTCGAGCTGTTCGAGAAGCGCCTGATCAACCACCTGCGCGAATCCGATCGCCGACTCGGCGAAGCCGAGTATCTCGCGGGCGAGCTGTCGATCGCTGACATCGCGCTCTACCCGATCGTCGCCGGCCGCAAGGCGATGATCGAGAAGGCGGGCGGCCTCAACAATCTGCTCAAGTGGTTCGAGCGCATGTCGGCCCGGCCAGGCATCCAGAAGGGCATGGCCGCGTCGTCGAACTAGTCAGAACCTCCACCCCCTCCCCTGCGCGCCGCGCGGGGGAGGGTTCCGGTGGGGCGTGAGGCAAGCATCCCTCGGTCCCAGGATGCATCAATGAGCGCTCGGAGCGTGATCCGCCGGCTCGACGCCGAGGTCGATGATTTCTGCCGGCGCACCCGCTTCTTCCGCGAGCCGATGACGCGCGGGCGGGCGCGCATGTTCGTCATGCAGCACCGGCTCAACAGCCGCCAACGCAATTCCGTGCTCAAGCTGCGCGTCGCGACCAATTGCCCGATCTGGGACATCAAGATCGGCATCATCAAGGCCTGCGCCCAGGAGATCATCGCCGACGACGAACACGGGCACGGCAAGCCGCATTGGGCGATCCTGGAGGATCTCGGCGTCACCATCGGCATGTCCAGGCGCGCCATCCGCAGGGCCGAGCCGCTGGCGTCGACGCGGCTGGCCTGGCTTGCCTGGGACGCACTCATGAGCAACCGGTACTGGCTCGAGGGGCTGATCGCCAATGTCTGCGCCGAGCGGGCCAATACGCCCGGCTATGGCACCGGCGTCATGAAGCGCCATGGCTGGTTCGGCCTGGAGCGCCACCGCTGGCGGCGCCTGTTCGGCCTGACCAATGCACAGCTCGATTTCTTCGGCATCCACGAAGCGGCCGACATCGCCCATTCCAACCTCGGCTGGCAAGCCGTCGCCGACCACGCGGAGCGGCTCGGCATGGCGGAGCGCGTCGTCGAGGCGTGCCGCGTCAACCTGACGGTCTGGGAGCACTACCTCAACGGCATCGCCGATGGCGGCGATGCATCAGGTAGATAGGCGGCAACTCCCGACCCTCTCGACCCGAAGTCTAGGACGACGGTTCGGTTCCCCACAGCTCCTTGAGCCGCTGGTCACGCCCGCAGCTGTGCCGGTAGAAGCGGTACTGCAGCGGGTTCTTCTTGTAGTAGTCCTGGTGATAGTCCTCGGCCGGCCAGAACGTGGTCGCTGTCGTGACCTCGGTCACGATCTTCTGCTTGAAGCGACCTGAGTTGGCGAGGGCTTCCTTCGAGGCCTCGGCAAGCTTCTTCTGCGCGTCGTCGTGCACGAAGATGCCGGAGCGATACTGGCTGCCATGGTCGCAGAACTGCGCATTGGGCGTCAGCGGATCGATGTTGCGCCAGAACACGTCGAGCAGCTTCTCATAGGTCACCTTGGTCGGGTCGTAGACGACCTGGACGGCTTCGGTATGCCCGGTCGTGCCCGATGTGACCTCCTTGTAGGTCGGATTCTGACGCATGCCGCCGATATAGCCCGACGTCGTGGAGATGACCCCGTCGAGCTTGTCGAAGGGCGGCTCCATGCACCAGAAGCAGCCGCCGGCGAAAGTCGCTGTCGCGGTCGGCTTGCCGGCGTCGCTGGCGCTCGCCGCGCCAGCCAAGATCAGCATGGCAGCGGCGGTCATCATTGCGCGAAACGTGGTCATCCTGCAGACACCTCCTGATGCCCGGAGAGCCTAGTTTATCAGGTTCGCCCCCGGATACATCACACGGCTGCGTGATGGTTCGGCCGCTCGCCCAGCGCCTGCCCAAGTACTTGGCCGAGGCCGCGGGACGCGGCCTTCCGGTAGATCAGCTCGGTGAATGCAAGAATGCCGACGATGTTGCCGGGATGGATAAATGCAATGCGATCGGTCGCGCGCTCGCGACCCGGTCGGGCTCCCGCCAGCAGTTCCGGGATCTCCGTGTCGAATGGCCCGGCCCAGGCGAGGCGTCCTTCGCGGTGCATGACCTCGGCCTGCACCCGGTCATCGACCACCGTGCGCTCGAAACGTTCGAAGCCGGGCTTCCAGCTCCGGCCGACGTCCACGGCGCTGACATAGGCGCCGGCCGAAACCCAGGCCGGATCGAGAAAGGGTGACATGCCGGGAGCACCCGGCACGCTCGACACGATGATGTCCGCACCGCGCACCGCAGTCTCCGCATCATGCGTCACCACGGCACGCAATCCGCGCAACTCGACCTCGGCCGCGAAGGTGCGCGCCGATTGCTCCGTCCGGCTCACGATGCGTACCTCCCGAAGCGGAAACAGATCCACCAGCGCGGCCAGATTGACCCGGGCCTGCAATCCCGCCGCGATCATGGCGATGACTCTGCTATCGGCCCGCGCGAGGCGACGCGCCGTCAAAGCGGTCACGCCGACCGGCAGCATGGTCGACGTGAAGGAACCGTCGACGATGGCCAGCGGCGTCCCAGCGTGGTAGTCGGACAGAACTTGGAGGGTCGTGTAGTGCGGCGCACCCGGCGGCACCTTGTCCGGCGTTGTGCCCATGATGCTGTGGAAGACGCCATGACCGCGCTCGGCCCAGCTCGCCAGCGCGCCGACCAGGAAGATGCCATCGGGCCTGAGAATGTTCGACTTGGGCTTGCCGACGATGGCGCCGTTGCGGCTCGCCAGGAACGCCTCGACCAGCGCCGTCTCGATGTCGGCAATTCCCAGCTTCAGCGCATCGACATCGTCGCGCGAGATGTACCGCATCGATCAGAGCCGCCGGTACTTGCGCATGATCTCCTGCAGCCGGTCGAGCGGCAGGGCATGGGCCGTGACGCCCTTGTTCCCGACAGTCGTCTCGGCCATGGTCATGGCGTTGAGGATGGCCTCCTCGGTCGCCTCGGCGGCTGCCTGGAACAGCGCGGTCATGGCGTCGGGCGCGATCATGCGCACATTGCTGACCGGCTCGCCGTGGCGCACGCGGTTGCCGACCGAGAAGGCGATGAAGATATCGCCGCTGCCGTTCGACCCGATGCCGCCGACCCAGGCGAGGCCGGTGGTCGCGCGGCGCGCCAAGCGCTGGCACTGGATCGGCAGAAGCGGCGCATCGGTCGCCAGCACGACGATGATCGAGCCGCCGCCATCGGGACTTGGGCCCGGCTGGTCGCCCGCGCCGGCTAGGCCCCTGCCGCGCCTTGGCGAGGGAATGTCCTTGATCGGGATTTCCTTGCCGACCGGCACGCCGTCGACGCGTAGCAGCTCGCGCTGGCCGTAGTTCGCCTGGACCAGCGCGCCGACCGTGTAGCGCTCGCCGCCGGCGGTCGCCACGCGCGAGGCCGTGCCGGTCCCGCCCTTGAACTCGTGGGCGATCATGCCGGTGCCGCCGCCGACATTGCCTTCCGCGATGTGGCCGCCGGTCGCCTTGTCGAGCGCCTCGAAGGCGAGTTCTTTCTTGACCGCGAAGGTCGCGATGTCGCTCAGCCTTCCGTCATAAGTTTCCGCCGCCACGGGCAGGTGGAAATCCTGCGGCGCTCCCTTGGCGACCGCGTAGGCGGTGATCGCGTCCCTGACCGTGCCGACATCGTAGGTATTGGTGATGCCGATCGGTGCGCCGAGCAGCCCCTGCTCGGCGATCCAGACGAGGCCGGTCATTTCGCCATTGCCGTTGAAGGAATGCGAGCCGGCGAAGACGTAGTTCGTCCAGATGTCCATGTCGGCCGGCCAGACCATGGTGACGCCGGTGCGAATGACATGGGGCGCGTCGGCGACGAGCGTCGCATAGCCGACCCGCACGCCCGGAACATCGGTGATTGCGTTGAGGCTGCCCGGCGTCAGCTGACCGACGGTGATGCCGAGTTCGCGCAGTCGTGCACGCGCCATGAAACTCCCCCTCTTCAGTTGCTTCAGTCTGCTGCCAGGCGCGCAGCGGCGCCGAGCAGGCCGGTGTCCGGCGCGGTCACGATCCAGGTCGGGATCGCTCGCGCATAGTGCGCGACCTGCCCCTTCTCCTCGAAGCGTGACCGGAATGGGCTGGCCGGGAGCAGGTCGAGAAGCCCCGCGATGACGCCTCCCGTGACATAAACACCGCCCCGCGCGCCCATGACCAGGGCCAGGTCGCCGGCCGTGGCACCTAGCACGGCAGCGAACAGATCGATCGCTTCGGCGCAGATCGGACACGCGCGCGCCCGGGCGCGTGCGATGATCTCCGGCTCCGGCAAATCGTCGCCCGGCACCGATTCGAGGGTCGCGATTGCCGCATAGAGCCGGCGCAGGCCGATGCCGCTCAACACGTCCTCGCACACGACGCGCACGCGTCCGCCATCGAGCAGCTTGCCGACGAAGACGTCGTGCACCGCGCGCTCGCGCGCGTTCAGAGGCGCCCAGGCGATATTGCCGCCCTCCCCGTCCAGCGCATGCCATCGTTCACCATGGCGCGCGAGACCGGCCACGCCAAAGCCCGTGCCGGCGCCCACCACCAGGCGCAGTCCGCCCTCGGTTGCCCGGCCGCCACCGACTGCCATGCGGTCTTTGTCGCCAAGATGGGGCAGGGCCAGCGCCTGAGCCTCGAAATCGTTGATCAGCACCAGCTCGTCGAGGTTCAGTTCCGCGGCAAGCCCCCGTCGGTCGAAGCGCCATGTACTGTTGGTCATGGGAATGTTGCCGTCCATCACCGGACCGGCGACCGCGAGGCAGGCGCGCGACGGACGGACCGAAACCGAGTCCAGGTAGCGGCGGATCGCGTCGACGGGCTGGCCGTGGTCGCGAACCGCATAGGTCTGACCGTCCCGCACCGACAATCCCTCGGCCAGGGCGAAACGCGCGTTTGTACCGCCGATATCGGCGACGAGACTGGCTGTCGGCATCCTTCCTCCGTCGCGCAGCATAGCCTGACTTGGCCCGGCGTATCGAAACGACGAACGGGGCCCCAGCAAATTCCATGATGGGCCGGCGGCCCGTTGCCCCTATGATCGTGACGCCCCGAACGGGCCGGCGTTCCGAAACGGCCCTCCCCTGTGTCCCAGATCATGACGGCTGCTGCGCCGCATCGACCGATTCGAAACCTGCTCAGCAGCGCCGATTACCGGCGCGTCTGGTTCGTCGGCGGCGTGATCTGGACCATGCGCTGGCTCGAAGTGCTGGCCATGAGCATCTACACCTTCGACCTGACCGGCTCGGCCTTTGCGGTGGCGCTGATGACCGCCTTGCGGTCCCTGCCCATGCTGCTCGTGAGCGCCTACGCCGGCGCGATCGCCGAGCGCTTCGACCGGCGGCGGCTGCTGATCGCCGCCATGATCATGCTCGCCATCAGCAACGCCGTCCTCGGCCTGCTGGCGCTGGCTGGCTGGATCGAGCTGTGGCACATCGCAATCGGCGCGATGCTCAACGGCCTTTACTGGGCAGCCGACATGTCGGTCCGCCGCACGGTCATGGCGGAGATCGCCGGCATCGACCGGCTGGGCGCGGCCATGACGGTCGACTCGGCGACCAACAATCTCACGCGCTTCCTCGGTCCCATCGCTGGCGGACTGATCTACCAGTTCCTCGGCCTGCACGGCTCCTTTCTCGTGGTCGGATTGTTCTACGCCCTTGCGGCAATCGCCGCCCTGCCGATCAGCCATCGCAGCGAGCTGAGCGGCGCGCCACCGATGCGGATGCTCGACAGCATCCTCGAAGGCCTGCGCCACGCGCTCGCCGACCGCGCCATCGCCGGCACCTTGGCGCTCACCTTCGTGCTCAACCTGCTGGTCTTTCCCTACAACGCGCTCATTCCGGTCATCGGCCGCGACGAGATGGGACTCGAGCCGTTCCCGATCGGCGTCCTCATGGCCGCCGAGGGCGTCGGCGCCGTCATCGGCGCCATGTTCATTGCGCCGCTCATCCGTCCGGCCGGTTATATGCGGCTTTACGTGGTCGGCTCGTCGACCATCGCGATCTCCGTGCTGCTCTTCGCGCTGTCGCACAGCTTCGAATCGGCCTTGATCGTGCTGACGCTGAGCGGCCTCGGCGTTGCCGGCTTCGCCTCCATGCAGAGCACGCTGGTCTACAGCCTGGCGCCGCCCGGCCTGCGGCCGCGCATCATGGGCGCGCTCTCGACCTGCATCGGCGCGATGCCATTGGGCATTCTCTATATCGGCTTCCTGGCCGCCCAGCTCGGCACGCGCGGCGCCTTGCTCGCGCTGGCGATCCAGGGTGTCGTCGCCGTGGCCCTGGTACTGATCATCTGGCCGGAGCTGAGGCGGTGACATAGCCTGCTGCGAAGCGATGTGCCGTAGGGGCACGGCATGCCGTGCCGCTACCGGAAAACCAGGGGGAATGCATGACGACCGACAAGACGCGGCGCTGGGAGTTGATGACCAGCACGGAGATTGCCGCGACGGTGCGCGCCGGCATGGATCTGGCGATCCTGCCGGTCGGCGCCACCGAGCAGCACGGTCCCCACCTCGCGACCGGCACCGACAGCGTATCGCCCGAGGCTCTCGCCTGGCGCGTCTCGGCCGCGACCGGCGCGGTCGTTCTGCCGACGCTGTCCTACGGGCTGTCGCTTGGACACACCAGCCGATGGCCGGGCACGCTGTCGCTCCACCCGCAAACCATGACCCAGGTGGTGGTCGAGATCGGGCGATGGGTCGTCGCCTCGGGCTTCCGCCGGCTGATCATGCTGTCGGGCAACGGGCCGAACCAGCCGCCGCTCGACAGCGCACGGCTCCAGCTCCGGCACGAATTTCCGCGCTGCCGTTTCCGCGTGTTGACCATGTTCTTCGTGTCGCCGCGCGTGCAGAAGCGCTATAGCGCCGATGCCGACGACTTCCATGCCAATGACGGCGAGACCTCGCTGCTCATGCATCTCCGACCGGAGATGGTCCGCCCGGCGCGCGCGGTCGACGAGGAGGACGTGACCCCCGGCCTCGTCTGGTCCTACGACATGCCCGCGACGACGCGGTCGGGCGTCGTCGGCCGGCCACGGGGCTCTTCGGCGCGCGCCGGCAAAGCGCTCTTGGACATGCTGGTCGAGGACACGACGGACTTCGTACGGAAAGCGCTGGCCGAGAAGTGGCCGGCGGTGCCGGGACCGCTGAAGCCAGCCCGGCCGAAGCCGCGCCGCAAGTCTCGAGGAAAAGTCCGGTGAGCCTGAGCCAGATCCGCAGCCTCGACCATGCCGTCCTACTGTGCAACAGGATGGCTGAAACGCGCGCCTTCTACCGCGATGTCATGAAGTTTCCGATCGAGACCGAACGTGAGCGTTGGGTCAGCTTTCGCGTCGGCGCGACGCTCTTGACGCTGCGGCCGCGCGGCAAATGGGCGGTCTGCGACGACGGCAAGTCAGTGCCGGGATCTGCCGCCATCCAGCTTGCGTTTCGCGTACCGCCTCCGTCGGTCGATGCCTGCCACGCCGAGCTGGTCGCTCACGGCGTACCCATTCTCAGGGGGCCGACCGATCTCCCGGATTGGCGTCACCGCACGCTGTTTTTCCGCGACCCCGAAGACAACATCATCGAGATTTACGCCGAGTACTGATCTGAGACCTCAGGCACTCAAAAGAAACGCAGGTAGCGCTTAATCTCCCAGTCGGAGACGTGGCTGTGATACTCGATCCATTCCTGCGCCTTGAACTTCACGAAGGTCTCGAACATCAGATCACCCATCACCTCGCGGCCGAGCGGATCAGCCGCGAAAGCCTCGACCGCCTCGCCCAAGGTGCGCGGCAGCTTCTCGACCTTGAGCTTTTTCAACGTCTTCTCGTCGTGCAGATACATGTTCTCGCGGTGCGGCTCGCCCGGATCCATTTTCTTGCGGATGCCCTCGAGGCCGGCGGTCAGCACCATCGCGGCACCGAGGTAGAGGTTGCACGCGATGTCGGCGGCGCGGCATTCGATGCGCCCGCCGCCCATGGGGATGCGCAGCAAGTTGGTGCGGTTGTTGTTGCCGTAGCAGGCGAAGATCGGCGCCCAGGTGAAGCCCGACATGCTGCCGCGCGCGATCAGCCGCTTGTAGCTGTTCACGGTCGGCGCGATGACCGCGGAGATCGCGTTGGCATGGGCGAGCACGCCGGCGATGAAGTGATAGCCGAGCTTTGACAGGCCGCAGCCGCGCCTGTCTTTGGCATCCTCGAACAGGTTCTTGCCCGTGCGGATGTCGGCGAGCGACATGTTGTAGTGCGCGCCGCTGCCGGTGCGGTGACCGTAGGGCTTGGGCATGAAGCTCGCGAACAGCCCGTGCATCCTGGCGATCTCGCCGACCATCAGGCGGAAGAAGGTGAAGCGGTCGGCCATCAGCAGGGCGTCGCAATAGGCGAAGTCGGTCTCGAACTGGCCGGTCGCGTCCTCCTGGTCGAAGGAGTACACGTCCCAGCCCAATTTGTTCATCGAGCTCACGATCTGGTCGAGCACGGGCATGGAGTTGAGCTGCTGGCGCACGTCGTAGGCCGGCTTGTCCAGATCGTCGCGCACCGTGCCGGGCGCCACGCTGCCGTCGGCGTTCTCACGGAAGATGTAGAATTCGGTCTCGATGCCGAGATTGAAGATGTAGCCGAGATCGGCGGCCTTCCTGGTCGCCCGCTTCAGGATGTTGCGCGAGCACGCTTCGAACGGCTTGCCGTTGAGCCAGAGATCGCTCGGAAACCAGGCGATGTCGCTTTGCCAGGGCATGACCATGGCATGGGCAAGATCCGGCATGGCCGCGACCTCATCGTCGTTCACCTCCTGCGGCACGCCGTCGAGGGCGGCGCCGGTGAACAGCTCGGAGCCTTTGAGCATGCGGTCGAAATGATCGATCGGCACGCACTTGGCCTTGCTGCGGCCATGGATGTCGACGTAGCTCGCCAGGCCGTAGCGCACGCCCTGCTCGGCCAGGCTTCTGATCGATTGTGCCGATTTCCGCTTTCCGCTGCCACCGCGCGCCATGCCATATTCCCCGCTTTCACTGGATTGGTCGCGCATTTTGCCGCCTGCCGCATCCAAAAACAATGGGTTCGATGCATGTAGGACTCAGCATGCTGAGCCCCTACGGTGCCCAATCCCAGTGCGTCTCCGCTTTTGCCCTGTCCCCGCCGACCGGCTATCCTCGGCGCCGATGGATTTCGAGCTGCCCTCTCATTTGAACGACGTGCGCGACAGCGTGCGCCGCCTGATCGCCGCGGAGATCGAGCCGGTCATGGCCGAGCGCGAGCACCGGGGCGAATTCCCGCGCGACCTCGTGCGCAAGATGGGCGAGGCCGGGTTGTTCGGCGCGGCCTTCCCGGAATCGGTCGGCGGCTCGGCGCTCGGCTTCCTCGCGGTCGCCGTGATCGCCGAGGAGATCAGCAGGTTCCGGCCCGAGTTCGGCTATTGCATGAACATGCAGGCCATGACCTGCCCCTTCACTATCCTCAACTGGGGCAGCGAGGCGCAGATCCGGCGCTTCGTGCCCGATCTGATCGCCGGCCGCAAGATCGGCATGTTCGCGCTGAGCGAGACAGGCGGCGGATCCGATGCTGCCGGCTCGATGAAGACGCGAGCCGAGCGCAAGGGCGACCGCTACGTGCTCAACGGCTCGAAGATGTGGATCACCTTCGCGGACGCCTGCGACGCCGGCGTGCTGTTCGCCAAGACCGACCCGTCGGCAGGTCATCGCGGCGTCACCGCCTTCATTGTCGAGCCCAAATCGGGCAAGGGCTTCACCGCCAACCCGATCCCGATGAAGTCGCTGTCCTCGATCCTGCGCAGCAACGCCGTCTTCCTCGAGGATTTCGAGGTGCCGGTCGAGAACCGGCTGGGTCAGGAAGGCGAAGGCTTCAAGGTCGCGATGAACGCACTCGACTATGGCCGGCTGACCGTCGCGGCGCGCCTCGTCGGCCTGGCCCAGGCCTGCCTCGATGCCTCGACCGGCTATGCCACGGAGCGCGTGGTCGGCGGCCATGCGCTCGGACGCTACCAGATGATCCAGCACCTGATCGCCGACATGTCCGTGAACGTCGAGGCCGCGCGCCTGATGACCCAGCGCATGGCCTGGCTGATGGACCAGGGCGAGCCCGCGACGCGGGCCGCCGCGCGCGCCAAGTACCTCGCCTCCCAGGCCGCACGGCACGCCGCGCAGGCGGTTGCCGAGATCCATGGCGGCTATGCGCTGGCCGACGAATACAAGGTCCAGTACTTCACGGCCTACATCAACATGCTCAATGTCGGCGAAGGTGCCGCCAATGTGCAGCGCATCCTCATCGCCGAGGATGCGCTCGGCTACAAGAACGCCAACCGCCACCGCGTCCGCCGCCACGATGCCAAGGCGGCGGAGTGATCAGCGATGTTGACGACCTGAATGCATGACTCGCTGCCTTGAACGCTTCCCCTCACCCTACCCTCTCCCCCAAGGAGAGGGTTTGTACGGAGTGCTCCCTTGCTATCCCCTCTCCTTGGGGGAGAGGGAGGGGCCCGCGAAGCGGGAGGGTGAGGGGAAGCGCTTTGGATTGGGCCCTGATTCCAGCGATGAATTCACATGACCGAACCTCAGTGAAACACGGAGCACCATGACCACCGACAACCCCATCGGCCTCGCGCGCGGCCTGACCAACTACGGCGATCCCGATTTTTCACTCTATCTGCGCCGCTCCTTCGCGCGCTCGATGGGCTATTCGGAGACCATGCTGCAGCGGCCGGTGATCGGCATCGCCAATTCGGCGAGCGGCATCAACAACTGCCACCGCCACTTCCCCGAGCTGATCGATGCGGTCAAGCGCGGCGTGCTCGCGGCTGGCGGATTGCCGCTCGATTTTCCGACGGTGTCGCTGGGCGAGGTCTACCTCAACCCGACCAGCATGATGTACCGCAACCTCATGTCGATCGACACCGAGGAGATGGTACGCGCCCAGCCGCTCGACGCCGTCGTGCTGGTCGGCGGCTGCGACAAGACGGTGCCGGCCCAGCTCATGGGGGCCGCCTCTGCCAACGTGCCCGCGATCCAGCTCATCGCCGGGCCGATGATGGCCATGCGCTTCGAGAACGAGCGCCTGGGCGCCTGCACGGATTGTCGGCGCTTCTGGGCGCAGTTTCGCGCTGGCACGATCGACGCGCTGCGCATCCGTGCCATTGAGGGCAACCTCGCGGTCACCGCCGGCACCTGCGCCGTCATGGGCACGGCCAGCACCATGGCGTGCATCGCCGAGACCCTGGGCATGGCGCTGCCGGGCACCGCCGCCATTCCCGCCGTCCATGCCGACCGGTTGCGCGCCGCCGAGGCGTCCGGTGCCGCGGCCATGGCACTCGCCAAGAGCCGCCTCACGCCGGACAGGATCATCACGCCGCAATCGGTCGAGAATGCGCTGCGCATGCTGCTGGCGATCGGCGGCTCGACCAACGCGATCATCCATCTGGCGGCCGTCGCCGGCCGGCGCGGCATCGAGATCTCGCTGAAGCGCCTCAACGAGCTCAGCGACACGACGCCCGTCCTGGTCGACCTCAAGCCGACCGGCCAGTACTACATGGAGGATTTCAACGCGGCGGGCGGCGTCGGCGCCGTGCTGCGCGAGCTGCAGCCGCTGCTGCATCTCGACTGCATGACCGTGACCGGCGAGACCCTGGGCCAGCGCCTGTCGGCGCCGGCGGGATATGTCGACCGCAACATCGTCAGGCCACGCAGCGAACCCTTCCTGCCCTATGGCGGGCTGGTGGCGCTTTTTGGCTCATTGGCACCGCGCGGCGCCATCCTCAAGCGTTCTGCGGCCGATCCCAAGCTGTTCGAGAGCGAGGGCCGCGCCGTCGTGTTCAGCTCGCTCGAAGACCTGTCGGCGCGCATCGACGATCCCGGACTCGACGTCACGCCGCAGGATTTCCTCGTGCTCCAGAACGCCGGGCCCAAGAGCGGCACCGGCATGCCCGAGGCGGGCTACCTGCCGATCCCGGGCAAGCTCGCCAAGGCGGGCGTCAAGGACATGGTGCGCATCTCCGACGCGCGCATGAGCGGCACGGCCTTCGGCACGATCGTGCTGCACGTGACGCCCGAGGCCGCCGACGGCGGGCCGCTGGCGCTGGTCAGGACCGGCGACCGCATCAAGCTCAGCGTGCGCGACCGGCGCATCGAGTTGATGGTCGCCGAGGACGAGCTCGGCCGGCGGCGCAATGCGTTGCCGCCGCGGCCCTCGGCGCCGACGCGCGGCTACCGCAAGCTCTACATGGACCACGTGCTGCAGGCCGATCAGGGCTGCGACTTTGATTTCCTGCGCGGGGGCGGCGCTTTTTGAGTCCCGGTTTGGCCCGGCCCTTGCTAGGCTCAGACACGGCCGTGCGGGCGACGGCGCCGGCCACTCGCCCGTCGGGCGAAGACCAGAACAATCGGCGGCCAAGCTGCCGGACCAAGGAGGCTGATACCATGACCCATCCGATCAAGGCCCTGCTGGGTGTGACTGCGATCGCGGCAGCGATCGCGGCAGGCGCATCCGGCGCGCTGGCCCAGTCCGCGGGCAAGACGCTCAAGTTCATACCGCAGGCCGACCTGCGCATTCTCGATCCGATCTTCACTACGGCCTATATCACGCGCAACCACGGCTACATGGTCTACGACACCCTGCTTGCCGTGGACGAGAAGTTCAACGTCAAGCCGCAGATGGCCGAGGGCTGGTCGGTCAGCGCCGACAAGCTGACCTACACGTTCACACTGCGCGACGGCCTCAAGTTCCACGACGGCCAGCCCGTGCGGCCAGCCGACGTGATCGCCTCGATCAAGCGCTGGGGCGCGCGTGACGTCATCGGCCAGACCTTGATAGAGCGCACAGCCGCGATGGAGGCAGTCGACGCCAAGACTTTCAAGATCGTGCTCAAGCAGCCCTTCGCGCTCACCCTCGAGGCGCTGTCGAAGCCGTCGAGCAACACGCCGTTCATCATGCCCGAGCGGATCGCCAACACTAATCCCAACGAGCAGATCAAAGACGCGACCGGGTCCGGCCCGTTCAAGTTCGTCGCCAACGAATGGGTGCCGGGCAACAAAGTGGTCTATGTCAAGAACACCGACTATGTGCCGCGCAAGGAGCCGCCGAGCTGGGCATCGGGCGGCAAGGTCGCCAAGGTCGACCGTGTCGAGTGGCTCTACATTCCCGACACCGCGACCGCGGCGGCCGCCATCGACAAGGGCGAGGTCGACTGGTGGGAGCAGGTGCCGGTCGACCTCGTTCCCTTGCTCAACAAGAACAAAGACATCAAGGTCGAGAACATCGATCCCCTGGGATCGCTCGGCATGATCCGGTTCAACCACACGCTGCCGCCGTTCGACAACGTGAAGATGCGCCAGGCGCTGCTCCACGTCGTCGACCAGAACGACTACATGCTGGCGATCGCGGGTGACGCCAAGAACGGCAAGATCTGCGCCAGCTACTTCACCTGCGGCACGCCGATGGCGAGCGACGTCGGCACGCAGGTCCTGCTGGGCAAGCGCGACATGGACAAGGCCAAGGCGCTGATCAAGGAGGCAGGCTACAAGGGCGAGAAAATCGTCATCCTGTCGGCCACCGACCAGCCGATCGTGCACGCACAGGGGCTGCTCACGACCGAGCTGCTGCGCAAGCTCGGCCTCAATGTCGAGCTCGCCGCCAGCGACTGGGGCACACTCATCACGCGACGCTCGTCCAAGGAGCCGCTCGAGCGCGGAGGCTGGAGCATCTTCCACACCTGGTGGGTCGGCCCCGACCTCGCCACCCCTGCGCAAAACGCCGCGATCCGCGGTCATGGCGGCCCGGCATGGTTCGGCTGGCCGACCGATCCGGAAATGGAGAAGCTGCGCAACGCCTGGTTCGACGCGCCCGACCTCGACACCCAAAAGAAGGTCGCCGCCCAGATGCAGGCGCGCGCCTTCGAGTCGGTGCCCTACATCCCGACCGCGCAGTTCATCCTGCCGACCGCGTTCCGCAAGAACGTCGAGGGCATCATCGTCGCCCCCGTGGCCTTCCTGTGGAACGTCGAGAAGAAGTAGGCAGCTAGGCCGGACAGACGATCGTACGTGTTCGCCTACATCGTCCGGCGCCTGCTGGCGACCATTCCCGTCATGGGGGTGGTCGCCCTTTTCGTCTTTTCGCTGCTTTACCTGACGCCCGGCGATCCCGCCGTCATCATCGCCGGCGACCTCGCCACCAACGAGGACATCGAGCGTATCCGCGCCAAGCTCGGTCTGGACGAACCGTTCCATGTCCGGTTCTTCACCTGGCTGTGGGGTGTGTTGCGCGGCGACCTCGGCATCTCGATCTTCACCAATCTGCCGGTCACCCGGTTGATCGGCCAGCGCGTCGAGCCGACCCTGATGCTGTCACTGTGCACGCTGCTGGTGACCGTGGTGTTCGCCGTGCCGATGGGCGTGATCGCGGCCTGGCGCGTCGGGACCTGGGTCGACCGCGCGGTGATGGCGTTCGCGGTCGCCGGGTTCTCGGTGCCGGTCTTCGTCGTTGCCTATCTCCTGGTGATGCTGTTCTCGCAGGCGCTCGAATGGCTGCCGGTCCAGGGCTACAAGAGCATGTCGGAAGGCGTCGGGGTCATGCTCGAGCACCTGGTGCTGCCGTCGATCGCGCTGGGCATGGTCTACATGGCGCTGATCGCGCGCATCACGCGTGCCAGCATGCTCGAGGTGCTAAGCCAGGACTACATCCGCACCGCCCATGCCAAGGGCTTGGCGACCGACCAGGTGCTGATCGGACACGCGCTGAAGAACGCCGCGGTGCCGATCGTGACCGTGATCGGCATCGGCATCGCGCTTCTGATCAGCGGCGTGGTCGTGACCGAGACGGTGTTCGCCATCCCTGGCATCGGCCGGCTCACGGTCGACGCAATCCTGCGCCGCGACTACCCGATCATCCAGGGCGTAATTCTGCTGTTCTCACTGGTCTATGTGCTGATCAACCTGATGGTCGACATCAGCTATACGCTGTTCGACCCGCGCATCCGGTATTGATCGGATGAGTGTGGCTGCCGTCGACGTCCCGCTCACCCCGCCCGCGTCGCGTCTCGCACGGATCTGGGAGTTCCTGCGCCGGCATCCGACGATCGCGATCGGCAGCGCCCTGCTCGTCCTCGTCGTCATGACGGCCTTGTTCGCGCCCTATCTCGGCACGATCGACCCGCAAGCCCTGTCGCCGGCGCGTCGTCTGCGCAAGCCCTCGGAGGTCTACTGGTTCGGCACGGACATGCTGGGTCGCGACGTCTACAGCCGCGTCGTCTACGGCACCCGCATTTCGCTCGTCGTCGGACTCAGCGTCGCCATCCTCAGCGCGCTCATCGGACTCGCCATCGGGCTGCTCACCGGATTCGTACGGCTTGCCGATTCGATCGTCATGCGCGTGATGGACGGGCTGATGTCTATTCCGCCGATCTTGCTCGCGATCGCGCTCATGGCGCTGACCAAGGCCAGCGTGGAGAACGTCATTCTCGCCATCACCATCGCCGAGGTCCCGCGCGTCACCCGCCTGGTGCGCAGCCTCGTGCTCAGCCTGCGCGAGCAGCCCTTCGTCGAGGCGGCCGAAGCGTCCGGCACCAGCTTTGTCAACACGCTGGTCCGCCACATCCTACCCAACACCATGGCGCCGCTGCTCGTACAGGCAACCTACATCTGCGCTTCGGCGATGATCACCGAGGCCATCCTCAGCTTCATCGGCGCCGGCACGCCTCCCAACGTCCCGAGCTGGGGCAACATCATCGCCGAGGGCCGCAGCATCTTCCAGATCGCCTACTACATCATCCTGTTCCCGAGCATCTTCCTGTCGATCACCGTGCTGGCCGTCAACCTGGTCGGCGACGGCATGCGCGACGCGCTCGATCCGCGTCTGGCGCGCCGCATGTAGGAGCGCCGGCATGGATGCGGACGGCCCGCTGTTGGAAATCGACGCTCTCAAAACGCATTTCTTCACACGCGACGGCGTTGTGCGCGCGGTCGACGGCGTGTCGTGCGCCGTCGCCCCCGGCGAGACGCTGGCGATCGTCGGCGAATCGGGCTGCGGCAAGAGTGTGACTGCGCTGTCGATCCTGCGCCTGATCCCCAATCCGCCCGGCCGCATCGTCGCCGGCACCATTCGTTTTCAAGGCGTCGACCTCGCCGGGCTCGACGAGGCCGCCATGCGGCGGATTCGCGGCAACGAGATTTCGATGATCTTCCAGGAGCCGATGACCAGCCTCAATCCCGTGCTCACGGTCGGTCGGCAGATCGGCGAGACGCTGACCCTGCACCAAGGCCTCGATTCCGATGCAGCCGAGGCACGCACCGTGGAGATGCTGCGCCTCGTCCACATCGCCGAGCCCGAGCGGCGCATTCACGAATATCCCCACCAGCTGTCCGGCGGCATGCGCCAGCGCGTCATGATCGCCATGGCGCTTGCCTGCAATCCCAAGCTGCTCATCGCCGACGAGCCAACCACCGCGCTCGACGTCACCATCCAGGCGCAGATCCTCGACCTTATGCGCAAGCTCAAGGCGAAGACCGGTGCGGCGATCGTGCTGATCACCCACGACCTCGGCGTAGTCGCGGAGATGGCCCAGCGGGTCGTCGTCATGTATGCCGGCCGCAAGGTCGAGGAGGCGCCGGTGGTCGAGTTGTTCGCCCGGCCGCTACATCCCTACACGCGCGGCCTGATGGCGTCGGTGCCGCGGCTCGGCTCCTCGCTCGACGGCGTCGAGCGCCGCCTGGCCGAAATCGCCGGTACCGTGCCTTCGCTGTCGCAGGCCATCGTCGGCTGTGCCTTCGCGCCGCGCTGCGCCCATGCGACCGAGCGCTGCCGGCGCGAGGCGCCCGACCTGGCCGCCCGCGCCGCAGGCCATATCGTGGCCTGCTTCGAGGCCGACCGGCTAGCCGCGGCATGACCGACCCGATTGCCGCGAATGCTGCGCCGACGCCTGCGGCGCCTCTGCTCGAGGTCGAAGGTCTGCGGAAGCACTTCCCCGTCCGCAAGGGACTGCTCGGCCGCACCGTCGGCCAGGTCTACGCCGTCGACGGCATCTCTTTCACGCTGGGAGCGGGTGAGACGCTCGGTCTCGTCGGCGAAAGCGGCTGCGGCAAGTCGACGGCCGGCAAGGCAATCCTCGGCCTGATCCAGCCGACCGCCGGCACCATCAAGCTGCGCGGTACGCGCATTGACCGCTTGAGCCGCCAGGGCATGAGGCCCTACCGGCGCGAGCTCCAGGTGGTGTTCCAAGACCCCTACTCATCGCTCAATCCGCGCATGTCGGTCGGCCAGATCGTCGGCGAGCCGTTGCGCAACTATGGTCTCGCCCGCGGTAGCGAGCTCGAGGAGCGCGTCGCCGGCGTCCTCGGCAAGGTCGGACTGCAGCCGGAGCAGATGCGGCGCTTTCCGCACGAATTCTCGGGTGGCCAGCGCCAGCGCATCGGCATTGCGCGCGCGCTGGCCCTCAATCCGCGTCTGATCGTGTGCGATGAGCCGGTCTCCGCACTCGACGTCTCGGTCCAGGCCCAGGTCATCAACCTGCTGATGGACCTGCAGAAGGAGTTCGGCCTGTCCTACCTGTTCATCGCCCATGGTCTTGCGGTCGTCGAGCACATCAGCCACCGCATCGCGGTGATGTATCTGGGCAAGATCGTCGAGCTTACCGACAAGCGGAGCCTGTTTGCCAACCCGCTGCATCCCTACACGGAGGCGTTGCTGTCGGCTGCACC
This sequence comes from Alphaproteobacteria bacterium, assembly GCA_016869645.1. Classification (GTDB taxonomy): domain Bacteria; phylum Pseudomonadota; class Alphaproteobacteria; order SHVW01; family SHVW01; genus SHVW01. Next base: position 37,432 of record VGDO01000031.1, read on the forward strand.
TGTTCCCGACCCGCAGGTGCAGCGCAAGCGCATCATCCTTACGGGCGACGTGCCTAGCCCGATCAACCCGCCGTCGGGCTGCCGTTTCCACACGCGCTGCCCCTATGCAGAAGCGCGCTGCCGGGCGGAGGAGCCCCAGATGCGCCAGGCCAAGCCCGGCCATTTCGTCGCCTGCCATCTGCGCGAGGCGGCGGCATGACCAATCGCTGCGCCAAGGAGACGCCACCGACATGACCACGACCGTCATCAGGAACGCCGGCTGGGCGATTTTGTGGGACGCCACCGCCCGGCGTCACGTCTACCGGCGCAACGTCGACATCGCCTTCAAGGACGACCGCATCGTCCACGCCGGTCCCGGCTTCGCCGGCCAGGTCGACGTCGCCATTGACGGCGCGAGCCGCCTGGTCATGCCCGGCATGGTCAACGTGCACACGCATTGCATGTCCGAGAACATCGGCCGCGGCATCACCGAGGAGCTCGGCAACCCGGCGCTCTACATGAGCGCGCTCTATGACCTGAAGTCCGTTTTCCTGGTCGGCCATTCCATGAGCCCGGACCAGGGTCATGTCGCGGGCTTCCGTGCGGCAACCGACATGGCCGTGTCTGAGATCCTGCTGTCCGGCGGAACCACGGTCGTCGATCTTGCCGTGCCCTACGAGGGCTGGCTCGACGGGCTTGCGGCAACCGGCATCCGCGCCGTCGCCGCCCCCATGTATCGATCGGCCCGCTGGGTCGTGCGCAGGGGAAACCAGGTCGAATACGAGTGGGACGAGGCGGCCGGTCGGCGCGCCTTCACCGCGGCGCTTGCCGTCGTCGACGCGGCCGCACGGCATCCCTCGGGCCGCCTCTCGGGAATGGTCTCGCCCGCCCAGGTCGACACGTGCAGCGAGTCGCTCCTGCGCGATAGCCTCGCCGCCGCCGTCGAGCGCGGCCTACCTCTGACGGTCCATTGCAGCCAGTCGGTTGTCGAATTCCAGGAGATGGCGCGGCGTCACGGCAAGTCGCCTGTGCAATGGCTGGCCGATATCGGATTGCTCGGTCCGCACACCCTGCTCGGCCACGCCATGTTCGTCGACAGTCAATCCTGGGTCGGCTGGTGGTCCCGGCGCGATGTTCCCCTGCTCGCCGAGACGAAAACTTCGGTCGCGCATTGCCCGACCGTGTTCTCGCGCTATGGCCAGACCATGGAGAGCTTCGGCGCTTACGTCCGCGCTGGCATCAATATGGCGCTCGGCACGGACACCCAGCCGCACAACATGCTGGAGGAGCTGCGCACCGCTCTCGTGCTGTCGCGCATCGCCTCGTGCGACGTCCACCTGGTCGAGCTCGCCGATGCTTTCCACGCCGCCACGGTAGGCGGCACGACTGCGCTCGGCCGCGACGATCTCGCGCGCATTGCTCCGGGCGCCAAGGCCGACCTCGTTCTGGTCGACCTCGATCATCCCGCCATGCAGCCGGCGCGCGATCCGCTGCGCGGCTTGGTCTTTTCCGCCGCCGACCGCGCCGTGCGCGACGTATTCGTCGACGGTCGGCAGGTCGTCAGCGCTGGCGAGGTGACGACGATCGACCGGCGCGCCGCCGCCGAACGCCTGACCCGCGCCCAGCATGCCGTGATGGCCGCCGTGCCTGCGGTCGAT
>VGDO01000032.1 GCA_016869645.1 Alphaproteobacteria bacterium
GACTGGCGGAACGACCCCTCGCTCTAACCCTTCCCCTTGCGGGGAAGGCGGGGCGGGGTGATCGCCGTGGGACCTTCGCGGCTGCAGCGAAGTGACTTCAGTAGCGCCGCGCCGGGTCGACGACGTTGCTGAGCGGCTGACCGGTGCGGAAGCGCTCGAGGTTCTCCAGGAAGAACGCCGTCCAGCGTTCGCGCCAATCCGTCACCGTGCCGGATATGTGCGGCGTGATGTGAAGGTTGTCGATGCCCCAGAGCGGGCTGTCCGCCGGCAGCGGTTCCTCGGCAAAGACGTCAATGACTGCGGCCTTGAGCCGGCCCGATTTGAGGCAATTGGCGAGTGCCGCCTCGTCGACGATTCCGCCGCGCGCCGCATTGACCAGGACCGCGCCAGGCTTGGCGAGGTCGAGGAGCCGTGCGCCGACCAGGCCGCGCGTGCTTGCTGTGACCGGCACGATGACGACGATGAAATCGGCCCTAGGCATGGCGCTGGGCAGTGCCTCGAGCGGCAGGACCTCGTCGACGTGCTCGGTCGGCCGGACATGGGCGCGGATGCCGATCACGCGCATGCCGAAGGCCTTGGCGCGCGTCGCGACGCGGCCACCGATGGCGCCGAGCCCGATGATCAGCACCGTCTGGTCGCGTAAGCCCCGCCGCTCGTGCGGTTGCCATTGGCGCTGCTTCTGCTGATCGCGATAGAGGGCGAAGCCGGCATTGACCGACATGATCGCGCCGAAGATGTATTCGGCGTTGAAATCGCTCAGCACGCCTGCACAGTTCGTCACGATGATGCGCGGATCCCAATCGCCCAGATGCTCGATGCCGACATTGCACGCCTGTATCCAGCGGACACTCGGGGCCGTGCACAGCGGCGCATAGTCGGCCGGCGTCGTGCCGGGCATGCGCGTGGCGAAAGCGATGTCCGGCCGGTGTTGCGCGATCGTCGCCGGCAGATCGCGCGCATGGCTGCACACGGCAATGTCCTGCTCCGCCAGTTTGGCGCGGATCATCGGCAGGAACGCCTCGGGCTTGTGATTGACGATGAGCAGTCGGGGATTGTCGCGCATGCGGCCGGACCTTAGAGCGGCAGTCGTTGCGGGACAAGGCGAGCCCATCGTATTGCGATGAAGTCCGATGTCGGGCATTGCATCGCCCGTTGCCGGATGTAGTCTTTTCACATTGCATTCAGACGACGAGAAGGCTCATGCCCGCCGCACACCGGATCATCGATGCCGACGGTCACATCATCGACGATCTCGACCGCATGAAGACCTATCTCGAGGCGCCCTGGGACAAGCGGCGCGGCTCGATCACCATGCACGAGACTTGGGATTCGACGCTGTCGGGCAAGTACGGCTTCTATCATCGCAAGGGCTACCCGGCGAGCGACCTCGACGAGTGGCTCGCCGAGATGGACAAGCATGGCATCGAGACGACGGTCGAGTATCCGTCGCATGTCAGCGTCACGCACATGCCCGAGCCGGATTTCGCCGTGGCGATCTGTCGGGCCTACAACAACTACTTCGCCGAGGAGTTCGGCCGGAAGACCAAGCGGCTGCGCGGTGTCGCCATGATCCCGCCGCAGGATCCCAAGGAGGCGGCGCGCGAGCTGCGCCGCGCCGTGACCGAGCTCGGCATGGTCGGCGGGCACATCAAATCGGCCGGACTGCGCGCACCCTTGGGCGACCGCAGCTATGATCCGATCTGGGCGGCCGCGCAGGAACTCGGCGTGCCGATCGTCATCCACGGCACGCGCAACGGGTCGTGGGAGTTCGGCTGCGGCCAGTTCACAACCTTCTCCGAGATCCACACCGTCGCCTTTCCGGTCGGCGTCATGATCCAGCTCACCAGCATCCTCTATCAGGGGGTGCCCGAGCGCTTCCCGAAACTCAAGCTCGGCTTCACCGAAGTCGGCGCGACCTGGGTTCCCTATTGGCTCGACCGGATGGACGAGCATTGGGAGAAGCGCGGCGAGGTCGAGACGCCCGACCTCAAGCACAAGCCGAGCGACTGCGTCGCCAACCACCCGATCTATTTCACTGTCGAAGCAGGCGAGAAGCTGCTGCCCGCGACCGTCGACTACCTCGGCGAGGACCGGCTCTGCTACGCTTCGGATTTCCCGCATTGGGATAACGAGTTTCCGCACAATATCGCGGCGCTCCGGGCGCGGACCGATCTCGGCGAGGTGGCCAAGCGCAAGCTGTTCTACGACAACGCGAAGGCGCTCTACGGGCTCTAAACGGGCGCGCGACACGACGAGGAGGCCAGCCATGGACGATATCTATTGGGGCAAGCCGGCGCGCGACGGCGAGGAATACAACCAGGCGCTCCGCGACCTGTCCCAGCGCAGGACGCCGACCGTCTTCGGCTTGCGCGTGCAGCTCCCGACCCAGGGCCGCGTCGACCTGCCGCTCGCCTCGACCGAGGGCATGACGATCGTGCTCAAGGCCTATGCGGGCGGCGGCGAGAACGCGCTCCATGCGCATCAGCACGAAGACCACGCCTTCGTCGTGCTCCAGGGCTCGGCGACCTTCTACGGGCCGGAAGACCGGGTGATCGCCGAGCTGACCCGCTACCAGGGCATTCTCATTCCCAAGGGCGCCCTCTACCGCTTCCATGCGCACGAGAGCGAGTCCCTGGTCATGCTGCGCATCGGCGCGCTCGATGCGGGCACGTTCCTCAGGTCGCAGCGCGTCAACGAAAAGGGCGGCAAGCAGGACGGGTTCTCGAAGGAGAACAAGGAAGTGCCCGTGCTCTATGCCGTGGAGAGGTGGTTCCAGGCTTGAAGTCGCGATAAAATCGCGACATCAAGCCTGCCGGCTCGGCGCTCAGTCGTCGACTGGGACGAGGAAGCAGTCGGCCGGCCGCCAGCCGATCGTCACCTGATCGCCGCGCGCGGGTGCCGCAGCTCCCGCGGGCAAATCGATCTCCATCACATTGCCCAATGCGGTCGTCAGCGCGACCGAGCGGACCGCGCCGAAGTAGCGGATATCGTCGACCCGTGCCGTGAGCCGGTTGCCGTCGGCGGGGGCCAGCGTGGTGCTCTCGGGGCGAAAACCCAGGAGGCACCTCTCGCCGGGCCGCCGCGCATCGCCCTCGCGCGTGCCGACGGCGAATGTCAGATCCGGTGACGCAGATGACTTGACGTGGTAGCCGGCGTCCCCATCGCCAACGATCTCGACGGGCAGCAAATTCGTGCGGCCGACGAAGTTGGCGACGAAGGCGCTGGCCGGCCGGCTGTAGAGCTTGTCCGGCGGGTCGAGCTGGCTGATCCGTCCGTCGCGCATGACGGCGACGCGATCCGACAGGCTCAGCGCCTCGCCCTGGTCATGGGTGACATAGATCGTCGTGATGCCCAGCTCGCGCTGGACATTGCGGATCTGCACCTGGAGCTCCTGGCGCAGCTTGAGATCGAGCGAGCCCAAAGGCTCATCCATCAGCAGCACCTGGGGCCGGATCACCACGGCGCGCGCGAGCGCGACGCGCTGCTGTTGACCACCCGAGAGTTGGCGCGGATAGCGCTCGGCGAGCTGCTCGAGCTTGACCAGGCGCAATGCCTCAGTGATGCGGGCCGTCGCCTCGGAGCCCCTGATGCCGCGCATCTTCAGGCCGAAGCCGACATTGTCCTGGACGGTCAGGTGCGGGAAGAGCGCGTAGCTTTGGAACACCATGCCCGTGTCGCGCCGGTTGGCCGGCACGCGGGTCACATCGGCGCCCTTGATGTAGATCGCGCCGCCGGACGGCGTGATGAAGCCGGCGACCATGCGCAGAGTCGTCGTCTTGCCGCAGCCGCTCGGGCCGAGGAGGGTGAGGAACTCACCCTCCGCGACCGTCAGGCTGACATTGTCGACGGCGACCACGCGGTCGTAGAGGCGCGAGACGCCGTCGAGGCGGACTTCAGACATGGATCAACCTGGAAGTGCTACTTCTTGACCTTGCGGTTCCACTGATCGACCCATTTGGAGTAGTTGTCGTTCACCGCCTTGACGTCGGGCACGTAGAGCTTCTCCAGCGCTTCCGGCGACGCCGGGAATTTCTGCGCGAGGTCGGGATAGGCCGCCAGCACCGGCGCCAGCAGCTTGTTGGTCGGGCCATAGGGAATCTGATTGGCCTGACCCAGCTGGGTCAGCGGGTCGAGCACCTGGTTGATGAACATCATGGCTTCCTTGGGGTGCTTGGTCCCGGTGACGACGTCGATGGTCGACAGCTTTCCGTGGCCGCCTTCCGTGGGATAGACGAATTTGAGCGGGAAGCCCTCGTCGATCATTCCCCAGGACCGGCCGTTGTTCCACACCGCGGCCCACACGTCGCCGGCGCGGAACTTGGCGCGCAGGTCGGAGGACGAGGTGTAGAAGTAGAGCGGCTTGGCCTGGCCCAGCTTGTCGAAGGCCGCGTCGGTGTTGCGCTCGTTGCCGCCGAGCGCGCGTGCCGTGCCGATGATCAGATCGGTCGCGGTGCCCTGCGCGATGTCCGGGAAGGCGAAGCGCCGCTCGAGCTTGGGATGCCACAGATCGAGCCACGACTTCGGCTCGGGAATGCCCTGCTCGGCAAAGACCTTGGCGTTGTAGGAGATGCCGACCGACCAGAACAGCATGGCGGGCCCGTAGCCCTCCCTGTTCTGGGCCTGCGGGTAGAGATGGGCGAGGTTGGTGACGACCTTCGGGTCGAGCTTCATCAGCATGCCCGCCTCGGCGGCGCGCGCCTGGTTCGACTCCTCCAGATAGACGATGTCGAAGGGCGCCGCCCGGCCGCGGCTGGCGATCAGCTTGGCGAGGTGATCCTCGGGATTGCCATCAATCCACTCGATCTTGATGCCGGTTCGCGTCGAGAACAGCGAACCGCCGAACTTCTGCTGCGATTCGGTGAACAGTCCGCCATAGCACGCGACGCGGAGCGTGACTTGCTGGGCGCCGGCCGTCGTGGCCAGCGTGAGCGACAGCAGTCCTGCTGCTGCAAGTAACAGGCGCTTCATGACGTGGTCCTCCTTGTCACAAAAGGGTGAACTCGTTGGCTACGCGCGGCCCGTGCCGAAGAAGCGCTCGAGCCCCAGGGTCTTCTCGAGCAGGATCATCAGCGCCAGCGACACGTAGATCACCAGCGCGGACACGGCCATGACGTCGGGCTTCATGCTGTATTCGATCGAGGTGAAGATCTTGACGGGCATCGTCGTCGTCGCCTCGTCGCCGCCCATGAACAGGGCGATCGGCACGTCGTCGAACGAGACGAGGAAGGCGAACACGGCGCCGGAGACGATGCCGGGAATCAGCACCGGCAGCGTGATGCTCAACAGCGTGCGCCACTTGCTGGCGCCGAGATTGAGCGCTGCCTCCTCGAGCGTCGGATCGAAATGGGCGTGCCCGGCGATGACCGCGCGCACGACGTAGGGAATGGCGATCGCGGTGTGACCGAGGATGAGGCCGATCAGCGTGCCGCCGATCTCGATCCGGGCGATGTCCCACAGAATCCCGGTGAACTGGAACAGCGCCACGGCAATGACGAGCGACGGCACCATCAGCGGCAGCAGGCAGAACATGGCGAGGATCTTGAGCCCGCGAAAGCGTCCGCGCGTGATGGCGAGAGCCGCGCCGGTGCCGACCACCGCCGCAATGAACGCCGTCGAGCCGCCGACGATCAGGCTCACCTTCAGGCCGGTGATGAAGGGCTGGGGAATGGCCCCGTACCACTCCAGCGAGAAAGACCGTGGCGGAAAGGTCATCGCCGCGTCGCCGAACGAGGTGACGACCACGAAAACCAGCGGCAGCAGCAGGAAGACGAAGACGAACACGATGATCGCGCGGTTCAAGAGGGTCCACATCATGACCCCCGCTCGGACTGGCGCGTCGCCATGACGGTAAGCGCGATCGCGACGGCCATGAGCACCACCGCGCAGGTGGCGCCGAACGCATAGTTCAGCACGAACCTGATCTGCTGGGCGACGAAGGTCGACATCACGGTGACACGGTGGCCGCCCAGCATGGCGGGTGTCGTGTAGGAGCTGATCGTGATGGTGAAGACGATGAGATAGCCGCCGATCAGCCCGGGCATGCTGAGCGGCAGCACGACCTGGGTGAAGTTCTTCCACGGCGTGGCGCCAAGATTGACCGCGGCCTCCTCGATCTGCGGGTTGATGCGCTGGATCACCGTGGTCAGCATCAGGATCATGAAAGGCAGCAACGCGTGCGTGGTGCCGATCACCACGCCGAGGAAGTTATTGACCAGTGCAATCGGCCGGTCGGTCAGTCCGAGCGCCTGGAGCGCCCAGTTGACGAATCCATTGGTGCCGAGCAGGGGTATCCAGCCGAGATTGCGGATCACCGCGCTGACCAGCAGCGGCGCGATCACCAGGAACATCAGCACGCCGCGCCAGCGCGAGTGGGTGCGTGCAAGGAAGTAGGCGACAGGGTATCCCAGCACCGTGCAGATGCTGACCACCACGAAGCCGAGCGCGAAGGTGTCGACCAGGATGCCGAGATAGTAGGGATCGGTCGCGAAGTTGATGTAGTTGACCAGCGTGAGGTTCGATCCGACGCGTCCCGGCCCGGCATGGTTGAACAGGCTGTTCGCCGTCATCGACGCGATTGGCATGCCGAAAGCGAGCAGCAGGACCGCGATGACGGGCAGCGCCAGCAGACCCCAGCGGACGCGGAGAGCGGCGAATCTCCCCATGTCCGGATCGCTGCCTCGCCCCGACCCGGCGATTGCCGCTATCCGCTGTTCGGCACGCTCCAAGACCTGTTCCGCCCTGTTTGTTGTCGCCCCGCCCCGATGGCTATTTTGTATGACGATAATACAAAGATTTCAGCCGGGTCAATCCCGGCGCGGCATGGCTTCTCCCCCGCCGGCAGGTCGAGCCCTGCTCGACCAAGAGGCGTCCCAGGCCGTGCAACTAACCCGTAAACACCAGCGACTTGATGACGACGGTGACGACCTTGGCGTCCGCGTGCTCCTCGCCGATGTCGACATAGTCGAAATCCTGGAGCTGGACGCCGTCGATGCAGATGATCTCGGAATTGCCGGCGATCTCGCGCGCGAGGTTGGCGCCGACCAGCCGCGCGATGTCGCTGTCGATCACCAGCACGATGGGCGCGCCGGTGCGGATCGTGCGCGTGAGCGCCCCGGCGACGCCGGCGCACAGCGCCTTGAGCATGGCGTAGGCGGGACCGTGCGGCCAATGGATGGCGAGCGCGATCGGCATCTCGCCCTCCGTGACCTCGGCGCCGGCGAGCGCCTTGGCGATTTCGCGCGAGATGGCCGCGGCGGTTAGTCGTCCCGGCTCGAAGCGCACGGTGACGACCTGCAGATTGCGCAGCGGCAGCAGACGCGGGTTGCTGATGTAAATGGTGTTGCCGCTGACCTGCACGGTGAACTGCGAAGCGCCGATCACGGTCGCACGGATGCGCTGCGCCGAGGTCTCCACGGGGACGCCGGCCAGCGCAGTCGGCGTCAGCTCCTTGAGCTGCTGGGCCAGCACGGGACCGAGATCGCCATAGCTCGCAGTCTCGCTGCCGTAGATGTACTCGGACACGCCGCCTGAGAACTGCACCGCGTCGATCGCGCCGATGGCGGTGAGCGGCGTCGTGATCATGAGGTCGGCCGCGAGCGGCGAGAGCGGGCGGCGGGCGGCCACCTCGAGGAGAGATTGCGCCAGACCGGCGGCCAGCCTGCGTCGGACGCCGGCATCGGCTTTCTGCCCCAGCTTCAGGCCGAGGTCCCGGTGGCGCGACACGATGGCGGCGGCATTCTCGATCTTGGTCACCACCTCGGAATCGTCGAAGGTGACGAGCCTCGCGCCGACATTGATCGCGGCGGTCTCGACGATGCGGCCGTCCCGCGCGATCGCGAGCTTGGCGGTGCCGCCGCCGACATCGATGTTGAGCACCGTGCGCGGTGCGTCGCTGCCGACCGAGCGGGCGACCGCGCCCGAACCGTATGCCGCCATCTTCGCCTCGAGCAGCGGGCCGGCGCTGGCGCACACGAACTTGCCGGCCTGCTCGGAAAACATGCGCACGATGGCCTCGGCATTGTCCTTGCGCGCGGCGTCACCGGTCGTGATCACCGCACCGGTGTCGACATCCGCCGGGCCGATGCCAGCCTCGGCATATGCCTTCTCGAAGAAGGCCGACAGTTTCTCGGTGTCGATCGACGTGCCAGCGATGAAGGGCGTGATCAGGATGCCCGATTCGTAGTCGACCCGGCGCTCCGCCAGCTCGAAGCGGCTCGACAGCACGGCACCCTGGCGGCGCAGAATCAGGGTCGAGAAAATCAGGTGCGAGGTCGACGAGCCGATGTCGATGCCGACGCTGCGCAGCGCGATACGGTCGCGCTTCCACAGGATGTGGCCGCGCTCGTCGTGCTCGTGATCGACTTCGTGATCGTGCGGCAAATGGATGCTCCGGCAGGATGACTCCCTCCCTCGCCGCAGGCGGGGGAGTTTGGACCGCAAAGCGGTCCGAAGGGGTGGGGGCCCTTGTGGTTAGGCGTTTCTTCCCCTTCGGGCCCCCTCCTCGATCCTCCCCCGCCTTCGGCAGGGGAGGAGGATTTCATGATTTGTCTGATCCAGCGCCTACTTCCGCCATTCGGCCAAAGGCTTGGGCTTGACGCCGTTCTTCGCGAGCTCGGCCTGGAAGATCTGGAAGACCTCGTCGTCCTCCTGCGGATAGTCGATCTCGTTGCCGGCCAACATGTGGCCGCTCTCGGGTCCCATGTCCTCGACCACGACGCGCCAGTAGCCGTAGTGAACGGCGAAATAGCGCGCCGGCTCGCGGCCCGAGTTGAAGTGCTGGTGGAACCACATGTCGGGCGGCGAGAAGAGCGAGCCCGGCTTCCAGTCCAGCTTCTCCTTGGGCTGGCCGTCCTCCCACATCAACGAGTAGCCCTCGCCCGACAGGATCAGGATGTGGGCGCCCGGCCCGTGGCGGTGCGCCTTCTTGTAGGTCGCGACCGGGAATTGCGCGACATGGGATTGGATCGTGTTGTTGGCCATCTCGAACATCGCGCCGGTGCCGCCGGCGCCGCGGTTGGAATAGTCCTGCAGCCGGAAGCTGTTGATGTCGGGAATGAAGTTGCTGCGCCAGATCATGCCCGGGAGCGCCTGGCCCTTGCCGCTGAAATAGTCCTCCTCGCCGCTGAACCGGTCCTTGAAGGCGTGGTCGCAGTTGAAGATGAAGTCGGCGCTGCGGAACAGGTTGAACATGACCGGCGCGTTCGACACCGTCAGCAGCCGCACCTTCTGATCGGGCGAGCCGTTGAAATGCTGGCGCCAGCAATTCATCGGCGGCGAGAACACGCTGCCCTCCTGCCACTCGAAGGTCTGCTTCTTGCCGCCTTCGAGCCAGATCGTCGTGGCGCCGCGGCCGCTGAGCACGACGATCTCCTCCTCGAACATGTATTTCTCGGGCTCGGTGTGGCCCTGGGGCGGAATGTCGACGATGGTCGAATCCATCGACTCCTCGCCGCCCAGAAGCTTGATGAAGGCGCCCTTGACGCCCTTGCGCGGCCACATGGCGGTCGGCAGGTCGCCGCGGATGTCCGCCACCATCAGGCCGCTCACGATCGGCACTCCTTCGCCCTCCTGCCAGACGGCATAGGGCGACGGCGGGGTGTTCGGATTCTTCCTTACTGTCATTGCAATATCATTGGTTTGGCGGCGCCACGGCAAGCCGCGCGGACCCTTCACAGAACGTGCAAAACCGTATTACGGTCATACAAAGGGGTCAATCGCTATCCCCGTGAAAATGGTCAGGCTGAGTTGAAATATGGAAGGACACTACCTCGACGTCGGCGGCGTCCGGACCTATTGCATCGATCGCGGCAAGGGGCCGGCGATCGTGCTGCTGCACGGTGCGGCGCTCGCCGTTGATGCCTATTCGACGTGGTTCCGCGCGATCGCAGCGCTCGAAAGCGAGTTCCGCGTCGTCGCCTTCGATCAGATCGGCATGGGGCGGACGGCGCTGCCCAAGGACGGCGTCTACAAGAACCGGCTCGAGCGCGTCGACCACGCGCTGGCCACGATCAAGGCGCTCGGCGTCGAGCGGGCCTGCCTGGCCGGCCACTCCGAGGGCGGCTTCATGGCGACGCGCATCGCGATCGTCGAGCCGTCGCTCGCGGCCGGCCTCGTCATCGTCACCAGCGGCGGCACCGCACCCTATCTGGGCGAGGGCAGGGATGCCGAATGGATCAAGGTCGCCGAGGCGACCTACAACGACCGCCGCCAGTTCGACAGCTTCGAGGGTTTCCTCGCCTGCAACGGCCGGCTGAGCCACCGGTCCGATCCCGTCTATGAGGGCATCCTGCGCGAGAACTATCAGCGCAGCCGGGACAACGGCCAGATGGAGCTGGTCGCGCGCATGCCCAAAGGGCTTTCCAACTATCTCGAGCGCGAGCGATTGCAGCGCGAATACATCTTCCCCCACCTCAAGGATCTGAGCGTCCCGACCCTGCTGATCTGGGCGTTCAACGATGCGGGCGTCGTGGTCGAGCGCGGCGTCAAGCTGATGGAGCTCATCCAGGGGGCGGAGATGCACATCTTCTCCGAGGCCTCGCACAACGTCATGCATGACCGCGCCGACGAGTTCAACCGGCTGCTCGCCTCCTGGTGCCGCCGTTGCTGGGCGAGCGGCGACAAGACGAAGGCGGCGTGACGGCGGATCAATCACACGACGTGTTGATAGGTAAGAGGGGGACATGAAGTTCGGCTATTTGTGCAATCCCGCCACGCTCAGGCAGCACGAGACCTATGGCGAGATCGTCGATCACATCCGCGACATCGCGGTCCACTGCGACCGGTCCGGCTTCGACAGCATCTGGTTCTCCGAGCATCATTTCGGCTTCTGGCAGCGCAAGGTACTGCCGAATCCGATCATGATGGGCGCCGACATCGCGGCACGCACCAAGCGCCTGCGCATCGGCTTTGCCGCGGCGACCATCACCTTCTGGCATCCGCTCCGGCTGGCCGAGGACGTGGCGCTGCTCGACCAGTTCAGCGGCGGTCGCGTCGAGCTGGGCGTCGGGCGCGGCAATTACGGCGTCGAGGGCATGAACCTCAACCCGATGGCCGACCCGCGCAAACAGGCCGACAACTACAAGGTGTTCGCCGAGACGCTCGCGATCCTGAAGCTCGCCTTCTCGCAGAAGAACTTCTCCTTCAAGGGCGAGAAGTACACCTTCCCCGATCCAGGCTTCACCTGGGAGCGCGCCGTCCCCGAGGACGCGCCGGAATTCCTCAACATGGAGACCAAGGAGCTGCTCCAGATGCAGCTCATGCCGCGGCCCGTGCAGCAGCCCCATCCGCCACTCTGGCAGATGGTCGACGAGCCGAAATCGGTCGAGTTCGCGGCCAAGAATGCACTCAACATCATGATGTGGCGGCCGACGCCCAGGAAGCTCGCGCACCACTTCAAGCACTATCAGGAGGCGGCCGCCTCGGTCGGGCGCAAGGTGCCGCTCGGCGCCGGCACGGCCATTTTGCGCGACACCTTCGTTGCGGAGACGCGCGACGAGGCGCGCGACATGGCGGCGGCGCACGTGATGAAGCCGCTCAATTTCTCGAACTGGCGCGGGCCCGGCATCTATCTCGATCCAGACGAGAAGCTGCCCGAGGAGCAGGACCAGGCGCTGCGCAAGAACCTGCCCTACGAGTTCGTCGAGCCGCGCAGCCTGCTGTTCGGCTCGCCGGAGTACGTCGTCGACAAGATCCACGAGCTGCGCGAGATCGCCCAGGTCGAGCGCATCGTCATCACCGGCGCCTGGGGCTCGATCGACCCGGAGCTGACCATGCGCAGCTTGCGTCTGTTCAGCGAGAAGGTGCTGCCGAAGTTCGCGTGAGGCGGTGGGGCCTACGCCACCTTCGCCACGCGCACGCCGCCGCCTTCGCTGACCATCACCTTGTTGAGCAGCTTGACCAGAGCATAGACCGCCTCGATCGAGGGCGCGGGCGTGTTGGTCATGCGCGCCATCTCCAGGATCGAGCCGATCAGCGCCTCGGTCTCGAGCGAGCGTCCAGCCTCGACGTCCTGCAGCATCGAGGTCTTGTGTGCGCCGACGGCTTCCGCGCCCTCGATGCGCTTGTCGATGGTGTGGCGGAACTTGACGCCGAGCTTCTCGGCGACCTGCTGCGCCTCTTTCATCATGTCGGCGGCGAGCTTGCGCGTCTCCGCGAACTTGCAGATGTCGACCAGGGTCGCATGGGAAAGCGCGCTGATCGGGTTGAACGACAGATTGCCCCAGGCCTTGAGCCAGATCTCGGAGCGGATGTCGTCGAGCACGCGCGACTTGAGACCGGAATGAACCAGCACGTCGTGCAGCCACTTGGCGCGCTCGGTCGTCTTGCCGTCGATCTCGCCGATCGGGAAGCGGTCGCCTTCGACGTGCTTGATCACCCCGGGCTCGACCACCGCGGCGGCCGGATAGACGACGCAGCCGATGATGCGCTTGGGATCGATCTTGGTCGTCAGCGCGCCCGACGGATCGAGGCTCTCCAGCCGCTTGCCGTCGAGATTGCCGCCGAGGCGCTGGAAGTACCACCAGGGCAGGCCGTTCTGCACGGTCATGACCATGGTGTCGGGCCCGAGCATGGCGTCGATGTTCTGGGCGACCTGCTCGAGGAAGTGCGCCTTGACCGCGAGCACGACGAGGTCCTGCTTGCCGGCCTGGGTCGCGTTCTCGACCGCCTTGACCCGGGCCACCTGCTCCTTGCCGTTCTCCCAGATCAGCTTGAGGCCCTTCTCCTTGATGGCCGCGAGGTGGCGGCCGACGTCGATCACGGTCACGTCGTTGCCGCCGAGCGCCAGCTTGGCCGCCATCAGACCGCCGATGGCGCCCGCGCCGATGATCGCGATCTTCATCGACTTGGGCGGCGCCCCGCCGGACAGAAGCTCGCTCGGCACCTCCTGGTGGAACGGGTTCGACAGCGTGCCGATGCCTTCGATCGTCACGTCGATCTGGTTCTTCGGGTCCTTCATGACGCTGACGCCGATCGAGGTGCCGCAGGCGATGACGTCGCCCGGCATCAGCGTCATGTCCTTCGACACCATGCTGACCAGTCTGTATGGCTGGAAGATCATGTCGCTGACCGGGTAGTCCTGCTTGAGCTGCTCGTTGACCACGGTCTTGACCGAGAGCTTGGTCGGATCGAGGCCGGTCGCGATGCACGGGCCGAACACGCCGAAGGTGTCGTAGCTCTTCGAGCGCACCCATTGGCCGAAGGTCGGGTTCTTGTTGATGATGTCGGCTGCGGTCACGTCGTTGATGCAGGTGAAGCCGAAGATGTAGTTCGGCGCCTCGGCCTCCGACACGTTGCTGCAGCGCTTGCCGATCACGATGCCGAGCTCGCCCTCGTAGACGATCTTGCCGGCATAGGATTTCGGCCGCTTGATCATCTCGCCATGGGCGATGAAGGCGCTCGGCGACTTCAAGAGATAGAGCGGCTCGTCGGGCTCCTGCACCTTCAGGCGCGCGGCAAGCTGGTGGAAGTTGTTCCACAAGCAGAGCATCTTGGTCGGCTCGCACGGCGTCAGCAGCTTGACGGCGGAGAGCTTCGTTGTCTCGCCGGTCGGCTTCGGGTTGTCGAACATGTTGCCGGCGTGGATGGCGATGCTGTCGCCATCGAGGGTGCCGAACTCGACCTTGCCGTTGCGTTCGAACCTGACCCAGCGCGCCATTGCCGCCTCCCTGCCAATTCTTCCGATCGGCTATTTGCCGTATGACGGAAATTGCATCCGAATTTGGCGATGGTCCCCGAGAAGACCCGTGGTGGTCAACCCCTGTTTGGCTCGCAAGTGCCGGAGAAGTCCGGATGTACGATGTCTGACTTGACGGCCCCGAATGCCTCGGGCACGGTCCTATTTCGCATAATTTCCACACAAATCCGCACAGATCCGGAACAGGGAGGATGAAAATGACAAGGGGAATGGGGCGGCTTGGCCTCGCGCTGTTCGGCGCGGGCGCACTTTCGCTGGCACTTGCCACCGATGCTGCAGCACAACGCAAGTTCAGCTTCGCCTATGACCAGCCGACGACGACCGCCTATGGTGTCGCCGCCAACATCTTCGACGCCAAGCTCAAGGAGCTGAGCGGCGGCAAGATGAGCATCAATCAATTCCCCGGCGCCCAGCTCGGCACCGAGCCGCAGATGCTGCAGAAGCTGCGCGCCGGTGACATCGACTTCCTGATCACGTCGACGGCAAATGCCGCGAGCGTGGCGCCCCAGGCCGGCGTGTTCTCGCTTCACTTCATCTTCCGCGACGAGGACCACCTGGCGAAGTCGCTGGCCAACAAGGCCGTCTCCGACGCGTTTCGCGGGATGATCAAGGATTCGGTGCAGGGCGCGCAGGTGATCGGCCTGATCACGATGGGCTTCCGCAACATCTATTCGAAGCGCGAGTACACCAAGGTCGAGGATCTCAAGGGCGTCAAGATCCGCGTGCAGGCCACCAAGACCGAGGACACGCACTTCCCCGCCTATGGCGCCCAGACCGTGCACATGCCGTTCGGCGAGGTCTATATCTCGCTGCAGACCGGCGTCGTGCAGGCGGCCGAGAACGGCGTCAACGTCTACGAGCAGAACAAGCACTATGAGGTGGCGCCGATCTTGAGCATGACGCAGCACGAGGCGAACAACAATTGCCTGTGGGTCAGCGACAAGGCGTGGAACAGCTTCAGCGACCAGGAAAAGCAGTGGGTCCAGGCGGCCGCAGACGAGGTCAGCCGTCGTGAGCCGGCCATGGCGTTCAAGCTCGAATCCGATTCCGCGGCGAAGCTGAAGCGGATCGGCGTGAAGGTCGTCGAGAACGTCGACAAGTCCGGCTTCATGAAGGCGGCTCAGCCGATTCAGGACCAGCTCGCCAAGGAGCTGGGCCCGCATGCGGTCAAGATCCTCGGCCTCGTTCGCGAGGTGAAGTAGCTGATCACTGCGAAGGACGGCGGCGCCATCGGCGCCGCCGTCTGATCTGACGAACGGGAGCCGTCCGTGGCCGCCCCAACCGATTTTGCTGCGTCCAGAGCGATCGTGCTTCAGCGTCATCGCCATTTGAAATGGCCATGGCTCGATCCTCTGGAATCGCTGCTGATGCTTGCCTGCGGCATCTGCATCGCTGGTTTCACGCTCTGCGTCTTCTTCGATGTGGTGACCCGCTCCATCGGCATGCCATGGCTATGGCTGCAGCAGGCAACCACGGCGTTCTTCGCCTGGGGCGTGTTCGTCGGCACGGCCGTGGCGACACGACGGCATGACCACATCTATCTCGCCGAGATCACCAAGCGAATGACGGGTGCCAGGCGCACCGTGATCGAGACCATCAACCGCCTCGTCGTTTTCGTCGTGGCCTGCTTCATGGTCTGGTTCGGCACGAGGAATGCCATCCTCGACCTCGGCAGCTTCCGCATGCCCTGGCTCATTCCCTTGACGGTCTATACGGGCATCGTGCCGATCTCGGGCGCGTTGATCATGCTGTTCGCGGTCGAGCAGATGGTGAACGGCCTGAAATACGGCTACGAAGGGCCCGAAGACAACGAGTTCCAGGCGGAGCGCGCGGCGTGAGCGAGACCGCGATCCTCGTGCTGATGGCGGGGCTGTTCCTGCTGTTCGGCTACATGGGCGTGCCGGTCGCCTTCGCCATCATGGCGGCCGTCCTGGCGGCGACGGCGTTCACGCCGATCAGCTACCAGTCGATGATCGGCCAGATGTTCCACGGCATCGATGCCGAGACGCTGCTGGCTATTCCGTTCTTCCTGATGGTCGGCGAGCTGATGACCTCGGCCGACGTCACCCAGCGCATGATCCGGCTGGCCCAGGTGCTGGTCGGCCATCTGCGCGGCGGCCTCGCCCAGGTCGTGACCCTGTTCAGCATGTTCTTTGCCGGCATTTCCGGTTCGTCCGCCGCGGATGTGGCCGTGCTCAGCCGGTCGATCGCGCCGGAGATGGACAAGGAGGGCTACGGCCGTGCCTTCATCGCCGCGCTGATCGCATCCGCATCCACGATTGCCAACCTGATCCCGCCCTCGATCATGGCGGTGGTCTACGGTGCGACCGGCAATGTCTCGATCGGCGGTCTGTTTCTCGCCGGCGTCGTGCCGGGCGTCATGATCGGAATCGGCCTGATGATCTACAGCTACTTCTTCGGACCGATCGGCACCATGAAGAAGCGCGCCAATCTGTGCGATGTCTATCTTGCCGCGCGCGGCGCGGCCCTGCCGATGGTGATCCCCGTCATCATCATGGGCGGCATCCTGACCGGTTGGTTCACGCCGACCGAGGCCGGCATGGTCGCCGCAGTCTATATCTTGGTCGTGCTGATCCCCATCTACAATCGCCAGCATATCTGGCGACTGCCGGCTGACTTCATGTACACCGGCCTGCTCTACGCTCTGCCCCTGGCGCTGGTTGCGGGCGCTTCCGCGTTCGGCTGGATGCTGGCCTATCTGCGCGGACCGGACATGGTCGCGGACTCGATCCAGCATTATGCCGGCACCGATCCGCGCATGATCATGCTTCTGCTGGTCCTGCTTTTCGTCATCGTCGGCGATTTCATCGATGCCGTGCCGGCGATCATCATCTTCATGCCGATCATCAACAAGCTGACTCAGCTCGGCGACATCAACTCCGTGCACATGGGGGTCGTCATCATCACGACGCTGGTGTTCGGGCTGCTGACCCCGCCCTATGGGCTGGCGCTCTTGATCGCGGCAAAATTCGTCGGCGTGCCGTTCTATCGAGCGATGTTCCGATCATTCCCTCTCTACGTCGTGTTCTTTATCACGATCGCATTCACCGTTCTGTTCCCCGAAGTCGTGCTCTGGCTGCCCAAGACGCTGCTGCCGGAATCGGTCGGCTGCTTCAAGAATCCGAGCGGAGCGGGCTATATCTGCCCGTAGCCGAGCTGCCTAAATGCGGTCGGTGTCTAAGGAGCGAACTGGCTTTCAGCCCCGGTAGCCGCGCCGGCCCTCGTCGCGCAGCCACAGGCGCACGAGGTGGCGTTTGCGCTCGTCCTCGGGCCAGTCGACGAACTCGGTGCGCGCGTGGCCGGTCGCGCGGTTGTTGACGTATTGGATCTGGCCCGGCCGGAAATCGAGGTCGACGCGCAGCTCCGGCCGGTCGAACACCGCCTCGACCGCGTCGATCGCCGCTACCGTCTCGTTGTCCATGCGCTCGTTGCGCAGCTGATAGCCCGCGACGATTTCGCGCACGGCGAGCCGTGCCTTCAGCGTCTCGCCGGTAAATTCGAAGATCGGCGCCGCGAAGGTCTTGGATTCGCCCTCGTGGTGCTCGGCGTGGCGGTCGTACCAGAACGGCCGGTAGAGTCGCGGCAGCAGATCGGCATGCTGTTCGAGCAATGCGTTGTGCACGGTGTAGACGCTGACCAGGCGGCTGACGCCGCCCTCCTTGGCGGTCTGCTGGCAGAGCAACGCCACGTATTCGGGCGGCGTCTCGTTGTAGGAATTGTCGTTATGGAAGCGCAGATCGACATTGGTCACGGTCGGCCTGATGCCCGAGCCGGGCTTGAGCTTGGCGCCGGTGTCGCGCACGTCGAAGAACATCTGACCGTTGAGCTTCTGGGCCACGGGCCGCGCCAGCAGGCTCGAAAGGATCCAGTAGAGGCTCACCGATTCTTCGCGCGTCATCTCGTCCATCGGCAGGCGGTCGAGCACGGCGAACATCGGGCCCTTTTGCGTGCGCCGGCGCACCTCGTCCATCACCTGGCGGCACGCGTCGAGCTTGTAATCGGCCGGGTTGAGCAGCAGCACGTTCAGCGGTGCGTTGCGCAGCTCGGTCAGCACGGCGCGCAGCTCGTCCTTGGCCGCCTCTGTGAGGGTCACGATCCAGTCGGCCGGCGTGAGCACGTCGCGTGTCCAGGCCTGGGGGCCGGCAATCTTCTCCGTCAGCATGCGCAGGGTCGTCATGGCACTGGTTTATCAAGGAAAGATTGATGCGGCAAGCAGGGCGGCGGCCCGCTGTTGCCCTGCAAAGGATATTCTGGCAGGTTACGCGCCATGACGATCGGGAACCGCACCTCCAGCCTCGGTTGGTGGCGCTCCGTCTAGGAGCGGCCCTGTCGTTTCCCATTCCCGAAACAGACTGTGCCGCCGTGGTTCCGGCCGGCACTGTCTTTCATCTCACACGGTCCAAGGCGCCACGGCGGTCTTTCCAGAGGAGAGATCGATGTCAGCCTTGTCGAAAACGCCCAAGATCGTGCTCACCGGCGACCGTCCGACCGGACCGCTGCATCTCGGCCATTATGTCGGCTCGCTCAAGAACCGGCTTCGCCTGCAGGACACCCACCGCCAGTACGTGCTGGTTGCCGATGTCCAGGCTTTGACCGACAACGCCGATGCGCCTAACCGCATCGCGCGCAATGTGGTCGAGGTCGCACTGGACTATCTCGCCGTCGGGATCGACCCGGCCAAGACGACGATCTGCGTGCAGTCCTGCCTGCCGGCGCTCGCCGAGCTGACCATGCTCTATCTCAACTACGTGTCGGTCGCGCGCCTGGAGCGCAATCCCACGGTCAAGGAAGAGATCCGCCAGCGCGGCTTCGAGCGCGACGTGCCGGCGGGCTTCGCCTGCTATCCGGCGGCTCAGGCGGCCGACATCACCGCCTTCCGCGCGACCCTGGTGCCCGTCGGCGAGGACCAGCTGCCGATGATCGAGCAGACCAACGAGATCGTCCGCCGCATCAACCGCCTCGCCGCGACCGACGTGCTGGTCGAGGCCATGGCGCTGGTGCCACCGATCGGCCGACTGCCCGGCACGGATGGAAGGGCGAAGATGAGCAAATCGCTCGGCAACGCGATCAGCTTTTCGGCGACCGCCGACGAGATCCGCGCGGCGGTGCGGCGCATGTACACCGACCCCAACCATCTGCGCGCGTGCGATCCGGGCATGGTCGAGGGCAACGTCGTGTTCACCTATCTCGACGCCTTCGACGACGATTCCGACGGCCTCGCGGAGTTGAAGGCGGCCTATTGCCGGGGTGGCGTCGGCGACGCCGCGGTCAAGCGGCGGCTGGCGGACATCCTCGAAGCGTTCATTGCGCCGATCCGCGCGCGGCGGCGACACCTCGCCAATGATCGCAGCTACGTCTACGAGGTGCTGCGCGCGGGCACCGAGGCAGCCGACATGGTGACCGCCGCCACTCTCGGCACCGTCAAGGCCGGTCTTGGGCTGTTCTCCCTGCAGCCGATCGCCGGCTGCCGGGTCGCGTAGACGCTCAGTTGGTCCCGATTTTCGCGGCCGCCACGATGCGCCGCCACTTGTTGCGCTCGGTTAGAATGAACGCCTCGAAGTCGTCCTGGCTGCCCCCGATCGTATCAGCGCCCAGCTCGGCGAAGCGCGCCTGCGTATCGGGCTGGGCAAGGAAACGCGAGATATGAGAATTGATCAGGCGGATGGTGTCGCGTGGCGTCGCATGTGGAGCGACAATGCCGAACCATGCGGATGCGCGATAGTCCGCTACCGTCTCGCCGACGGTTGGCACGTCGGTCAGGGCCGGGGACCGCTTGCGTCCCGTCGTGGCGAGCGCGCGCAGGCGGCCGTCGCGGATCCATGGCAGGGCGGCCGGCAGGTTCTGGAACGTCATGTCGGCGCCGTTGCTGACCACGGCGCCCATGCCAGGCGTCAGCGTGTCCCATTTCATCGCCGTCATATCCAGCTCGATGTCGGCGGTCTCGGCCAGCAGGAATGCCGCCAGCGTGTTGGTGCTGGCGAGGTCGACACGGGCGATGCGTATGGTGCCGGGTGCGGCTTTGGCCATGGACACCAGATCGGCGATTGACCGCGCCGCGAAGTCAGGCCGCACCAGCAGCACGTTGTCGACCTCGGCGAGCAGGCAAACCGCGCGAAAGTCGTTCTGCGGGTTGAACGGTAGGTTCCGATAGAAGAGCTGATTGAACGTCACCATGCCCGTGGTGGTCAGCAGCAGGGTGTGGCCATCGGCCGGCGCCTTTGCGACATGAGCAGCCGCCTTGTTGCCGTCATCGCCGCGGATGGTCGTCACCTCGACCTTGCGGCCGAATGACTGCTCCAGGCCCGCCGCAACCATGGTCGCGATACGCCCGGCCGCTCCCATCGGCGTGTGGCCAGTGACGATCTTGACCGTGTCGTTCGGGAAGGCCTGCGCCGAGCCGTGCGACGCTGCGCCCACCAATTGTGTCAAGGCGGCCGCAATGGCGGTGATCAGGTGCAATCTGCCGATCATTGCTCGAGAGCCCCGCGTGCGGCCGGCGTTATTCGAAACATGTCTCGTGCGCCGGCGCACCATGAATGCCGCCAACACTAGCAAGCGGCCGCGTGAGCGGCAATTGGTGCCACGACCGATCTAGCTGGCGGCCGTCAGGCCCGCAAACCGCCGCTGGTGCCAGTCGGCGTTGCCGAAACTGGTGTCGATCGCGGTCAGGCGCTTGAAGTAGTGGCCGATCGGCAGTTCGTCGGTCATGCCCATGCCGCCATGGAGCTGCACGGCCTCCTGGCCGACCAGGCGGCCCTGCCGGCCGGCCTGGACCTTGGCCGCGGCCGCCGACGCGCGCCCATAGTCCGCGTCGCCGTCGCCGAGCGCGCGCGCCGCCGCCTCGGTCGTCGAGCGCGCCAGCTCGAGCGCCATGAACATGTCGACGAGGCGGTGCTGCAGCACCTGGAAGCTGCCGATCGGCACGCCGAACTGCTTGCGCGTCTTGAGATACTCGCGCGTTTGGGCGAAAAGCGCGGCCATGGCGCCGACCGCCTCGGCGGACAGCGCCACGAGCGCCTCGTCGACGGCGGCGACGACGAGATCGTGGCCGGCATCGACCGCACCCAGCACAGCGCTCGCCTCGACCGTCACGCCATCGAGCCGCACATCGGCGGCGCGCAGACCGTCGACCGTGCGATAGGGCAGGAGGGTCACGCCCTTGGCGTCGCGCGGCACGAGGAACAGCGTGATACCCGTGCTATCGGTGGTCTTGCCGCTCGTGCGCGCCGACACGATGATCCGGTCGGCCAGCTGCGCGTGGAAGGCGACGGCCTTGTGGCCGGTGAGCTTGAAGCCCTTGCCCGATTTCTCGGCGCTTGTTTCGACATGGGCCAGATCGAATCGCGATTTCCTCTCGCCATGGGCAAGCGCCAGCAGAAGTTTGCCTGACGCGAGGTCCGCCAGCAGCGCGGTCTTGCTACCGCCGCCGCGGCGCAGCAGCCCGCCGCCGAGAATGACGGTTGAAAGATAGGGTTCGACCACGAGATGGCGGCCGCAGCCTTCCATGACGATCATGTGCTCGACGGCGCCGCCGCCGAGCCCACCTTGGTCTTCCGGCGTGCCGATGCCGAGCCAGCCGAGCTCGGCGAACTGCGCCCAGCTCTCGCGGCTGAAGCCGGGATCGGCCGATGCCACGGCACGGCGGTGCTCGAAGGCGTATTCCTTCTCCAGGAAGCGGGCAACGCTTTCGGCAAGCAGCCGTTGCTCTTCGGTGAATGACAGGTCCATCTCTAGTCCTTCACATACGCCTCGTGCTGAGCCTTGAGCTTGTCGAAGGGGCGAAGCATGAGGCTGGAGCCGCTTGTTCCACTATTCCAGAATTCTTCCGAGCGGCAGCTTCCTCGTTCTTCGACAAGCTCAGGACGAGGTCCTAAATGGCGCGCGCAGTGCGTTAGAACCCCAGCATCTGCTTGGCGATGATGTTGCGCTGGATCTCGTTGGAGCCGCCGTAGATCGAGACCTTGCGCCAGTTGAAATAGGTCGGCGCGAGCGCCGGTGCGTAGGCGGGTCCCGCGGTCTCGCCGTTCCAGCCCGGCTCGAACCATTCGGGATGGTAGGGCAGCGCATAGACGCCGGCCGCCTCGGACATGAGCTCGGTCAGCTCCTCCTGGATGAGCGAGCCCTTGATCTTGAGGATCGAGGATTCCGGCCCCGGCGGCTTGCCGGCATTCTCGCCCGAGACCGCGCGCAGCACGGTCGCCTCGAGCGCCATCAGGTCGATCTCGACGGCCGCGATCCTGGAACTGAACGCCGGATCCTCGATCAGCGGCCGGCCGTCCATCTGCTCCTGAGCCGCGATCTCCTTGAGCCGGCGCAGCAGGCGGGTCGAGAGACCGACGCGCGCGATGTTCGTGCGCTCGTGGGCGAGCAGATACTTGGCGTAGGTCCAGCCCTTGCCTTCCTCGCCGATGCGGTTCGCCTTGGGCACGCGCACATTGTCGAAGAACACGGAGTTGATTTCGGCGCCTCCGTCTATTGTGACGATCGGCGTGACACTCACGCCCGGGCTGTGCATGTCGATCAGCAGGAAGGAGATGCCTTCCTGCTTCTTGCCGTCGCTCCCGGTGCGCACCAGGCAGAACATCATGTCCGCGTATTGCGCATAGGTCGTCCAGGTCTTCGAGCCGTTGACGATGTAGTCGTCGCCATCGGAGACCGCGCGCGTCTTGAGCCCGGCGAGGTCGGAGCCGGCGTCCGGCTCGGAATAACCCTGGCACCACCAGTCCTCGCTCTTGAGGATGCGCGGCAGGAAATGCGCCTTCTGCGCCGGGCTGCCGAACTTGATGATGACGGGGCCGACCATGGTGACGCCGAAGGCGATGACCGGCGGCGCCGGCGTGGCGCCCAGCTCGGTATCGAAGATGGCGCGCTGCAGGGTGGTCCAGCCCGGGCCGCCATGCTCCTTCGGCCAGCCGGGCGCCACCCAGCCCTGCTTGTAGAGGATCGTCTGCCAGCGGACGTAGTCGTCCTTGGTCATGCGCTTGCCGAGCTCGCAGCGCTCGCGGATATCGGCGGGAACGGCCTTGTCGAGGAAGCCGCGCACCTCGTCGCGAAAGCGCTCATGGGCCGCGTCGAGCTTGATTCTCATGTCGTCTCTCCCAAGCCTGTTCCGTTCCGCGCCACCGACGCTTCGACTATCATCGCAGTCGCCTCCGGGTTCAACCCCCGCCCATCAGACCTGGGGCATCCCCAAGGGAGCCCGCGCCGATGCCGACCAACCTGTTCGACCTGTCCGGCAAAGTTGCCGTCATCACCGGCTCGAGCCGCGGCATCGGCAAGGCGATCGCCGAGGCGATGGCCGCCCATGGCGCCAAGGTGGTGATTTCCAGCCGCAAGGAGCTGGCGTGCAAAGAGGTCGCCTTCTCGATCCGCGCAGCGGGCGGCGATGCGATTGCGATACCCTGCAACATCTCGCACCTCAACCAGCTCGACGACCTCGTCCGGGGCACGCTCAATCAATGGGGCCGGATCGACATTCTCGTGTGCAATGCCGCGGTCAATCCGTATTTCGGTCCGATGGCGACCATCAGCGAGGAAGCCTACGACAAGATCATGGGCACCAACGTCAAGAGCAATCTCTGGCTTTGCAACAAGGTCTTGCCGGGCATGGCCGAACGCAGCGACGGCGTCGTCGTCATCGTGTCGTCGATCGGAGGTCTCAAGGGCCACGACAAGCTCGGCGTCTACGGGCTGAGCAAGGCCGCCGATTTCCAGCTCGCGCGCAACCTGGCCATCGAATGGGGAAGGCACAACATCCGTGCCAATTGCATCGCGCCGGGCATCATCCGCACGGATTTCGCACGTGCGCTGTGGGAGGACCCTCAGATCCATCGCCGGGTGGTCGAGACATATGCGCTCGGCCGCATCGGCGAGCCCGAGGAGGTCGCCGGAGTGGCGGTCATGCTGGCCGGACGCGCGGGCCGCTTCATCACGGGCCAGACCATCGTGGTCGACGGCGGGGCGACGATCAGATAGCACGGAATTTCCTCCCCCGCGCCGAAGCGGGGGAGGATCGAGGTAGGGGCCCGAAGGGGAGGAAACGCCGGACCGCAAGGGCCCCCACCCCGACCCTCCCCCGTGCTTCGCACGAGGGAGGGAGCTGGGCTTCGTCACACCAGTCACGCGCCGCTCCCGCCCGCCAGCACAGTGCAGCCCTTCTCGCCCAGCACCGCCACGCGCGTGCCGAAATCGGCGAAGCGCACATCCTGGGTTTGGCCGCGCAGGTAGCGGATGTAGATCTGCTGGATGATCACGGCCAGCTTGAAGATGCCGAACACGTGGTACCAGGTGACGTCTGTGCAGTCGAAGCCGGTGAGCCTGGCGTAGTGCTCGACCGCCTCGGTGCGGCTGGGGAATCCGTGGTGCCAGGTCGGCATGGCGGCACCGATGCGCCAGCGCGGATCGTCGCCCGCCTCGCTCCAGAAATTGAGCAGGTAACCCACATCCATCAGCGGATCGCCGCGGGTCAGCATGTCCCAGTCGAGCACGGCGACGGCGCGGTCCGGATTGCCGGATTCGACCAGCAGATTGTCGAGCTTGAAGTCGTTGTGAACGAAGGTGGCGGCGCACGGTTGCGGGATGCGTCGGTGCAGCCAGGCGATCACCTCGCCGATGCGCGGCAGGTCGCGGTCCTTGGCGGCGTGCCAGCGTTTGGTCCAGCCATCGAGCTGGCGCTGGACGAAGCCCTCGGGTCGGCCGAAATCGCCGAGACCGGCCTTGCCGGCATCGGCCATGTGAAGGCCCGCCAGGGTCGCGATCATCATCTCGCCGATGCGCCGGGCCAGCGCCGGGTCGCCCGCGAAGCGCGGCGGCAGTTCCTGGCGAATGACGATGCCGTAGCGGCGCTCCATGACGTGAAATTCGGCGCCGATCACCGTCGCATCGCCGCAATAGGCGTAACTCTGCGGCGCGAGCGAAAAGACCTTGGGCATCGCGGCGAGCACGCAGTGCTCGCGCTTCATGTCGTGGGAGGAGGGCGCGATCGGCCCCAGCGGCGGGCGGCGGAGCACATACTCGTGCATGCCCAGGCGCACGAGATAGGTGAGGTTGGCATGGCCGCCGGCGAACTGCCGCACGGTCAGCTTGCCGTCCCCCGCCGGCAGATTCGCACGCAGCCATGGTTCGAGCCGAGTCGTGTCGAGTTCTTCGCCCGGCCGCGGGTCGATCAGTTCGGCTCCTGCCGACATGGCCGGGCGGCGCCTCGGAGGCTCACGCGATCTCGAACAGTCCGGCGGCACCCATGCCGCCGCCGATACACATGGTGACGACGGCATGCTTGGCGCCGCGCCTCTTGCCCTCGATCAGCGCGTGGCCGACCAGGCGCGCGCCCGACATGCCATAGGGATGGCCGATCGCGATCGCGCCGCCATCGACATTGAGGTTCTCGTGCGGGATGCCCAGGCGGTCGCGGCAATAGACGACCTGCACAGCGAAGGCTTCGTTCAGCTCCCACAGATCGATGTCGTCGATCTTGAGGCCATGGCGGTTGAGCAGGCGCGGCACGGCGAAGACCGGCCCGATGCCCATTTCGTCAGGCTCGCAGCCGGCAACCGTGAAGCCGCGGAAAATGCCAAGCGGGTGCAGGCCGCGCTTCTCGGCGTCCTTGCGCTCCATGACGACGCAGGCCGATGCGCCATCGGAGAGTTGGCTGGCGTTGCCCGCCGTGATGAACTGGTCGTCGCCGCGCACCGGCTTCAGCTTGGCGAGGCCCGGTAGATTCGTGTCGGCCCGGTTGCCCTCGTCGCGGCTGACCGTGACCTCCTCGGTCCAGGTCCGGCCCGTGTCCTTGTCGGCCATCAGCTTGGTGGTCTTCATCGGCACGATCTCGTCGTCGATGCGACCCGCCTGCTGGGCGGCGGCGTAGCGGAGCTGGCTCGACAAGGCGTACTCGTCCTGGGTGTCGCGGCCGATCTTGTAGCGCTTCGCGACGATGTCGGCGGTCTCGATCATCGTCATGTAGATGTCGGGCTTGTTCTGCTTGATCCAGTCGTCGTTGTAATGGAAGCGGTTCTGGTGCTCGTTCTGCACCAGCGAGATCGACTCGACGCCGCCTGCGACCGCGATCGGCACATGCTCCATGACGACACGCTGCGCGGCGATCGCGATGGTCTGCAGGCCCGAGCTGCAGAAGCGGTTGACCGTCATGCCCGAGGTCGTGACCGGCAGACCGGCGCGGATCGCCGACTGGCGCGCGATGTTGCCGCCGGTCGCACCCTCCGGCATGGCGCAGCCGATGATGCAGTCCTCGACCTCGGCCGGATCGACCTTGGCACGTGCGACCGCGTGTTGAACTGCATGGCCGGCGAGCGACGCGCCATGGGTGAGATTGAACCCGCCGCGATAGGCCCTGCCGATCGGCGTCCGCGCGGTCGAAACGATGACGGCTTCGCGCATATTAGTCTCCCTCAACTGCTGGGAATGTAGGGGCGCAGCATCCTGCGCCCCTACGGGCGCCAATTCCGACTAGTCGATCGGTTGATCTGGGCAACAAAGTCATGATTTCGCCTGCAGATCCTTGAACCCCTTGCCCTCGCCGGCGAGGCGCTCGAGCAATGCCGCGGGCTTGAGCACATCGCCCTGTTTGGCATGCAGGTCGCGCATGACCGCGAGGATGCGCGGCAATCCCACCTGGTCGGCATAGAACATCGGCCCGCCGCGGTGCGCCGGGAAGCCGTAGCCATTGATCCAGATGATGTCGATGTCGCTGGCGCGCAGCGCCAGTCCTTCCTCGAGAATGCGCGCCCCCTCGTTGATCAGCGGGTACATGCAGCGCTCGAGGATCTCCTGGGCGTCGATCTCGCGCCGCTTGATGCCCATCTCCGCCGAGGTCTTGAGCACGAGTTCCTCGACCATCGGATCGGGAATCGGCGTGCGGTTGCCTGCCTCGTAGCGGAACCAGCCGGCACCCGTCTTCTGACCGAACCGGCCCATCTCGGCGAGCTTGTCGGCGACGATGTAGCCCTGGTAGTTCTCGCGGCCCTCCTTGGCACGCCGCTTGCGGATACGCCAGCCGACGTCGATGCCCGCGAGGTCGTTCATGGCGAACGGCCCCATCGGGAAGCCGAAATCGTAGATCACCTTGTCGACGTCCTGCGGCAGCGCGCCTTCGAGTACCAGCGCATTGGACTGGCGCGTGTAGGCATAAAGCATGCGGTTGCCGACGAAGCCGTCGCACACGCCGACCAGCACGCCGATCTTGCCGATCGTCTTGGCCATGTTCATGACGGTGGCGACGGCCTGCTTCGACGATTTTCTGCCGCGCACGTTCTCGAGCAGGCGCATGACATTGGCCGGGCTGAAGAAGTGCGTGCCGACGACCTGCTCAGGGCGCTTGGTGACGGCCGCAATCGCATCGACATCGAGCGTCGAGGTGTTGGTGGCCAGAATCGCATCCGCCTTGCACACCGCGTCGAGCTTCTGGAACACCTCCTTCTTGAGGTCCATCTCCTCGAACACCGCCTCGATCACGATGTCGGCGTCCTTGATCTGGCCGAAGTCGGTCGTGCCCTTGATCAATCCGACCCGCTTGTTCATCTCGGGCTCGCTGAGCCGGCCCTTGGCCGCGGTCGCCGCGTAGTTCTTCTTGATGATGCCCAGGCCCTTGTCGAGCAGCTCCTGGCTCGATTCGACGACCGTGACGGGAATGCCGGCATTGGCGAAGTTCATGGCAATGCCGCCGCCCATGGTGCCGCAACCGATGACGGCGGCCTGGCGGATCGGCTGCGTCGGCGTGTCGGCCGGCACGTCGGGAATTTTCGCCACCTCGCGCTCGGCGAAGAAGACGTGGCGCTGCGCCTTGCTCTGCTCGGAATTGACGCATTCCGTGAAGGTTTCGCGCTCCTTGCGCAGTCCCTCGGCGAACGGCAGCGTGACGGCGGCCTCGACGCAGTCGATGCAGCGCTGCGGCGCCTCGTAGCCGCGCAGGCGTCGCGCCGTCTCCTTGCGGATGTTGGCGAAGAGATCCGGCTTGCCGCGCGCGGCCTCGATCTTTTCGGCGCGCTCGCTGAGCTTCTGGGGGGCCTTGCCGACCATGGGTTCCGTGCGCTTGACCGCGGCGCCGACCAGGTCGCCGTCCTCGACGGCCGAGACGATGCCGAGCTTGGCTGCGCGATCGCCGGGCACGAGTTCGCCCGAAACGATGAGGTCAAGCGCCGGCTCGGCGCCGATCAGGCGAGGCAGGCGCTGGGTCCCGCCCGCGCCGGGGATGAGGCCCAGCTTGACCTCGGGCAGGCCGATGCGCGCCTTCGATGACGCGATGCGGTCATGGCAGCCGAGCGCCAGCTCGAGACCGCCGCCGGCGCACGCGCCGTTGATGGCCGCGACGAAGGGCTTGGGCGAATTCTCGATCTGCTCGATGACGTCGCGCAAGGTCGGGGCGTCCTTGGGCCGGGGCTTGCCGAACTCGCGGATGTCGGCGCCGCCGACGAAGGCGCGGCCCGCGCCGGTCATGACGAAGGCCTTGACGTCCGGATCCTTGAGTCCGTCCGTGATGCGCTGAGAGAGCGCGGTCAGCAGCCCGACGCCGAGCGCATTGACCGGCGCATTGTCGAGCGTCAGGACCGCGACGCCGCCGCGCCGTTCGAGATGCACGTCTGCCATATGAGTTCCGTTCTCCGTCTAGATTCTCCCTCCCTCGCCAGAGGCGGAGGAGGAAGTTGCGTTCAGCCGGCCGCCCGCCGTGGATTCTCCAACAATTGCTGGCGCAGCAGGCGCTTGGCGATCTTGCCGGTAGCAGTATGCGGAATCTCCTGGAGAAAAACGACCTCGTCGGGAACCGCAAGCTTCGCCACCTTGGTCGCCAGGAAGGCGAGGATGTCCGGGGCGGCGAGGTTCTTGCCTTCGCCGGGCCGCACGACCAGCAGCGGCCGCTCGCCCCAGCGGGGATCGGGCTTGGCGATCACGGCGGCCTCGGCGACGCCCGGGAAGGCGCAGGCGAGATTTTCCAGGTCGATCGAGCTGATCCATTCGCCTCCCGACTTGATCATGTCCTTGCGCCGGTCGACGATCTGCACGTAGCCACGCGGATCGATGGTCGCGACGTCGCCGGTGTGGAGCCAGCCCTTGGCGTCGATGGCAGCCTTTGACGCTGCCTCGTCCTTGTAGTACGCGCTGGCGATCCACGGGCCGCGCACGCAGAGCTCGCCTGAGCTCTTGCCGTCGCAGGGCAGGTCGCGACCTTCCTCGTCGATCACCTTGATGTCGATGAAGCAGCGGCCGCGGCCCTGCTTGGTCTTGAAGTTGAGACACTGTTCATAGGGCAGATTGGCCTCGAGCGGAGCCAGCGAGGTGTCGGTCGCCGAACCGGTTGTCTCGGTCATGCCCCAACCGTGCACGATGGGAACGCCGAACTCGCGCTCGAAGGCGTCGACCATGGCGCGCGGTGCCGCCGCGCCGCCGATCGCGAGCAGGCGCATGGTGGTCAGCCGCTTGTCGTTGCGGCGCAGATAGTCGATCAGCGCCGCCCAGATCGTCGGCACGCCAGCGGTGACCGTGACCTCTTCGCTTTCGAACAGCTCGTAGAGGCTCTCCGGATCGAGCTTGGCGCCGGGCAGCACGAGCTTGGCCCCGCCGAGCGGGCAACCGAAGGGAATGCCCCAGGCGTGGACATGGAACATCGGCACGACAGGCAGCACCGAGTCGGTCGCGGCATAGCCGAAGGACCGGCGCATGCAGATGTTCATGGCATAGATCATGAGCGAGCGCTGGCTGTAGAGCACGCCCTTGGGATTGCCCGTCGTGCCCGAGGTATAGCAGAGCGCACCAGCGGCGCGCTCGTCGATCTCGGGCCAGTCGAAGGTTTCTGGCTTGCTCGCGATCAGCTCTTCATAGCTGAGCGCATTGCGCAGGCTCGTCTTCGGCATGTGCGCCCGGTCGGTCATGATCACGAAAGCCTCGACCGATGTGAGCTGCGGCGCGATGCGCTCGATTAGCGGCACGAAGGTCAGGTCGACGAAGAGCAGCCGGTCCTGCGCGTGATTGACGATGTAAATGATCTGGTCGCCGTGCAGGCGCGGGTTGATCGTGTGGCACACCGCGCCGACGCCGGGGATGGCGTAGTAGAGCTCGAGATGGCGATAGCCGTTCCACGCAATGGTGGCGACGCGGTCGCCTTCGGCGATGCCCAGCGCGCTCAGCGCGTGGGCTAGCTGCTGGGTGCGCGCGTAGCAGCGCGCGTAGTCGTAGCGATGGATCGGCCCCTCGACCGAGCGCGACACGATTTCGGTCGTGGGATGGTAGCGCGCCGCATATTGCAGCAGCGTGATGGTGACGAGCGGCGCCTCCATCATCAGGCCGGGGAGGACGGGCATGGTCTTGTCTCCTTTAGTCCCTGGTGGCCTGTGTAGGCAGGGTGACGGAACCCGGCTCCCACTAGGCTAGAGCCTCGTCCTGAGCTTGTTGAAGGACGAGGCCCTTTCCGCCGCCTAGATGCCTGCAGACGAGAGCCAATTTTGACGCCCGCGCCCATCACCCTTCGACGGGTCCAGGGCGAGGCAGTTGGCGGCCGCCGCCATGACTCAGCTTCCTTCCGGCGACAGAACCTCGCCGAACAGGACCCAGATGTTGCCGTCGAACTTCTGCAGCCGCATCTGCTCGATCGGCGCGAAGTCGTCGGGGCCGGTCGTGATCGAGATGCCCGGCAGCAGCATCGGCACCTGGAAATTCTTGAGATTGGCGGCCTGCCGCATGACGTTCTCGCGCGTCAGGTTGTCGCCGCACTGCTTGAGCACTTGAACCAGCGTCTGCGCCACCGAGTAGCCATAGACGTTGAAGGTGCTCGCAACGTCGCCGGCCGAATAGTACTTCTTCATCCACGCCAGCCAGTCCTGATAGGCCTTGCCGCTTTGCCACTGCGGATCGGTCGGGTCCATGTGGTAGGACGACGTGATGATGCCGGTCGCCTTCTCGAGCCCGGCGGGCTTGAGCACGGTGCTGACCGAGGCCGACACGTTGTTGAGATAGTGCGCCGGCTTCCAACCGAGGTCGTGGACCTTGCGAATCGCCTGCGAGGCGAATTTCGGCGTCGTGATGTTGATGAACACGTTGGCGCCGCTGTTCATCAGGGCGACGACCTGAGAATCGACCGTCGGGTCGGACGTCTCGTAGGACTTCATTGCGACGATCAGCTTGCTGGCCTGGGCGCCGAGCCCTTCCTTGAGACCGTCGAGGTAGTCCTTGCCGTAGTCGTCGTTCTGGAAAAGCACCGCGATCTTCGGGTCCTTGACGTTCTGCAGGATATGCTTGGCGTAGATGCGTGCCTCGGTCTGGTAGTTCGGCTGCCAGCCCATGGTCCACGGGAAGTTCTTCGGGTCGTTCCACTTGGTGGCGCCGGTCGCGACGAAGAGCTGAGGCACTTTCTTTTCGTTCATATACGCCTGGATCGCCGTGTTCGACGGGGTGCCCAGGCTCTGGAAGAGGAGCAGCACCTGCTCGGCCTCGACCAGTCGGCGCGCCTGCTCGACCGCCTTGGGCGGGCTGTATCCGTCGTCGAGGGTGATGTACTTGATCTTGCGACCGTTGATGCCGCCCTCGTCGTTGATCTTGTCGAAATACGCGCCGATCGCCTTGCCGATCGTGCCGTAGGCCGAGGCCGGCCCGCTGTAGGGGTTGATGTTGCCGATCTTGATTTCCTTGTCGCTCGCGCCGGGGCCGTACTGTTTCTGGGCGTTTGCGGGGGCGGCAACGAAGGCCGCCGCCGTGAGCGACGCGGCGATCATCAGAGTGCGTCTGTTGAGCGTCATGGTCGTCCTCCTTTGCATGGTCATGAATGGGAGCCGGGTTGCGACGTTGGCTGCTCCCCGACGGCGGTCCGGAATTTCGGTGCGTAACGGACCGCCATGGTGCGGATGAATCCGGCTATGCCGGTCGGCATGGCGTACATGAAGGCGAGCAGGAACAGGCCGTAGATGGCCCAGGGCGCGGCATCGGAGATGTCGTTGGCAAGATTGGGAATGAACTGGATGAAGAAGCCGCCGAACACCGCGCCGGCCACGGTGGCGATGCCGCCGACCACCGAGCCGACGAGGAAGGAAATCGACAGGAACACGTTGAAGCTGTCAGGCGCGACG
Source organism: Alphaproteobacteria bacterium (assembly GCA_016869645.1). Lineage (GTDB taxonomy): Bacteria > Pseudomonadota > Alphaproteobacteria > SHVW01 > SHVW01 > SHVW01. The sequence continues at coordinate 31,780 of VGDO01000032.1, forward strand.
AACCCGGTCGCGATCGCAGCCATGGCGCCGGCGATGCCGGTGAACATGGCACTGACGCCGAAGGCGCAGGTCTTGTAGAAGACCGGATTGATGCCCATCACCGTGGCGGAGATCGGATGATCGCGCAGCGCCACGAGCGCGCGGCCGGTGCGGCCAGCCAACAGATTGCTGCCGGCCCAGAACACGATGAGCAGGACGACCAGCATCTGGTAGTAGAGCCACTTGTCGTTGCCGATCGGAAGCCAGGTCGGCGCAGCCGGCTTGCGCAGCACGATGCCTTGCGACCCGCCGGTCCAATGGTCGAAATATTTGAGGAATTGCGGCGTCGCCACCGCCATCGAAAGGGTGACGAGCGCCAGGTAGAGATTTTCCAGGCGGAGCGCCGGCAGGCCGAACAGCACGCCCACGATGAAGGCGGCGGCTCCGGCCGGTAGGATCGTCAGATAGTACGGCACGCCCAGGCGATGCATGAGGATCGCGGCTGTGTAGCCGCCGATGGCGAAGAAGGCGCCGTGGCCGAGCGAGATCTGGCCGTTGTAGCCGGTCAGCAGGTTGAGCCCGAGCAGCGCCACCGCATAGCTGCCGGCAAGCGTGAACTGGAACACCCGATAGTCGCTGACCAGCCAGGGCAGCACGAGCGCCGCGGCGATGGCGACGGCCACGCCGATGCGCCGCCAGTTCGTGCCGGATGCTGCAACCGGGATCGTGGCGAGACCGGATGTCGCGGCCATGGCGTTACACCCGTTTGACCGCGTGAGCGCCGAACAGCCCGCTCGGCTTGACGACCAGCACGATGATGATGAGCGCGAGCGCCATGGTGAGCTTGAGCTCGCTCGCGATCAGGTAGGTCCCGACCAGGTTCTCCAGCACGCCGACGATCAAGCCGCCGAGCACGGCTCCGCCGGGGCTCGAGATGCCGCCGAGCAGTGCCGCGGCAAAGGCGTAGAGCAGCACGCCGCTCATCATGTGCGGGTCGAGGAACAGGATCGGCGCCACCATGATGCCGGCGACGGCGCCGACCGCCGCGGCCAGGCCCCAGCCGATCGCCAGCATCCAGCCGACGCGGATGCCGACCAGCCGCGCCGATTCCGGATTCTGCGCCGCCGCGCGCATGGCGAGGCCCAGGGGCGTGAAGCGGAAGAACAGGAACAGCAGGATCAGCATGACGAAGGTCACGCCGATGACGCCCAGATCATGGCCGGTCACGGCGCCGCCGAGTAGCGGCTTGGTCGGGAAGGGGCTCGGGAATTGCTTCACCGTGTAAGTGAAGATCCAGCCCGCCACGGCGCTGAAGATGACGAGCAGCCCGATGAACACGATGACGTGGCTCAGCACTGGCGCGTTCTCGACTGGCCGCACGATGATGCGCTCGATCAGCACGCCGCCGATGAAGGAGATGACGACCGTGAGCACGAAGGCGATCCAGAACGGCGTGCCCACCTGCACCAGCGACCAGGCTATGTAGGTCGAGAACATCGCCATCTCGCCCTGCGCGAAGTTCACCGACTCCGTCGCCTGGTGGATCATCACCAGCGCCAGCGCCAGGCTCGCATAGATGGCGCCCGTGGCGACGCCGGAGAGGATCTGCTGGGTGAGCTGGGTCATCTTTTCATTAGTACCCGAGATACGAGCGCCGGACCTGCTCGTTGTCGCGGAAGTCCTTGGCGCTGCCGGACATGACGACGCGGCCGGTTTCGATCAGATAGGCGCGATCGGCGAGCTCGAGGGCGAGGGCGGCATTCTGTTCGACCAGCAGGATGCTGACCCGGTCGTCACGCCGCACAGCTCCCATGATCTCGAAGATGCTGGCGACGATAAGCGGGCCCAGCCCGAAGGACGGCTCGTCGAGCACCAGCAGGCGCGGGCGCAGCATCAGCGCGCGCGCGATCGCCAGCATCTGCTGCTCGCCGCCCGACAGCGTGCCGGCCTGCTGGGTGCGGCGCTCGGCGAGCTTCGGGAAATGCTGGTACATGCGCTCCATGTCGGCGGCCACGCCGTCGCGCGCTCGCCTTCCATAAGCTCCGATCCTGAGATTCTCCTCGACGCTCAGCTTGACGAAGGTGCCGCGGCCCTCCGGGACATGGGCGACGCCCAGGCCGACGATGCTCTCCGTGCTGTCCTTCTCGATCGGCTGTCCGCCGAAGCGGATGCTGCCCGAGCGGTCGACCATGCCGCAGACCGCGCGCAGGGTCGTGGTCTTGCCGGCGCCGTTGGCGCCGAGCAGAGCCGTGATGCCGCCCTCCTCGACCGCGAAGTCGATGCCGTGCAGCACCTGCGACGGCCCGTAGGCGGCGCGCAGTCCCTCGACTTCGAGCAGCGCCCCCGCCATCAGCGCGCCTTGCCCAGATAGGCGCTGATGACCTTGTCATCGGCCTGCACCTCGGCCGGTGTGCCCTCGGCGATCACACGGCCGAACTCGAGCGCCACCACCTTGTCGGAGATGCCCATGACGAAGCTCATGTGATGCTCGACCAGCAGGACGGTGATGCCGAGTTCGTCGCGCACGCGCCGGACCAGGCTGCCGAGCTCGGCGACTTCCTCGTGATTGAGCCCGCCGGCCGGCTCGTCGAGCAGCAGAAGCTTGGGCCGGCTCGCCAGCGCACGCGCCAGCTCGACGCGCTTCTGCGTTCCGAAGGGCAGGCTGGTGATGGGCCGGTGTGCCAGCGCGTCGAGGCCGACGAAGCCGAGCATGGCGTGCGCGCGCGCGCGTAGGGTCGCCTCCTCGCCCCGAGCCGAGGGCAGGCGCAGCGCGTCGCTGATGAATCCGCTGGTGCCGCGCGCATGGCCGCCGACGATGACGTTGTCGAGCACGCTCATCGAGCGGAACAGCGCCAGGTTCTGGAAGCTGCGCCCGATGCCGAGCGCGGCGATCGCGGAGGCCGGCAGGTCGAGGAGCGAGGTGCCATCGAAGGTGATGCGGCCCGCGCTCGGACGGTAGAGCCGGGAGATCGCGTTGAAGGCCGTCGTCTTGCCGGCGCCGTTGGGCCCGATCAGCCCGACGATCTGGCCTTCGCCGACCGTGAAGGAAACTCCGTCGAGGGCGATAATGCCGCCGAAGCGGACCGTGACACCGTCGACATCGAGAAGCGCAGCACTGGCGGCCGCGGCGCGCGGCGCATGACGCTCGACATATTGCGCGACGGCGGCGCTCATCCGCACCGTCGCAAAGTTGTCGCGGGCGAGATCATCGCCGCTTGCCTCCCTTGTCCCCGCACGTCTCTTGTTCGCACACCGGAAACCGGCCGGACCGGCCGCTCTCGCGCTGGCATTCACGGGTTTCCCGAAACGGTATACGTCGCCTGAAGAGCGAGTCAAACAATGGTGAAATTATGTTCTGCACTGCGGAAATTGGCGCGCCGAAACTCTCATGCCGGCGCATTTCGCTGCAGTTCCAGCCGCGCGAGCTGGGCGACGTGGACCTCGTCGGGCCCATCGGCGAGGCGCAGCGTACGCGCCTGCGCCCAGGCATGGGCGAGACCAAAATCCTCCGATACGCCACCGCCGCCATGAATCTGGATGGCGCGGTCGATGACGGTGAGCGCCATGTTGGGCACGGCCACCTTGATCATGGCGATTTCGGCCCTTGCCGCCTTGTTGCCGACCGTGTCCATCAGATAGGCCGTCTTGAGCACGAGCAGGCGGGCCTGCTCGATCTCGATGCGCGAGCGCGCGATCATGTCGGCAGCGGCGCCGTGCTCGGCGATCGGCTTGCCGAAGGCGACGCGCGACTTGGCGCGCTGCCTCATCGCCTCCAATGAGCGCTCGGCGACGCCGATCAGTCGCATGCAATGGTGGATGCGGCCCGGTCCCAGGCGCCCCTGCGCGATCTCGAAGCCGCGCCCCTCGCCGAGCAGCATGTTCGACGCGGGCACGCGCACATTCTCGAAATTGAGCTCCCAATGGCCGTGCGGGGCGTGATCGTAGCCGAACACGCCGAGCGGCCGCACGACGGTCACTCCGGCGGTGTCGCGCGGCACCAGGATCATGGATTGCTGCTTGTGCTTGGGCGCCGTCGGATCGGTCTTGCCCATGAAGATCAGGATCCGACAGTCGCGATGGCCGGCGCCGGTGCACCACCATTTGCGTCCGTTGATGACGTAATCGTCGCCGCGCCGCTCGATGCGCGATGAGATGTTGGTCGCATCGGAGGAGGCGACCTGCGGCTCGGTCATGGCGAAGGCCGAGCGGATACGGCCCTCGAGCAGGGGTTTGAGCCAACGTTCCTGCTGCTCATGTGTGCCGTAGCGCGCCAACACCTCCATGTTGCCGGTGTCGGGGGCCGAGCAGTTGAACGCCTCGGGCGCGATTGGCGACCGTCCCATGATCTCGCAGAGCGGCGCATAGTCGAGGTTGCTGAGCCCCGCGCCGAACTCGGGCTCGGGCAGGAACAAGTTCCACAGCCCGGCTGCGCGCGCCTTCTGCTTCATCTCGTTCATCACGGGCGGCGTGGCCCAGCGGTCCGTGGCCGCTTCGACCTCGTCGTGGAAGCGCTGCTCGTTCGGATAGACGACCTGGTCCATGAAATCGCGCAGCCGGCGCGACAGCTGCTCGACCTTGTCGGAATGGCTGAAATCCATCTGTGCCTGCCCGCTGGTTGTCCGTCAGCCGCCCAGTCCGGTGCGGATTGCGGCCGCGACGCTGACCAGGCGCGGCCCGAGATCCTGCATGAGCCGTTCGCGCGTGACCAGGAAGTGCTCGCCGCCGCAGTTGAGCGCCATGAGGCCGGCGCCGTCGGGCAGCCAGAGCGGCGCGCCGACCGCATAGATGTCGGACTGCCAGTCGCCGAAGGACGTGCAAAAGCCGCGCTCGCCGACCTCGCGGATCGCCAGGTCGATCTGGCGCTTGAGCATCTTCCAGCGGCTCTTGTAGCGGCGCGCCATGCGATCGAACAGGTAGCGCCGCTCGCGCTCGGGCAGGCCGGCGATGAAGGCGCGGCCCATCGCCGTGGTCGCGAGCGGTATGCGCGTGCCGATGTCGAGGCGCAGCGTCATCGTGTCCTTGCCGCGGCAGGTCTCGACATAGATCATGCTGAGCCGGTCCTGGCTGCCGAGTGCCACCGGCAGATTGCCGTAGTCGGCGAAGGCCTGGAGATGCGGCCGCGCGATGTGGCGCACCGTCAGATTGCCGAGCGCCTGGTAGCCGAGCGCCAGCACGGTCGGGCCGATCTGGTATTTGCCGAGCCGCTCGAGATAGACGAGGTGGCCGAGCTTCATCAGCGTGTAGGTCAGGCGCGACACGGTCGCCTTGGGCAGGCCGGTGCGCTGCGCCAGGTCCTGGTTGCCGAGCGGCCCGTCGCCCGGCCGGAAGGCACGCAGGATCTCGAGCCCGCGCGCCAGCGCCGTGACGAACTGGCGATCGTTGCCGTCGGCTTCGGTCGGCTCGTCATGGCTGTCGGCGGCGAGTGCGGCCAGCGCGGCGGCATTGCCGCGCTGCTTGGTCAGCTCATGATAGGAGGCGACCGCCGCTCCGGGCGGGCGCTTCGCTGACCGGCGCCTCATCGATCTCGCCCTCGCCTGTAACGCGGGGCGGACTTTTGCACGCGCCCGCGCGGGCGGTCAAATCGAGGCGCCAAATGTTTAGGGGCACGGCATGCCGTGGCCCTCCGTCCTCGGGACTTCGGAAAGCCTTCCGCGGTAGCGGCAGGCCGTCAGGTGACTACGCCGCCAGCTTCTTGTGCGGATAGGTGCGCCGGTAGACGTCTTCCTGGTAGTGCCCGCTGAGGAACGGCTTGAAGTCGGCCGGCGGATCGCCGACCAGCGGCTTGATCGTGGTGTTGTAGCTCGGGTTGACGAACATCGGGATCGAGTAGCGGTCGGCTCCGGTGCGGTTGATGACGCGATGCTCGGTCGCGGAGAACATGCCGTTCGACAGGATCTGCATGATCCGGCCGAGATTGATGACATAGGCGCCGTCGATCGGCGGCACGCCGACCCATTCGCCGGCCTTGTTCTGCACCTCGAGGCCGCCATTGTTGTCCTGCCACAGGATGGTGAAGCACCCGGAGTCGGTGTGCCCGACCACGCCGATCTCGTTCTCGTGCTCGGGCTTCTCCTGGAGCGGATAGTGGTTGAGCTTCAGCATGATCAGAGGCTCGCGAAACATCGCGTCGAAATGGTTCGACTTGAGGCCGAGCGCCAGCGCGAAGGCAGGAAGCAGCTTGTAGGCAAGTTTCTCGCACTCGGCGAAGTAGGACATCATCGCGTCCTTCAAGCCTGGCACGGCGGCTGGCCACTGGTTCGGCCCATGCACCGGGTTGGCGCCGATCGGCCGTTCATGGAAGGTGTTGAAGGCTTCCTGGAGATTGGTGCCGAGATACTCGTCGCCCTCGTACTTGAGCGGCAGGTAGCCGCGGAAATAGGGCGAGTTCGCCATCGCCACCTTCATCCGCTCTTCGACCGGCAGGTTGAAGAATTTCTGCGCCTCACCGTAGAGGCGGTTGAGCGCGGGGCGCGGTACGCCGTGATTGATCAGCTGCATGAAGCCGACTTCCATGCAGGCCTTGCGGATGGCGGCAACGATTTCGGGCGCGTTGTCGGCCCCCTTGGCGACGAGCGGACCGATGTCGATCAGGGGAATTTCCGAGAAAGCCAAGGTGCGCGAGGCGGGAATGGCCATTGGAGACGACTCCGGAAGGCTGTGACGATGCGCGAACTAGGCCGCGAGCTTCTTGTGCGGATAGATGCTGCGGTAGACGTTGGCCTGGTACTCGCCGCTGACGAAGGGTTTGAAGTCGGCCGGCGGTTCGCCGACGATCGGCTTGATGACGATGTCGTAGCTCGGATTGACGAACATCGGGATCGAATAGCGGTCGGCGCCATAGCGGTTGATCACGCGGTGCTCGGTCGCCGAGAACTGGCCGTTGCTGAGCACCTGCATCATCTGGCCGAGGTTGATCACATAGGCGCCGTCGACTGGCGGCACGCCGACCCACTCTTTGTTCTGGGTCTTCAGGAAGTCGTGTGGGTGATTTGGTGGACTTTAGAGCGCCGGCAGCATGCATGTAAGCACCTTGAGACGGAGATATTCCTGGTCGCGC
>VGDO01000033.1 GCA_016869645.1 Alphaproteobacteria bacterium
CCCGGCCTGGCGCACGAGCACTCGATGCGGTCGATCAAGCTGATCTCGGACGAGGTGATCCCGCGCTTCAAGGAGCGCCGCGCCGAGCGCAAGGGCCGCGCGGCCGCGGCGGAGTGATGCCATGAAGGAGCAATCCCCGGTCCCGCCTGCCGACTCGCCGCTCTGGCGCGGCCTGCCGAACGACGCGCGTCACGAGACGACGGCGATCGAGCATCGTTTCCAGGCGCTCGACAATTTTGCGCGCGCCTTCTCCTTCAGGGAGGGCGACCGGCTGCTCATGCTGAGCGATCGCCTGCTCGATCCGCGCGTCGTTCATGCTCTGACCGGGCTGGCCCGCGCCAAGGGCATCCAGCCCATGGTGCTGTGCAGCCATACGGCCCAACACCAGTCGATCCCCGAGGAAGTCAAGCCGCTGCTCGAAAAAAGTCGACCAGCGTCGTCTCGACCTGGTACTGCTCGATCAGTGATCCGCTCTGCATGGCGCTGCGGCGCGACAAGGGACAGCGCTGGGTCAAGATCACGTACTTCCGCAATCTCGACCTGCTCGACACGCCGCAGGCGCGCTTTCCGATCGACGTGCTCGGCGAGATCATACGTGCGACCGCGGCGCGCTATCCCAAGGGCCGCGACTTCGAGCTGCGCATCACCGATCCGCGCGGCAGCGATTTCCGCGTCGCCTTCGACGCGGCTTCGCGCGACAAGCTCTTGTCGGGCGCGCGCTGGCGCGGCGTGCTGACGGCGGACGAGCCGGGTTGCTACCAGCACTATCTGCCGACCCACGGGCCCAATCTGATCGAAGCGGATTCGGGCGAGGATCCGGTGCTCGGGCGCATCAGCGGCGTCTATTGCCCGCAATGGGCGGTCGGCTTCGCCAAGCCATTCACGGACAAGATAGCGGTGGAATTCCGCGACGGTCGCGTCAGTGCCGTCGAGGGCAATTCCGACGAGGCAAACCTCTTCCGCGACATGCTGATGGGCGGCTTTCTCGGCGAGCTCGGCTGCGGCTTCAATCCGAAGGCGCCGCGCTTCGCCGGCTACCCCGCCGGCAGCAATAGCCCCGGCGCCATTCATTTCGGCATCGATTTCCCGAAGCCGAGCAATTACATCCGCAAGGTCATGCCGGACTGGGAGGAGCCGCCCATCCACATGGACCTGATCTCCTATGACGCGACGGTGACGACCGGGCAAGGGACCGCGGGGGCGACCCTGATCGACAAAGGGTTTCTGACCGCGCTGCGCGATCAGAACGTGATCGCCTCGGCGCAGCGCTTCGGCGACCCGGTCGATCTGCTCGAGGGCTGGCCGAGCTAGCCGTGCTCAGCGCCCGCGTCACCGAGCTCCGGGATATGCTCGCCGGGTCAGGCGACGATCAGAGCGTCGGCGATCACCACGCCTTGGCCTTCCGGCAGGACGAAGACGGGATTGAGATCAATCTCGCGCACGTCATCGGCCGCCGCGGCGAACTGCGAGAAGCGGGCGAGGAACTGGGCGAGCGCCTCGATATCCCGGGGTGCGGCGCCGCGCGCGCCCTTGAGCACGGAGGCGCCGGCGAGGCCGGCGATCAGCTCGCGCGCCGTCGCGGCGTCGAACGGCGCGCAGGCGATCGCGAAGGTCTTGAGCACCTCGACGAACACGCCGCCGAGGCCGACCAGCACGACCGGCCCGAACGATTTGTCGCGCTTCATGCCGACGATCATCTCCGTGCCGCCGCGCGCCATCTGCTGCACCAGGACTCCGTCGATGCGCGCCGCGGGCGCGCGCCTCTCGACCTCGGCCATGACGCGCGTGAAGGCGTCGGCGACCTCGACCTCGGTCGCGAGACCCAGGGCAACGCCGCCGACATCCGTCTTGTGCGGCAGGTCGGGGGAATCGATCTTGAGCGAGACGGGGAAGCCGCATTGCCGTGCCGCCGCCACCGCCGCGGCGGCGCTGGTCGCGCGTTTCTCGCGCACGACCGGCAGGCCGAAGGCTTCGAGCACGCGCTTGGCCGCATACTCTCCGACCGGCTTGCCCGCGGCGGCTGCAATCGCATCGGCGAGCCCGGCGGGCGGCGGAAGCTTGGCGCCGTTCCGCGTCGCCAGGAGGTCGTTGCCGCTGGCGCGCAGGCGTTCGACGAAAGCGGTCCAGTGCAGGAAATGCCGGACCGCCTGAAGCCCTTTGCGCGTTCCATGAAGGATCGGGACCTGTGCCTCGTCGAGGATGGCGCGCATGTCGGGATGCACCTCGCCCGAGACGCAGGTCATGAAGACGACCGGCTTGTCGAGCTCGCGCGCAGCCGTCGCCGTCGCATTGACGATCGGGCGGTTGAAGCCGACGGCCTCGGTCGGCACGTTGGCGATCGGCGTGTCGAGCACGGTCATCACCATGCCGATGCCGGGATCGCGCGCCAGCACCTCCATGCAGCGGCGGAAGCCGTCGCCGTCGTAGAAGAACATGCCGGTGACGTCGAGCGGGTTGGAGACCGTGCCGAAGCTCGGCAGCATCTGGCGCAGCTTTCCCGCCGTGTCGGGCGCCAGCGTCGGCATGTCGACGCCGACAACCTCGCTCATGTCCATGATCAAGGCGTTCTCGCCGCCCGAACAGTTGATTGCGCCGAGCGTCGGCTGCTTCACGGTGCGGCGCGGGCCGGACAGCAGCACCAGCGTCTCGACCATCTCGTCGAGATCGTCGGCCTGGATCAGGCCGAACTGCCGGCAGAACGCGGTGAAGACCTCGTAGGAGCCGGCGAGGGTGCCAGTGTGTCCGATCAGCACCTCGGCCGATTTGCGCGACCGGCCGGGCCGGCAGATCACGATCGGCTTGCCGACCTTGTGCGCGCGCACGACCGCGCCGAGGAACACATCGGGGCGCGGTATGTCCTCAATGAAGAGCGCGATCGTGTCGGTGTCGTCATCGTCGACCAGGTAGCCGAGATAATCGGCGGCATCGCTGACCGCCTGGTTGCCGCTCGAGATGACCTTGCTGCAGGCAAGGCGGTGCGAGTTCATCAGCACATAGGCGACCGAGCCGCTCTGCGCGATCACGCCGACGCGACCGCGCGGCAACTCGGGCGACACGAGCCCGGTGAACATGGCCGTGCGATCGACGACGTTGACGATGCCCATGCAGTTCGGACCGCACACGGCGATGCCGTAGCGGTTGGCGACCTCGGCGAGCTTGTCCTGGAGCGCGCGCCCCTCGGCGCCGACCTCGGCGAAGCCGGCGGAGAAGATCACGGCCGCGCGAACGCCGAGCTCGCCGGCCTGGCGCAGCAGGTCGGGAAGTGCGGCGGCGGCGATGGCAAGCACCGCGCAATCCGGCACTTCCGGCAGACTCGCCAGATCCGGATAGCAGGTGTGACCGAAGATCGTCTGGTAGCGCGGATTGACGGCGAAGACGCGGCCCTTGAATCCGGCGCGCGTCAGATTGCGGAACGCCATCGAGCCGTGCTGCGGTTTTTCGGTCGCGCCGATGACAGCGACGGAGCGCGGCGCGACCAGTCGTTTGATCGATTCAGGAAGTGGCGGCATGGAGCTCGGATCAAAAATGCGAGGTATGCTGAATTATTGACAACCCCTGGCACGACTGGCAATTTCAAACTCACGCAGAAATAAAAAAAGAAGATGAATTCTCCGCTCCAAGAGAATAATTCGGCGATTCATTTGATCGATTCAAGACGTTTGCATGTTGTTGGCAAATTGGGGGACGGGAGCGAAGGGTCTAAGTTGAAACACCGAAGGACTCCGCAAACGGCGCCGGCTATCATCGACGCCAGGAACGGGTTCATCGGCCTCGGCATCCTCCCGGGCCGGGGTTGCAAGTCACGTGTCATCGTTGCGCCCGCAGTGAGACGGGCGACTGTGAAGGAGGTTCAACCATGGGAGAGGACAAGATGAGCAAGATCGAACGTCATGTGCTGGCCAATCGCCGCACCGTGATCAAGGGTCTGGGTGCGGGCGCACTCGCCTTGGCGGCGCCGGCGATCCTGCGCAGCGCGCACGCGCAATCGAAGGAAGTCGTCTACGCGACCTGGGGCGGCAGCTGGGAGGACGCGATCCGCAAGGTGTGGTTCGAGCCGTTCACGCAGCAGACCGGCATCCGTGTCAAGACGATCCAGGGACCGGACTACGGCAAGATCCGCGCCATGGTGCGCGCGGGCAAGACCGAGTGGGACGTCGTCGAGGTCAATCCCGACTTCCAGTGGACCGGCCCGCGCGAAGGCCTGCTCGAGAAGCTCGACTACAGCATCATCGACACGACCGAACTGGCCAAGGAAGAGGACTTCAAGACCGAGTATTCGGTGGCCGAAGGCCTGTGGTCGCGCGTGATCTGCTACAACACGAAGAAGTTCCCGACCGGCTCGCATCCGAAGAACTTCGTCGATTTCTGGGATCTCAAGAAATTCCCGGGCAAGCGTGTGATGTATACCAAGGCCAATGGCGGCATTCTGGAAGCCGCGCTTCTGGCCGACGGCGTGCACCGCGACAAGCTCTACCCGCTCGATGTCGACCGCGCGCTCAAGAGCCAGGACAAGATCAAGGAACACGTCCTCTGGTACGACACCAACGCACAGGCGGTGCAGTACATGCAGGACGAACAGGGCGTGATGGGTCTGATGGCCGACGGGCGCGTTCAGTTCATCAAGGACAAGGGCGCGCCGGTCGAGATCGAGTTCCAGGACAGCCAGCTGACCTGGACCAGCTTCGTCGTGCCGAAGAGTCCGCCCAACAAGGAAAACGCCATGCGGCTGATCAATCACATGATCAGCGTCGAGAGCCAGCGGCTGATCGGCCTCGAGTTCACCTACGGGCTGGTCACGCCGAAGGCCTACGATCTTCTGCCGCCGGGGCGCGCGGACAAGCTGACGAACGGTCCGGCGCAAAAGGGCAAGGCGATCGTGATGAACGAGAAGTGGTGGGGCGAGAACCAGCCCGCCGTTCAGGACAAGCTGAACGCCTGGCGCATCCTCTAGTCGCGCGTCACTGACAATACGATTGGCCCTTACCTCGTCCCCGGCGCATGGCGCCGGGGACGAGTGACGGTGAAGGAGGATCAATCATGGAAGAGGACAAGATGGGCACGATCGAACGTCACGTGTTGGCCAATCGCCGCACCGTGATCAAGGGTCTGGGTGCGGGCGCATTCGCCCTGGCGGCGCCGGCGATCCTGCGCAGCGCGCAGGCGCAGTCGAAGGAAGTCGTCTACGCGACCTGGGGCGGCAGCTGGGAAGATGCGATGCGCAAGGTGTGGTTCGATCCCTTCGCGCAGCAGACCGGCATCAAGGTCAAGACGATCCAGGGACCGGACTACGGCAAGATCCGCGCCATGGTGCGCGCGGGCAAGACCGAGTGGGACGTCGTCGAGGTCAATCCCGACTTCCAGTGGGTCGGACCGCGCGAAGGTCTGCTCGAGAAGCTCGACTTCAACATCATCAAGACCGAGGATCTCATCAAGGGCGAGGAGCTGATCACCGAGTACTCGGTGCCCGGCGGCTTCTGGTCGCGCGTGCTCGTCTACAACACGAAGAAGTTTCCGACCGGCTCGCATCCGAAGAGCTTCGTCGAATTCTGGGATGTGAAGAAGTTTCCCGGCAAGCGCGTGCTCTACGCCAAGGCCAATGGCGGCGCGCTCGAGGCGGCACTGCTCGCCGATGGTGTGCACCGTGATAAGCTCTACCCGCTCGACGTCGATCGCGCGCTCAAGAGCCTGGACAAGATCAAGGATCACGTCCTGTGGTACGAGACGAACGCGCAGGCCGTACAGTACATGCAGGACGAGCTGGGCGTGCTCGCCCTCATGTCCGATGGCCGTGCCAAGTTCGCCATCGAGAAGGGCGCTCCGATCGCCATCGAGTTCCAGGACAGCCAATTGACCTGGACCAGCCTCATCGTGCCGAAGAATCCGCCCAACAAAGAAAACGCCATGCGGCTGATCAATCACATGAGCAGCGTCGAGGGACAGCGGCTCATCGGAAACGAGTTCACCTACGGTCTTGTGACGCCGAAGGCCTACGCTCTCCTGCCGCCCGGCCGCGCGGATGCGCTGACCAACGGGCCGAAGCAACAGGGCAAGACCATCCTGATGAACGAACGTTGGTGGGGCGACAACCAGCCGTCCGTTCAAGATAAGATGAACGCCTGGCGGCTTCTCTAGTCGGCGCGCCGGGCCCGTTGTTCTTGATGACCGTCCCGTTCCTCGCGACTTGCGCGGGGAACGGGCGTGGCGACATGTTGGGGTATGACGACTACAGTTCAGGCCGTGCCGAAATGGACTCCCACCGCCCTCGACCGCCTGTGGGGCCGTGATCCCGACTTGCGCCCGGCGCTGCGGCGCGGGCTGCTCGGCACTCCCGGACTGCTGTTCATCCTCGTCTTCTTCCTCTATCCGCTGTTCCTGCTGGTCGAGCTGAGTTTTCAAGCCAAGGCTGGCGGTTGGAGCTCGGAGCACTATCTGCGCATCTTCAACACGACGGTCTATGCCCAGATCATCTGGAAGACCGCGTGGATCAGCGCGACAGTGACGCTGCTCAACTTCCTGGTTGCCTATCCCTTCGCGGTCGCGCTGGCGCGGTCGAAGGGCTGGGTCAGGATCGTGCTGCTGATCTCGATCCTGATGCCGTTCTGGACCAATCTGCTGGTGCGCGCCTACGGCTGGATCGTCGTGCTCCATCCGCGCGGCCTGATCAACACGATGCTCGGCGGGCTCGGCCTGATCGGCGAGCCGGTGGCGATCGTGCACAACACGACCGGCGTGCTGATCGGCATGACGCAGATCATGCTGCCTTACATGGTCCTGCCGATCGCCGCCCAGATCGAGAAGATGGATGGCCGCCTGCTGCAGGCTGCGCGCAGTCTTGGCGCCTCTCCGTTGCGGACCTTCGCCCATGTCTTCTTCCCGCTCACGCTCCCGGGCGTGTTCGCCGGCGCGCTGATGGTGTTCGTGCTGAGCCTCGGCTTCTTCGTGATTCCGGCGCTGCTCGGCGGGCGGCGCGATATCCTCATCGCCCAGCTCATCCACTTCAACCTGACCAAGGTGTTGAACTGGGAGCTCGCGGCCGCGCTCAGCACCATCCTGCTCGTCATCACGCTCGGGATCTTCCTCGCAGCGCAGCGCTGGTTCCGTCTGAACTCGCTGTGGTCGGAGGTCAAATGAGAGCCGCCGCCACGCCGCAACGGACGCCGCACGCCACGCTGGGTCACGCCATTCTCTGGAGCTTCGTCGGGCTGGTCTGCATCTTCCTGGTGCTGCCCAGCCTGATCGTCATTCCCATGTCGTTCAACGAAGACAATTTGATGCGCTTCCCCCCCAAGGGCTTCTCGTTCATCTGGTACGAGACTTATTTCCAGCGCGAGAATTGGCGCTCGGCCACGATCAACAGCTTCGTCATCGCTGTGCTGGCCACGCTGCTGTCGACCGTCATCGGAACGCTTGCCGCCTACGGCCTGGTGCGCGGTCGGATCATTTTCCGCAACGTGTACATCTTCATCATGCTCATGCCGATGATCGTCCCGCCGATCGTCGCGGCGGTCTCGATGTACGGCGTCTTCGCGCCGCTCAACCTGGTCGGCACCATTTGGGGCATGGCGATCGCGCACGCGGTCCTGGCGCTGCCCTTCGTCATCATCAACGTGGCTGCCGTGCTGCAGCGCATGGATTGGCGAGCCGAGCAGGCGGCGCGCAGCCTGGGCGCCTCGGCGATCCGTGCGTTCATGTTGGTCACCCTGCCGCTGATCCGGCCGGGCATCATCGCCGGCGCGATCTTCGCCTTCATTACCTCCTTCGACGAGGTCGTCGTCGCGCTGTTCATCAGCGGCTCGAACGCGGTGACGCTGCCCGTGCAGATGTGGAGCGGCCTGCTGTTCGAGATCAATCCGGTCGTCGCCTCGGCCTCGACCCTGCTGATCGTGCTGTCGGCCGTCTTGCTCGGCGCGACGGCGCTGTTGCGGAAGAGAAGCGGAGCATGACGCGCACACCCGACATCGCCCACGCGGAATTCGCCGATCGCCGCCGGCGCGCCGTTGCCGCCGCTTCAGCGCGCGGCCTCGATGCGCTGCTCATCTGCTCGCGCGGTGGCGGCACGGTCGACCGCTTCGCCAACGCGGTCTATCTCGCCAATTTCTACACCTCCTTTCCTTATATCTCGGACCTGGCGCCCGACTGGACGGCGCGTGCGCACACCTTCCTGATCCTGCCGGTCGGCCGCGATCCGCGCCTGATCGCCGACGTGCCCTATATCAGCGAAGTGGCGCTGCCGGGCCCGTCGATCGTACAGGCCGACGACGTGCTGGCGGCGCTGATTGCCGAGCTCCAGTCGCTGGGGCTCTCGCGCGCGCGCATCGGCTTTGTCGGCGAGGACATCATGCCCTGGTCGGCCATGCGCCAGGTGCAGGCGGCCCTGCCGGACATCGGGTGGGAGAAGGCCGACGACATCCTGGCCGAGCTGCGCGCCGTCAAGTCGCCGGCCGAGATCGGCCTGCTGCGCGAGGCCTCGCGCATCGGCAGCCGCATGATCGAGGCGATGCTCGACGAGGCGCGGCCCGGCGCCACCCATGGCGACATCGTCGCCGCCGGCCAGCAGGTGCTGACGCGCGCCGGCGGCATCCTCTACAACTCCTTTATGGCGTCGGGCACCGGCGGCGAGAACCCGACCGTCTATCGCTGCAATTTCCCGACCTGGGGCAATCCGCACAAGCTCGCCGAGGGCGAGTGGCTGCGGCTCGGCATCTCCGGTCTCTACCGCGGCTATTATTTCGACCTGTCGCGCTCGAAGTCGATCGGCCGCCCGAGCAACCACCAGGTCGACGCCTTCGAGGCGGCGATCTCGGTGGTGCAGGAGGGCCTCGCGACCATCCGGGTCGGCGCCACGGCGGGCGAGGTGGCGGACCGTGCCTTCGCCAAGCAGGAGAAGCTGGGCTATCCGATCCAGGGTGTGTTCTCCGGCATGGGCCACGGCATTGGCCTCGGCTGGGACTCGCCCTGGCTGGTCAGGGGCGAGAAATATGTGCTCAAGCCGGGCATGGTGCTGAATGTCGAGCGGACCTTGCAGCGCGACGGCTATCTCGGCGATTTCGAGGAAACCGTTCTGTTGACGGAGAATGGCACCGAGCTGTTGACCGATGCACGGATGCGGAACTGGTAACGTCGGGGCGGGACAATGGCGGGGATCGGGATGACGCGGTCGGGCAAGACCATCGGAGGTCGGGTCGAATTGATCGGCTTGTCGCGCGACTACGGCGACGTCCAGGCCGTGCGCAATGTCGACGTGACCGTGGCGCCGGGCGAGTTCCTGACCATCCTTGGCGCCAGCGGCTCGGGCAAAACCACGACGCTGATGATGATCGCCGGTTTCGTCACGCCGTCCGAGGGCGAAATCCGCATCAACGGCGAATCAATTCTCGGCCGCCCGCCCGACAAGCGGAACCTCGGCGTGGTGTTTCAGAGCTATGCGCTGTTTCCACACATGAATGTCGCCGACAATGTCGGCTTCCCGCTCAGGATGCGCAACCTGCCCAAGGCCGAGATCAAGGCGCAGACCGAAGAGGCGCTCGGCATCGTTCATCTCGAAGGCTACGGCACGCGGCGCATCGACGAGCTGAGCGGCGGCCAGCAGCAGCGCGTGGCGCTTGCACGCGCGCTGGTTTTTCGCCCGCCGGTCCTGCTCATGGATGAGCCATTGGGCGCGCTCGATCGCAAATTGCGCGAGCAGATGCAGCTCGAGATCAAGCGCATCCAGCGCAGCCTTGGCCTGACCGTGGTCTATGTCACGCATGACCAGGAAGAGGCGCTCATCCTGTCCGACCGCATCGCCATCATGCACGAGGGTCGGATGCACCAGATCGGCTCGCCCGATGCGGTCTACGAGCGACCGGCCACCGCCTATGTCGCCGACTTCCTCGGCGAGTCCAACTTCCTCGACGGCGTGCTCAGCGAAAGCACGGGCGGGACATCGACCGTCCGTCTCGCGGGCGGGAAGACCATCGGTGCGCAAGCCTGCAACCTCCCGGTCGGCTCGCCCGTACAGGCGATGGTCAGGCCGGAATCGATCCATCTCACGACGGCCGAGACCGCTGGGCCGGTCAATTCGCTTGCCGCCGTCATCGAGGAGAGCGAGTACCTCGGTCAGTCGATCCGGTATCTCGCCGCGGTCGGCGAGCTTCGCCTGACCTTGCGCGAACCGCGGCGCGACGGCCAGCGCCGCTATGCGCCGGGCGACGCCGTGACCTTGAGCTGGCCGCATCGGGCAACCGTCGTCTTCCCGCGCGGCGGAGGGTAAGTGCCATCTCTCTGATCGCTCCCGGTGCGGAAGTCGATCGCTCGCTCTGGCAAGCGACCGCGGCCCCGGCGCCCGAGCTGCCCACGCTCGCGGAGTCACTGCGCGCCGATTGCGTGATCGTCGGCGGTGGCTATACGGGGCTGTCGACCGCGCTGCATCTCGCCGAGGCCGGCGCGTCGGTCGTGCTGCTCGAGGCTCAGGCAATCGCCTTCGGCGCATCCGGCCGCAATGGCGGGCAGGTCAACCCGGGCCTGCGTCTCGATCCGGACGATCTGGTGGCGCGCTTCGGCGCCGAGCGGGCGGACCGCATCATCGCCGTCAGCGGCGGAGCACCCGATTTCGTTTTCGGACTGGCCAAGCGGCTGGGCATCGAATGCGACGCGGTGCGGCCGGGCTGGGTGCTTGTCGCGCATTCGCCAGCGACGCTCGCCAAGCTCCAGCGGCGCGGCGAGCAATGGGTGCGCCGCGGCGTCGCCATGCGCGCGCTCGACGCCGACGAGACGGCGGCCATGGTCGGCACGCGGCGCTACATCGGCGGCCTCTACGATCCGCGCGGCGGCTCCGTGCAGCCCTTGAGCTATGCCCGCGGCCTCGCCCAGGCCGCGACACGTGCCGGCGCGCGCCTGTTTACCCACTCGCCGGTCACGCGGCTCGAGAAGCAGGGGTCGGATTGGATTGCGACCACGCCCCGTGGCAGTGTTGCCGCGCCGCAGGTCGTGATTGCGACCAATGGCTATACCGACGATCTCTGGCCCGGCCTCCGGCAGAGCATCCTGCCGGTGCGCACCTTCCAGGTCGCAACCAGGCCGCTCGGCCACAATCTCGAGCGCAGCATACTCCCGGGCAATCACGCGGTATCGGACCTCAGGCGCCTCATCCTCTATTTCCGCAAGGACGCCCATGGCCGCCTGATCATGGGTGGGCGCGCGTCGTCGACCCAGCGCGGCGGCGCGCGCCTGTTCGGCTTCCTGACCGGAGTGGTGCAGGACATGTTTCCGCAACTGGGGAGACCCGAGTTCGAGCACGCCTGGTCGGGCACGGTGGCGTTGACGCCCGATTTCCTGCCGCACATCCATGAGCCCGCGCAAGGCGTGCTGGCTGCCCTCGGCTACAACGGCCGCGGCGTCGCCATGGCATCGGTCGCTGGCAAGGCGCTCGCCGATCGGGTGCGCGGCGGACGCGCCGAGGATCTACCGCTGCCGGTCTCCGACATTCGCCCGATTCCGTTCCACGGGCTGCGCCAGCCCGTGCTCCACTTGATCATGCAGTATCATCGCGTGATGGATTGGCTCGGCCGGTAGGGGCCGCCGCATGGCACAGAATGTTTACGACAGGGCCGAATTTTTCGCCCGTTACAGCGAGTTGCCGCGTTCGGTCGGCGGCCTGGCGTGCGCGCCGGAATGGCCGGCCGTCCGGGCGCTGCTTCCGGACATGAGGGGCAGCCATGTCGTCGACCTCGGTTGCGGCTTCGGCTGGTTCGCGCGCTGGGCGAGGGAGCAGGGTGCGGCCCGCATCCTCGGCCTCGACCTGTCCCGCAACATGATCGACCGGGCCAAGGCGGACACGAGCGACGCCAACATCGAATACCGCATCGCCGATCTCGAACGCCTGGACCTTCCCGCCGCCGCCTTCGACTTTGCCTACAGCTCGCTCGCGCTGCACTACATCGAGGATTTCGAGCCGCTGGTGACATCGCTGCACCGGGCGCTCGTGCCGTCCTCTCACTTCATCTTCACCATCGAGCACCCGATCTACATGACGCCGATGCACCCCGGTTGGGCGGCCGACGCTGACGGCCGCATGACATGGCCGGTCAACCGCTACGCGATCGAAGGACCGCGTGTGACCGACTGGCTCGGCAAGGGCGTGGTCAAGCAGCATCGCATGATGGGCACGACGCTCAACACGCTGATCGGCGCGGGCTTCGCGATCCGGCATGTCGAGGAATGGAGTCCGACCATCGACCAGATCCAGGCCAATGGCGATCTGGCGCAGGAGCTGGAGCGGCCCATGATCCTGATCGTGGCCGCCCAGCGGTGAGATGCCGTCGGTCAAGGGAGAGAGCATGAGCGACGAACCAGTCCTCACCGGAATTGCCGGCCGTATCGGCACGATCACGCTCAACCGGCCGGCCCGGCGCAATGCCGTCAACACGCCGATGCGCGATGCGCTGCATCAGCAGATCCGCGCGATGGCGGACAATGCCGAGGTCAGCGTCATCCTGCTGCGCGGGGCAGGGCGCAGCTTCTGTGCCGGCTACGATCTCTCCTCGGACGATCCGGAGATGGTGGCGCTCGGCAACGATGCGCTGCGCTGGCACGATTTCCAGCAGCGCGGCCTCGAATTCCTCTTGGCGATCTGGGGCGCCAGGAAACCGGTGATCGCCGAGGTGCAGGGCCATGCGCTCGGCTTCGGCTGTGCGCTCGCCATGGTGTGCGATCTCGTGATCGCGGCCGAGGACGCGCAGTTCGGCGAGCCGGAAATCCGCTTCCAGAGCATCAGCTCGAGCGTCGTGCTCCCCTGGGTGATCGGCGCCCGGCGCGCGCGCGAATTGCTTTACATGGGCGACATCGTCGACGCGCGGACGGCGCGCGACTACGGCATGGTCAACCGGGTCGTCGCCGCTTCCGAGCTGCCGGCGGCGGCGGCCTATGCGCGGCGCCTGGCGCGCATCGGTCCCGAGGCGCTCTCCCGTGCCAAGCTCGCCATCAACCGCGGCATCGAGGCGGGCGGCTTCCGCAACGGGTTGCAGGGCAGCCTCGACATCGTGTCGCCACTCTACACGGTCGAAACCGAGATGGTCCGCGAATTCCGCAAGGGCGTGGAGAAGCTTGGCCTGCGCGACGCGATCAAGCAGCGCAATGCGGAGTTCGACGAGAAACCGCGGACATGAGCGACGCCAATACTGTTCGATCCGTGGCGGCGCGCTGCATTTGTTGGTAGGATCGGCGGGGAAGATCTCGGCGCGGCAAGCAAAATGGCATCGCGTAAACTGCCACCGCTCAATGCGCTCCGCACCTTCGAGGCGGTGGCACGCCATATGAGTTTCACCAAGGCGGGTCAGGAGCTGTCGGTCACCCAGGGCGCCGTCAGCCAGCAGATCAAGCTGCTCGAGGACTATCTCGGCGTCCGCCTGTTCTCGCGCTCCAAGCGTGAACTCGATCTGACTCCCGAGGGCCGCGAGTATGTCGCGCCCCTGCAGGAAGCGCTGACCGAGATCGAGCTCGCGACCAAGCACGTCACCAAGGATGTCGACCGGGTCCTCACCATCAACGTCATCCCCTCGGTCGCGGTGCAGTGGTTCTTCCCCCGCGTGCCTGGCTTCATCAAGCGCCATCCCGCCACGGACATCCGGCTGACCATTTCGCACGACCCGCTCGATCCGACGCGCGACGACTTTGACGCAGCGATCCGGCTCGGCATGCGGGCGCGTGCCCGCCAGCGCGCCGGCTTGCCCGACAATCCGCGGGCCTATGTCGAAATCATCGACGCCATGAAGGGGCTCAAGGCCGAGCTGCTCTGCCCCTATGTCGTCGTGCCCGTGTGCAGCCCGGCGCTGCTGTCGGGCGCGCATCCTTTGCACACGCTGGACGATCTGCGCCACCACACGCTGCTGCATTCCATGATCCGGCCCTATATGTGGCTGGAATACTTCCGGGTCGCGGGCGCGGGCCACGAAGTCGTCTCCAAGCACAATCTGCACTACAGCCATTTCTTCCTGATCGTGCAGGCGGCCGAGGCGGGGATGGGCGTGGCGCTGATGCCGGAGTTCCTCGTCGCCGACAAGCTGGCAGCCGGCTCGCTCGTCTCGCCCTTTCCGACCCGGATCGAGACGGGCGAGGGGTACTATCTGATCACACGCCGCCAGCAAGGGCACCTCGCCAAGGTGCGCGCTTTTCGCAAATGGCTGCTCGAGGTGACCACGGCGGAGCGGCGTCCGCCGCCGCCGAACCGGCAGCCGGTCGCGGCCGCGTCAGGCCGGCCGGCGCCACCGGTGCCCAACAGTCCGGCGCCGGAGCCGACGGGGACGAAACCCGGTGCCGCTCCGTCCCGAGCGGCGGTGAGGCGCGGCGGCAGGGGCGACACGCAGCGCCGGGCGGCCTCCCGCGCCTGAGGCTGCCGACGCGCAGTTTCCCTGGGGTCCGATCAGATTTTCTAATTTGCTGGATAGCGGCGCCCCGCTCATCATCGCCGCTGCCTCATTGTCGCTTCGGTTGGCGTGATCCGGGAGTTCCTAAATGACTGAAATCTATCGGCAGATTATCGATCATCCCGCGGCGTGGACGAACCGTTCGCTCGGCGGTCGCGACGGCCTCACCTTCCGGCTCAATCCGCTGCACCTCGAGGCGATCGACGAGGTGCTGGCGCGCACGCGGCACATCAGGCCCCAGGCGGTCACGCGCAGCGAGTTCGACCACCCCGTGCTGAACCCGGTCCTCGCCCAGTTTCGCGAGGAGATCCTGCATGGTCGCGGCGCGGTCATCATCTCCGGCCTGACGCGCGACCGCTACTCCGAGGAAGACTTCGAGCGGGTCTATTGCGGCTTCGGGACTCACTGGGGCAAGGCCGTGGTGCAGAGCGCACTGGGCGATAAGCTCGGCCGCGTCACCTTCACGCCGGTCGGCCCCGAGAATCCGACGGGCCGCGCCTATCGCAGCAACGAAGAGCTGACGCTGCACACCGACGCCAACGAAATCGTCGGCCTGATGTGCGTCCAGAAGGCCAAGTCGGGCGGCCACAGCCAGATCGCCAGCTCGCTCGCCATCCACAACGAGATCCTGCGCACGAGGCCCGACCTGCTGGAGCCGCTCTACGAAGGCTACTACTACGCCAGCCGCGAGAACGCCAAGTCCGGCAAGCCGGTGACCGACTACAAGATCCCGATCTTCTGCTGCGTCGACAGCACCGTGAGCTGCATCGTCACCGGCGAGTTCATCCAGCGCGCCGCGGAGAAGCTCGGCGTCGCGCTGCCCAAGGGTGTGGCCGAGGGCCTCGCCTATTTCGAGGCGATCGCGGCGCGCGAGGATATCCGCGTCCACTTCATGCTCGAGCCGGGCGAGATGGTGATGTTCAACAACTTCACCGTGCTCCACGCCCGCACCGCCTTCCAGGACGGGCCCGGCTTGAAGCGCAACCTGCTCCGCCTCTGGCTCGACGTGCCGGACGGCCGCCCGGTCGTGCCGGAGTTCCACATGAAGGCCGAGGAGTACCGCATCGCGGCCGCCAAGGAGCAGGCGGCGCGGGAGAAGGCGGCCAGGGAATTGGCCGCCGTCAAATAGGCTGACTGCGCAATTCGACTTTCGCGTGCAGAACCGCGCCAAACTGGCGCGGTTCTCTGCATTTGCGCCGCGGGCTATGCTGACCTCCAGAGTGCTGCGAAGAATGATGGGTTCGCTCTTCCTCCTCCCTCGCCGAAGGCGGGGGAGGATCGAGGAGGGGGCCCGCAGGGTTTGCGACGCGTGACCAGCCCCCACCCCAACCCGCCCCCGCCTTCGGCGAGGGAGGGAGCAATCAGACGCCTTGCCCTCCCATGATCGGCGCGCGCGCCATCCCGCTCCCCTGGGTCCTCGTCGCCCCCGGCCTGTGGTGCGTCGCGGCTTTTATCGTTTTGCCGATCGTCTCGGTCGGCGCCTACTCGTTCTGGACGCGGCTGCCGTCGGGCGAGGTGCAGACCGTCTTCACGCTCGGCAACTGGCGCGAGTTCTTCACCGATCCCTTCTATGTCGCCGTGCTGTGGTCGACGCTGAAGCTGTCGACCGCGACGACCATCATCTGCGCGCTGGTCGGCTACCCGCCGGCCTACGCGCTCAGCCTGATCGGCCCGCGCTGGAAGGGCCTGCTGGTCGTCATGCTGTTCCTGCCTTCGTGGATCAGCTACGTGGTGCGGACCATGTCGTGGCTGCACGTGCTGGGCAAGAACGGCCTGGTCAATTCGCTGCTCCTCGGCGCGGGCGTGGTCGGTGAGCCTCTGCCGTTGCTCTATAACGACATGTCCGTCGTCATGGGCCTGGTGCACTACCTGCTGCCGCTCATGATCCTCAACGTCTATATCGGCCTGCAATCGGTCGACCGCAACGTGGTCGACGCGGCGCGCACGCTGGGCGCCACCGACTGGCAGGCCTTTCTCGCCGTGACCTTCCCCTGGTCGCTGCCCGGACTTTCCGCCGGCTGCCTGCTCTGCTTCATCCTCAGCGCCGGCACCTATGTTACGCCGTTGGTGCTCGGCGGGCCAGGGACCAGCTACTACGCGGCGCTTATCTATGAGTCCGTGATCCCCCAGGCCGACTGGCCGCTGGGTGCCGCGCTGGCGCTGGTCTTCATTTTCGTGCTCGCCATGATACTCGTCGCCTATGGCCGGCTGGTCGGCATGGGCCACATGTTCCAGGGCATCAAATGACCGCGGCCGGTCCCAGTCTGGGCGCTCGCGCCTCCTCGGGTCTGCTCTGGTTGTTCACGGGCCTTGTCTACGTGTTCATGCTGGCCCCGGTCTTCGTCATCGTGCTGCTCGCCTTCAACCCGCCCGAGTTCGGCAGCTTCCCGATCACCGGCATGACGCTCAAGTGGTTCTGGGCGCTGGCCGACAACCGCCCGATCATCGAGGCAATCAAGACCTCGCTGTTGCTCGGCCTCGCGTCGAGCACGATCTCGACCGTGATCGGCACGGCGGCGGCCTATGCGCTGGCGCGCTTCCGTTTCGTCGGGCGCGACATCGTGCAGCTCCTGCTGACCCTGCCGATCCTGGTGCCGCACATCATCCTCGGCGTCGGCCTGCTGCTCGCCTTCCGCCTGATCGGCATGTCCAAGAGCTTCACGCTTCTCGTGATCGGCCATGTGGCGATCACGCTGCCTTTCGTCGTGCTGACGACCCAGCACCGCCTCCAGGCGATCCCGAGCAGCCTCGAGGAGGCGGCACGCACGCTCGGCGCCAACCGCTTCGAGACCTTCCGCGAAATCACCTTGCCGCTGACGCTCCCGGCGATCTTCGCGGGCTTCCTGTTCGCCTTCATGATGTCGTTCGACGAGCTGACCGCCACGCTCTTCTGGCGGCCGGCCAACGTCGAGACCGTGCCCACCCATGTGCTCGGCATGCTGCAATACTCGGTCAACCAGGAGATCAACGCCTTGGCCACCGCGCTGATCGTCGTCTCGGTCGCCCTGCCGCTCGGCGGCATGCTGATCGCGCGCCGCGTGGCGCTCGGCGGCCGGGCGAAACAGCCCGCCGCTGTGGAGAAACCGGCATGAGCACGGTCGCGATCGATCTCCGGCGGGTCGAGAAATGGTTCGGCACTGTCGGCGCGGTGGTCGAGCTCGACCTGCAGGTGCGCGATGGCGAGTTCGTCGCGCTGCTCGGCTCCTCGGGCTGCGGCAAGACCACGACGCTGCGCATGATTGCCGGGCTCGAGCAGCCGACCAGTGGCGACATCTTCCTCAAGGACCGGCGCATCAACGACGTGCCGGTGCACAAGCGCAACGTCGGCATGGTTTTTCAGAACCATGCGCTCTTCCCGCACAAGACCGCCTTCGACAACATCGCGTTCGGCCTGAAGTATCGCAAGGTGCCCAAGCCCGAGATCCAGCGCCGGGTGCGCGCCGCGCTCGAGCTGGTGCGCCTGCCCCATGTCGAGGAGCGGCTGCCCTCCCAGCTGTCGGGCGGCCAGCAGCAGCGCATCGCGGTCGCGCGCGCCATCGTCATCGAGCCGGACATCCTGCTGTTCGACGAGCCGCTGTCGTCGCTCGACGCGGGGCTGCGCGAGGAGATGCGCATCGAGCTCAAACGCATCCAGCGCACGCTCGGCATCACGACCGTGTTCGTCACCCACGACCAAGCCGAAGCCTTGTCCATGTCGGACCGCGTCGTCGTCATGCATGACGGCCGCAAGGAGCAGGAGGGCACGCCGGAAGACGTGTTCCGCCGCCCGACCTCCGAGTTCGTCACGCGCTTCTTCGGCTTCGTCAACGAGCTGACTGGCACGGTTGTCGGCGACGATGGCGGCTGCCAGGTCATGCGCATCGCCGACGGCGTCACGGTGCGCGTGGCGGGAAAACACGAAGCGGGCCGGCCGATCAAGCTCCTGCTCCGTGCCGAGCGCGCGCGCGTCGGACGCGGCTTCGCGCCGGTCGCCGACGTCTCGATCATCCCCGCGACCGTGCGGCGCTCGGACTATCTCGGCATGCTGGTCCGCTATTTCGTCGATGCCGCCGGCCAGCAGCTCCAGGTCATCCAGCCGCTCGAAGGCTCGGCCTTCCGCGACGGCGAGCGCGTCGAGCTGCGTGTCCGCGCGGAGGATTGGATCGTACTTTAATCGCGCCCCGCGGTGGGCGCGCGGCGTTGACCCTCCTGCGGACTCTCTCTAAAGTCAGCATACCGCGTAAATCGATGCGGCTGCTCACGAATCCGATACGGGAAGGGGGGCCACCATGAAACGACGCAATTTCCTCAAGGCTTCGGCAACAGGATTGGCGGCGAGCGTGATGGCCGCTCCGGCAATCGCGCAGACGGCGCCCGCGATCCGCTGGCGCATGCAGACCGCCTGGCCGCGCGCGCTCGACACGGTGCACGGCTCGGCCGAGGCGCTCGCCAAGCGCGTCCAGTCGCTGACCGACGGCAAGTTCGAGATCCGCGTCTTTGCGGCACCCGAGATCGTACCGCCGCCGCAGATCTTCGACGCGGTGCAGAACCAGACGATCGAGGCTGGCCACGTGCTGAGCACCTTCTATATCGGCAAGAAGATGGCCTATGCCTTCGACGCCGGGGTGCCGTTCGGCCTCAATCTGCGCCAGCAGCATGCCTGGCTGTTCCACGGCGGCGGGCTCGCCGCGATGCGCGAGGTGTTCGCCAAGGCCGGCCTCATCCAGTTCGCCGCCGGCAATGTCGGCGTGCAGATGGGCGGCTTCTACCGCAAGGAGATCAAGACGGTCGAGGACCTCCAGGGCCTCAAGTTCCGCATCGGCGGCTTCGGCGGCGTCGTCATGCGGAAGCTCGGCGTCGTGCCGACCCAGATTGCCACCGCGGACATCTATCCCTCGCTCGAACGCGGCACGATCGATGCGGCGGAGTGGATCGGTCCCTATGACGACGAGAAGCTCGGTCTGCACAAGGTCGCCAAATTCTACTACTACCCCGGCTGGTGGGAGGGCAGTGCCCAGATCACCATCCTGCTCAACCTCGCCAAGTGGAACGAGCTGCCGCCCGCCTACAAGGAGGCGTTCGAGATGGCGTGCCACGAGCAGAACGTGGTGCTGATCGCCAAGTACGATGCGCTCAACCCGGCGGCGCTCAAGCGCCTCATCGCGCAGGGCGTCCAGCTCAAGCAGTTCCCGCGCGCGGTCCTCGATGCCTGCTACAAGGCGACGATGGAAACCCTCGACGAGCAGGCCAAGGCCGACGCCGACTTCAAGAAGATTCACGACTCATGGAAGGTATTCCTCGACGAGTCCAACAGCTGGTTCCGCGTCGCCGAGGCGAGCCTCGACAACTATCGCTATGCGGCAGGGCGTCGGCGGTAGGAAGAGATAGTGGCAAAGTGACTTCCTCCCCCGCGCTGTGCGCGAGGGAGGGAGAGATGTGAGGGAGTTGAATGGCTGAGCAAGGCATCGGCGCCCGGGTCAGGCGCAAGGAGGACGCGCGCTTCCTGCACGGGCGCGGCAACTACGTCACCGACATGCTCCTGCCCGGACAGAAGGAAGTGGCGTTCCTGCGCAGTCCGGTCGCGCATGGCCGGATCCGGCGCATCGGCAAGCCCAAGGGGCTCGAGCACGCGGTGTTCGCCCGCGAAGACCTGGTCGGCGCGGAATCGATGGCCGCGCCGTCCACCTTGCCCGGCTACAAGGTGTCGACCCAGCATCCGCTCGCCTACGGCAAGGTTCGTTTCGTCGGCGAGCCGATCGTGATGACGGTCGGCGCCACGCGCGCCGAGGCGGAGGACATCGCCGAGCAGGTCGAGCTCGATATCGAGGATCTGCCGGTCCTGGTCGATGCCCAGACGACGCGCGCCCAGACCGAAATCCGCGTTCACGAGGAGTGGCCCGACAACGTCGCGTGCCAGATCAATTTCGAGAGCGGCTTCGAAGCCAAGGCGCGCGATGCCGCCGTCGTGGTCAAGCGCGACATCGACCTGTCGCGCCAGGCCATGGTGCCGCTCGAAGGCAAGGCCGTGCTCGCCTTCTGGGACGAGCGCATGAGCCAGCTCATGGTCTACACCTCGACCCAGGCGCCGCACATCATCCGCATCGGCATCGCCCAGATGCTTCACCTGGAAGAGACCCAGGTGCGCATCATCTCGCCCGATGTCGGCGGCGGCTTCGGCTACAAGTGCATCCTGCAGCCCGAGGAAGTCTGCGTCTGCTGGCTGGCGCTCAAATACAAGGGCAAGCCGTTCCGCTACATCGAGGACCGGCGCGAGCACCTGGTCGCCGGCGCCAATTCGCGCCAGCACCATTACAAGCTGACTGCCTATGCCGATAAGACGGGCCGATTGCTGGCGCTCGACGCCGACATCGCGATCGACGGCGGCGCCTATTCGATGTGGCCCTACACGATCGGCCTGGAGACCGGTCAGGCGACCGGCAACCTGCCGGGTCCGTATGACTTCCGCGGCTATCGCGCCAAGACGCAGTGCGTGGCGACCAACAAGCCGGGTTTCCTGCCCTATCGCGGCGTTGCGCGCACCGGCGTGTGCTTCGCCATGGAGCTGGTGATCGACGCGATCGCGCGCGAGGTCGGGCGCGAGCCCTGGGAAGTCCGCATGGACAACCTCGTGCCGACCACGGCCATGCCCTACGACAACGTCACCAAGAAGCACTACGACAGCGGCGATTACCACAAGGCGCTACGCCTCGTGCACGAGAAGATCGACCTGCCCAAGTGGCGTGAGCGGCAGAAGCGCGGCGAGCCGGACGGCCGCCTGATCGGCGTCGGCTTCGCCAGCTATTGCGAGCAGTCGGCGCACGGCACCAGCGTGTTCGCGGCCTGGGGCCTGTCGATCGTGCCGGGCTACGACCAGGCCATGGTGAAGATCACGCCCGATGGCGGCCTCGAGGTGCGCATCGGCGTGCACAACCACGGCCAGGGCATGGAAACGACCATGGCCCAGGTCGCCAACCAGATCCTGGGCATCGACGTCGCCAAGATCCAGGTGATGCACGGCGACACCGGGTTGACGCCGTTCTCGACCGGCACCTATGCCTCGCGCAGCATGGTGATGGCCGGCGGCGCCATCGCCAAGGCTTGCCAGGCGCTGGTGCCGCGGCTGCTGCACATCGGTGCCCACCTGATGCAATGCGCGGTCAACTCGGTGCGCTACGAGAACGGCAAGGTGGTCGGCCCGCAATCTTCGGTCACGATCACCGATATCGCCCATGCCTGGTACCGGCTGCCCTTCCGCCTGCCGCCCGACGTCGATCTCGGCGGCCTTGAGACAGTCATGGCCTACAAGCCCAAGGTCGACACCGGCGCCTTCAGCTATGCCTCGCATGCCGCGGTCGTCGCGGTCGACATCGAGGTCGGCAGCGTCGAGATCCTCGACTACGTCATTGTCGAGGATTGCGGCACGCTGGTGAACCCGATGGTGGTCGACGGCCAGATGCTGGGCGGTGCCGCCCAGGGCATCGGCACGGCGCTCTACGAGGAGAGCCACTACGACGCCAACGGACAGCCGCTCGCCTCGACCTTCGCCGACTACCTGCTGCCCGGGCCGACCGAGGTGCCGGCCATGCGCATCACGCACCTGCAGACGCCGTCGCCCTATACCGAGTTCGGCGTCAAGGGCATGGGCGAAGGCGGCGCCATCGCGCCGCCGGCCGTGCTGTTCAATGCAGTCAACGACGCGCTCAAGGGCCTCGGCGTCGAGCTCAACGAGACGCCGCTGACGCCGCGCCGGCTGCTGGCCGCACTCGAGCGCGCCGGCGTCAAAGGTGGAATGAGGGCGGCGTCATGAAGGCGGCTGCGTTCGACTATATGCGCGCGCGCGATGTTGCCGAAGCGTGCGCCGCCCTCGCCCAGGGCAACGGCAAGGCCAAGCTGCTGGCTGGCGGCCAGTCGCTGGGCCCGATGCTGAACCTCAGGCTCGCGCGCCCGAAGCTGCTGATTGACGTGTCGCGCATCCAGGCGCTCGCCGGCATCGAGGACAAAGCCGATGCCTGGCACATCGGCGCTGGCGTAACCCACAGCCGGCTCGAGGACGCCGCCGGCAAGCTCGGCGGTGGCGCCATGCTGGCCCATGTCGCGGGCGGCATTGCCTACCGCGCCGTGCGCAACCGCGGCACGATCGGCGGCAGCCTGGCGCATGCCGATCCGGCCGCCGACTGGCCGTTGGCGTTGGCCGCGCTCGACGCCGCCGTGGTGATCCGCGGGCGCGCCGGCAGCCGCCGCGTCGCGGCCGACCGATTCATGAAGTCCGCCTTCACGACCGAGCTGGCCGCTGACGAGATCGTCGAGGCCATCATCGTGCC
Organism: Alphaproteobacteria bacterium; assembly: GCA_016869645.1. GTDB lineage: Bacteria > Pseudomonadota > Alphaproteobacteria > SHVW01 > SHVW01 > SHVW01. The sequence goes on from VGDO01000033.1 coordinate 22,703, forward strand.
GAAGCTGTCCGCGGGCGCGCGCTGGGGCTATCACAAATTCTGCCGCAAGACCGGCGAGTTCCCTGAGGCGAGTGCCGCCTGCGTGCTCGATCCGGAGCGGCGCCTGGCGCGCATTTATGTCGGCGCGCTGACCGGCGCGCCGCAGCCCCTGGCCGGCCTGGCGCGCGCGGCGGCCGAGCGCGGTCTCGCCGCCTGCACGCGCGAGGCGATCCACGAGGCGGTCGCGGCCGCTGCACCCCAGCTCGACGCGATCGACCGGCGCATGCATGCCGGCGTGGTCGCGCGCGCCCTACAGAAGACGTTCCAGTCATGACGCCCATCACGCTGACGGTCAACGGCGAGCGGGTCTCGACCCAGGTCGAGCCGCGCACGCATCTCGCCGATTTCCTGCGCGAGCACCTGCGTCTGACGGGAACTCACCTCGGCTGCGAGCACGGCGTGTGCGGCGCCTGCACCGTCCTGATCGACGGCGCGCCGGCGCGTTCCTGCATCGCCTTTGCCGTCGGCTGCGACGGCGCCGACATCCGCACCATCGAGGGCTTCGAGCAGGACGGCGTGATGGCGCAGCTGCGCGAGGCCTTCTCGCGCGAGCACGGGCTGCAATGCGGTTTCTGCACGCCGGGCATGCTGATCTCCTCGCGCGACATCGTGATGCGCGTGCCCGATGCCGACGAGAAGCGCATCCGCGTCGAATTGTCCGGCAATCTATGCCGCTGCACGGGCTATCTCGGCATCGTGCGCGCGGTGCAGAGCGTCATCGAGCAGCGCCGCGCGGAGGTCAATGCGGCGCCGGCCGCAAAAGCCGCTTCCGCCGCTCCGGTCGGCGTTCCGACGACGTTCACGCCGGCCGAACCGACCGCAGCCGTCGCGGCGTCTGGGATTTCCGGCGGAGAGGCGTCACGCCAGGGCTGGAACCGTTTCGAGGAAAGCTTCGTGGTCGCCGCGGCGCCCGACGCGGTCTGGCTCAAGCTCGTCGATGTGCCGGCCATTGCGGCATGCATGCCCGGCGCCGAGCTGACCGACTATGACGGCACGACGGTCAAGGGCCGTTTCAACATCACGCTGGGGCCGATCGCGGCGTCCTTCGCCGGCTCGGCGGTGGTGACGCGCGACGACACGACCAAGTCGGGCACGATCAAGGGCGCTGGCAGCGATGGCGGCTCGCGCTCGCGCACGCGCGGCGACGTCACCTACAGGCTCACGGCAGAAGATGACGGCAGCCGAACGCGCGTGTCAGTCGTGGTCGAATACGACCTCCAGGGGCCTCTTGCTCAGTTCTCGCGCTCGGGCCTCGTTCAGGAGCTCGGCCGGCGCATCGTCGCCGAGTTTGCCGCCAACCTGAATGCGCGCTTCGGCGCGACCGGCCCATATGGCGCGCCGGCTCCGGCCGCGCAGCTCCGGGCAGGCAGCTTGCTGTGGCAATCGCTTGTGGCTTGGTTGAAGCGATTATTCGGCGGTTCCGGCTGACCCGACATTGGCGCTGCGCCGCTGCCGTCGATCTGCTTTGATGGAACCGAAACGGGATCTCAAAGAGGAGTGACCACCATGACGTTCTGGGCTCGCAATCTTGGCATCAAGAGTTCAGGGCTAGCGGCGGCGACGCTCGCTGCGTCCTTGATGACGGCGGCATCCGGACATGCCCAGAGCGCCGACACCCTGGCACTGCGCCTCGACTGGGCGCCCCACGGCATGCATGCGCCGATCTTCCTGGCCGTCGAGAAGGGCTGGTTCAAGCGGGCGAACCTGAACGTCACGATCGAGGACGGTAACGGCTCGGTCATCACCGCCCAGCTCGTCGGCGCCGGCCAGTTCGATATCGGCCATGCCAGCCTGTCGTCCGTCGCCATCGCGCTCAGCAAGGGTATGCCCGTCATCTCGGTCGCGGGCTTCATCCGCAAGAGCGACATGGGCGTGCTGGTGCCGGCCGATTCCGGCTGGAAGACCGTCAAGGATCTCGAAGGCAAGAAGGTGGCCTACACCGCCGGCTCGCTCGAAGGACCTTTCATCAATCCGTTCTTCGGCGCGTCGAAGTCGAAGGTCGACCTGATCAATGTCGATGCCGCCAACAAGATCGGCACCTACATGACCGGCACCGCCGATGCGGTGATCTCGACGGTTCCCTATGTCCTGCCCCTGGTCGCCTCCAAGCGGCCGGCGACGGGCATCTTCTTCGCCGACTTCGGTCTCGACCTGCCGGGCTTCGGCCTCTTCGCTTCGCATCCGAAACTCAGGGAGAAGGGCCCCGCCATCAAGCGCTTCACCAGCATCGTCGCTGGCGCCTGGCCCTACGTGTTCGACGGTCATCAGGACGAGGCGGTTCAGGCAATCGTCAAGAATCGTCCGCTGCTGCCGCTCGATCCCAAGGTGCTGCGCGCCCAGATCGACCTCTATAAGCCCTTCTTTCATACCGAAGCGACCAAGGACAAGCCGATCGGCATCCAGGACGCGAAGGACTGGGCCAGCACCATCAAGGCGATGGAGACGGCCGAGGTCATCAAGACCGGCTCCAAGCCCACGGACTACTTCACCAACGACTACATCGATACCGCCTACTTCGCGCAGATCTCGAAATAGATGGGCGGCGCGCCGCAGCGCCCGGCAAAGATCCGCATCCAGGGACTGAATAAGGTCTTTCCCGCGGAGAACGGGGACTTCCGGGCGCTGAGCGGCGTCGATCTCCATCTCGGCGACGGGGAGTTCGTCTCTCTCCTCGGCCCGAGCGGCTGCGGCAAGAGCACCTTGTTGCGCCTCATCGCGGGGCTCGAATCGATCACATCGGGGTCGCTGGAGGTCGATGGAAGGTCGCTCGACGGCCCGCCCGCGGGCCTCGGCATGGTCTTCCAGCGCGACGTTCTGCTCGATTGGCGCAGCATCCTCGACAATGTTCTGCTGCCGGTCGAGTTCGCCGGCGGGCGGCGCGACGACTATGTGACACGCGCGCGCGACCTGCTGGTCCAATATGGGCTGGCGGGCTTCGAGGACCGGCATCCCTGGCAGCTCTCGGGCGGCATGCGCCAGCGGGCGGCGATCTGCCGGGCTCTGATCCTCGACCCGTCCTTCCTGATCATGGACGAGCCCTTCGGTGCGCTCGACGCGCTGACCCGCGACGAGCTCAACATCGAGCTGCAGCGCCTGTGGCAGACCACGCGAAAGAGCGTTCTGTTCGTCACCCACAGCATCGCCGAAGCGGTCTTTCTGTCCGATCGGGTGGTGGTGATGGCGACGCGACCGGGCCGCATCGTCGAGACGATCGCCATCGACTTGCCGCGGCCGCGCGATCTCGCCATCCGCGAAACCGCTTCATTCGGCCGATACAGCGCACACATCCGCGACCTGTTCGAGCGCCACGGCGTGCTCAGGACCAAGCCGTCATGATCGCCGGACGGGCGCCTGGCCTGCTACGGCGGATCTTCCGCGCCAATCAGGTCGTGGTCGTGATCGTCGGCTTCCTCGTGGTGTGGCAGGTGGCCGGCACGATCTTCAAGGCGCCGCCCTATCTCCTCCCGCTGCCCTCGGCAATCCTCGCCGAGCTTGCGGCGCGGCCGAAGATCTATGCCATCAACGGCGCCTACACCCTCTACAACACGCTGATTGCCTTCGCGCTGTCCACCGTGATCGGCGTCGGCATGGCGATCGCGATCGTCTATTCCAAGTTCCTCGAGAAGACGCTGTACACCTTCCTCGTCGCGCTCAACAGCGTGCCCAAGGTGGCGTTGGCGCCGATCTTCGTGCTCTGGCTTGGCACCGGCGACGCTTCCAAGATCGGCATCGCGTTCTTCATCGCGATCTTTGCGATCGTCGTCGATGCCGTGCTGGGCCTGCGCTCGGTCGACCCGGAAATGCTCGACCTGGCGCGCACGTTGCGCGGTGGCGAGCTGAAAGTCCTGCTCAAGATCCGCTTTCCCAATGCACTGCCGAGCATCTTCGCGGGCATGAAGGTCGCCGTGTCGCTCGCGTTGGTCGGCGTGATCGTCGGCGAGTTCGTCGTGTCCAAGCAGGGGCTTGGGCATGTCATCCTGGTGTCCCAGGGGGTGTTCGACACGACCGCCATGTTCGGGGCAATCTTCGTCCTCGCCTTTCTCGGCACCGTGTTGTTCTACGGCATCGAGCTGCTCGAGCGCCGGCTGCTGCCGTGGCATGTGTCCCATCGCAGCCAGCGCGCTTCGACAGGGCATTGACTGCCTGCTGCAGCCTGTCCGTCCGCTGGCAGACAGCCATATCCAAAGGCGCTATCCTCCGAGACATGTTCCATTAGGGCTGGAGCGCGGCAGCGTTCGCCTGACGTGATGGGAGCTGCGTGATGATGACAGGCACGTCGATCTCAAATCTATCCATCGCAGTATTGCTCGCGATCTCGATCGCGCCATTCGGCTCGAGCTTGGTCCATGCGCAGACAGTCGCGATCGACGATGACGACATCGGCGGCACGGTGACGGGCCCGAACGGTCCGGAGGCCGGCGTGTGGGTCATCGCGGAAACCGCAGGCCTGCCCACCAAGTTCGCGCGCATGGTCGTCACAGACGAACAGGGGCGTTACGTCATCCCAGATCTGCCCAAGGCCAGCTACAAAATCTGGGTGCGTGGCTACGGTCTTGTCGATTCTGCAAGGGTCGACAGCGAGCCTGGAAAGATCCTCAACCTGACGGCGGTCAAGGCGCCCGACGACAAGGCGGCCGCGCACTACTACCCGGCGATCTATTGGTATTCGATGCTCAAGATTCCCGGTCCCAACGAGTTCGGCCCAAGCAGCGAGATGCCGCAGAACGTCACGTTCCATGGCTATCTCAACTTGATGAAGAACAATGGCTGCATCGGCTGCCACCAGCTGGGCCAGCTTTCCACGCGCACGATTCCCAAGGAGCTCGGCGCTTTCGCCTCCTCGGAGGAGGCGTGGATCCGCCGCGTCCAGTCCGGCCAATCCGGCGAGCAGATGGTCAATCAGCTGGCGGGCCTCTTGGGCGGCGTGCCGTTCAAGTACTATGCCGACTGGACCGACCGCATCGCCAAGGGCGAGCTGCCGCGCATCAAGCCGACGCGGCCGCAGGGCGTCGAGCGCAACATTGTCGTCACGTCGTGGGAGTGGGGCGACGAGAAGAAGTATCTGCACGATCTGATCGCGTCCGATCGTCGCTATCCGACGATCAACGCCTATGGTCCGCTGTTTGGCTCGCCCGAGTACAGCACAGACATCATGCCGATCCTTTATCCCAGGACGAACACCGTCGTGAACTTCAGGGCGCCGGTGCGCGATCCGAACATGCCCGAGGCGCTTGGGCCCGGTCATGCCGCCAGCGACAAGGTCGTCCAGCCTTCGCCCTATTGGGGCGAGGAGAAGATCTGGAATACGCGCGTCAACAACCATAACGGCATGTTCGACCGGCAAGGGCGGGTCTGGTTTGCCGCTTCGCTGCGCGCCGCGCCCAATCCGGATTTCTGCAAGCGCGGGTCCGAGCATCCTTCGGCCAGGCTCTTCCCGCTCGAGCGGTCGAACCGTCAGGTGACGATGATCGATCCCAAGACGATGACGTACACCTACGTCGACACCTGTTTCCAGACACATCACCTGCAGTTCGCCTACGATGCCAACGAAACCCTATGGACGAGCGGTGGCGGACAAGTGGTCGGCTGGATCGACACCAAGAAATTCGACGCGACGGGCGACGCGGCCGCTTCGCAGGGATGGACCGCCCTCGTGCTCGACACCAACGGCAACGGCAGGCGCGACGACTACGTCGAGCCCAACCAGCCGGTCGATCCGACCAAGGATAAGCGCATTTCCGCTGGCTTCTATGCGGTCATGCCGAGTCCGGTCGACCGGTCGGTGTGGGGCACCTGGGCCGCCCTGGGGCCGAACATGATGGGACGGCCGGGCGGCGTCGTGCGCCTCGATCCCGGACCCAATCCGCCGGCGACGGCGCTGGCCGAGCTCTATACCGTGCCACTGCCGGGCTATGGCGTTCGTGGCGGCGACATCGACAGGCAGGGCGTCGTCTGGGTATCGCTGGCGAGCGGCCATATCGGCAGCTTTGACCGGCGCAAGTGCAAGGTGCTGAACGGCCCGACGGCGACTGGCGAGCACTGCCCGGAGGGCTGGGCTTTTTACCAATACCCAGGGCCGGGCTTCGAGGGGCTCGGCGAGAACAGCGCGGAATCGAGCTATTACACCTGGGTCGATCAGCACAACACCTTCGGTCTCGGCGAGGACGTGCCGATGTCGACGGCGAACCTGATGGATGGGCTGGTCGCGCTCAAGGACGGCAAGATGATCTCGCTGCGCGTGCCCTATCCGCTGGGCTTCTATGCCAAGGGATTCGACGGCCGCATCGACGACCCGAACGCCGGCTGGAAGGGCAGGGGATTGTGGACGACCAGCGGCGACCGCACGCCTTGGCTGATGGAAGGCGGCAAGGGTGCGAAACCCCGCGCCGTGCACTTCCAGCTGAGGCCCGACCCTCTGGCGAAGTGATTTTCTGCCTCCCCCGTGCTGTGCACGAGGGAGGGAGCTACAGATAGATACTTCTGACGATCTCTTCCTCGCTCGCACGGCCCGCGCGCGTGTCGTGATGCTCCGACACGCGGCCATTGCGCAGGATGAGGAAGCGATCGGCGATCGACAGCGCCAGCTTGATGTTCTGCTCGATCATCATCATGGCGATGCCGCGCGCCTTGAGCGCCTTGATGATCGCGGCGATCTCGTTGACGAAGGCCGGGGCGAGGCCGCCCGAGGGCTCGTCGAGCAGCAGCAGCTTGGGACTGCCCATCAGCGCGCGGCCGAGAGCCACCATCTGCTGCTCGCCGCCGGACATCAGGCGCACCTGCTGGCGACGCCTTTCGGCAAGGCGCGGGAAGGAACGGTAGACGCTGTCGAGCAGCTCCGCCACCGCGCCACCACGCACCCAGGCGCCGAGGCGCAGGTTGTCCTCGACCGACATGTCGGTGAAGAGGTCGCGCGCCTGGGAGACCTGGATGATGCCGCGGCGGAACACAAGGTGCGGCGGCCGCCCGGCGATTTCCTCACCATCGAAAGCGATCGAGCCCGCCTGAGGTCGGACGAAGCCGCTCAGCGTGTTGAGCACGGTCGATTTGCCGCTGCCGTTGGCGCCGAGCAGGGCGACAACTTCCGAGCGTGCAACGTGCAGATCGACACCGAACAGGATCTGCTTGCCGGGATAGCCGGCCTCGACGGCGCGCGCGACGAGCATGGCGTCCGAACGGACGTCAGGCTTTACCCCGGATTGGGCATCAGACATGGCCAAGATAGGCCTCGAGCACGTTCTTGTCGGCGCGCACCGCGGCAGGCGGCGCATCGGCGACTTTCTTGCCGTAGTTGAGCACGACGACGCGGTCGGCGACCGACATGACCAGTTCGATCGCATGCTCAATCAGCAGGATGCCGATGCCTTGCCCGGCGAGGCGCCGGATGATCGAAACGAGCTGCTCGCGCATGTGCGGCGCGAGGCCGACGGCCGGCTCGTCGAGCAGCAGCAGGGGAGGCTCGGTCGCCAGTGCGCGGACGATCTCGACGATGCGCTGCTGGCCGCCGGAGAGCTGAGCAGCCGGCTGGTCGGCGACATGGCCGATCTCCATCAGATCGAGCAGCGCGCGGGCACGCGCCGTCGCTTCCGTCTCGATGCGCCTGGCCGAGGGGCTCGCCAGGAGCACGCCGAGAATGCCGCTTTCGACGCGGGCATGCAGCCCGACCAGGACATTTTCGAGCGCCGTCAGATCGCCGAACAGCCCGCCATTCTGAAAGGTGCGCCGCACGCCCTTGGCAGAGATCTGGTGCGGCAGGAGCCCGTGGATCGGCTCGCCCTGAAACAGGATGCGGCCACTGCCGATGGCGGCATTGCCCGAGACGGCATTGAAAAGGGTGGTCTTGCCGGCGCCATTAGGACCGATCACCGCGCAGACCTCTCCGGCGCCGACCGTAAGCGACACCTCGTCGACGGCGGTCAGACCGCCGAAGCGCACGGTGACGTTGTCGATCTCGAGCAGCGCCATTTCAATCTCGGTAGTAGCGGTCGACGAACAGCGGATGCAGCCGGGCCAGCAGACTGGCGAGGCCGCGCGGCAGGAACAGGATCACCAGCACGATCAGCACGCCGAACAGCAGCTCGAGGAATCCGGGGAACGGCCGGAAGAATTCGGGCGCCGTGGTGATCAGGGCGGCGCCCAGCACCGAGCCGGTCAAGCTGCCGAGGCCGCCCACCATGACCACGGCGAACTGCAAGATTAGCTCCGTCAGGTCGAAGGCGATCGGCGTGATGTGGCCGATCAGCGCGGCATACATCGACCCGCCGATGCCGACGACGAAGCCGCTCCAGGCAAAGGCAAGCAGGATGTAGCGGTCGGTCGGAATTCCCATGGCGGCGGCCGCCTGCTCGTTGTCCTTGATCGCCATGAAGGCCCGACCGAATCGGGAGCGCAGCAACCGGTCGGTCAGCACTACCGTGATCACGGCGAGTGCGAGGAAGGCGTAGTATTTGTGTCCCTCGTTGTCGAGCACCCAGCCGAACACGTTTGGCGGCGGCACCGACATGCCGAAGGAGCCGCCGGTGACGGGGACCCAGCGGATATAGACCCAGCGCAGCAACTCCCCGAAGGCGAGCGTCATGATGGCGAGATAGAAGAGCCGGACGCCGCGCAGAGCCGGAACGCTGGCTGCGGCACCGGCGAGTGCGCCCATCAGGCCCGCCGGCAGGATCGTCACCCACCAGGGCAGCCCCAGCTTGAGGGCGAGCACGCCCGAGGTGTAGGCGCCGATGCCGAAGAAGGCGACGTTGCAGAAGGCGAGCAGGCCGAGATTGCCGATCACGACGTTGAAGCCGATGGCGACCGGCACATAGACGAGGATCAGGTTGACGACGTATTGCCGGTACTGGTCGAGATAGAGCGGCAGCGGCAGCAGCGCCAGTGGGATGAGCCAGAACAGCCAGCGCGGCAGTCGTGGCGCACGGGGTGTTGGAGAAGTAGGTCCAGGCGTCACAATTGGCTGGGCCATGGCGGTCGCCCTAGATCCGTACCACGGTCTGGCGACCGAACAGGCCGGCAGGCCTGATCAGCAGCACCAGGATGGTGATGAGGTAGGCGGTGATGTCGATGAAGACGGTGTTGATATAGAAGCCCAGCAGCTTCTCCATGACGCCGAGCAGCAATCCGCCGATCACGGCACCGTGGAACGAGCCGAAGCCGCCCAGCGTCATGGCCGCGAAGCCGCGCACCAGCGTCCACACCCCCATGTCGGGCGAGAGCGGCAGGAACAGGCCGAGCAGCGCGCCGCCGGCCGCTCCCAGCGCGGCGCCAACCCCCCACATCATGGCGTGAAAGGCATGCACGTTGAGGCCAACAAGGGCCGCTCCGCGCTGCGACTGGAAAACAGCCTGTACGAGCCGCCCGACCGGCGTCAGATAGAAAAGGATGGAGAGGCTGCCCATCAGGACCAGCACGAAGCCGGAGATCGCGAGGTCGTCCATGGTCACGACCATCGGCCCCAGCATGAAGACATCCTGGGAATAGGGGCGGGTCAGGGTGACGACCTCGCTGCCCCAGCGCAGCCGGGCGCCGCCGCGCATGGCGTAGCCGATCGCCAGCGCCATCATGGCCAGCGACAAATGCGGCCCGGAAATGATCGGCCGCATGAAGACGCGCTGGGTCAGCGCGCCCCACAGGAAGAGCAGACCCAACGCCAGGATCAGGGCCGGCGCGAAGGACAGGCCGAAACCGGCAAAGACGAAGAGCGCGTAGGCGCCTGCCATGACCATCTCGCCATGGCCGAAATTGACCACTGTCGTGGCGCGGTAGCCGACTGTCAGAGACAGCGCGATCAGCGCATAGAGCATGCCGGTCGCGATGCCGCTGACCACCAGTTGCGGGAGCACGGCGAGCACGGGGGAGAAATCCCGTCGACGAAGTAACGGACTTGGCGCGCACGCTCCGGCGGCGGGCCGATCAGTGACCCACCGCCGGAACTGATCCCTCGGAAGCCCGACCGGCGAAGCCGGCCGGGATCTCGCGGGCTAGTTCTGCGCCTTGCCCCAGGACGAATAGATCGTCTGCTTGCCGTCCTTGTCGAGGCCGACTGCGAACATGCGCTGCACGCCGACGTGGTTGTCCTTGGACAGGTTGATCTTGTCGGCGAGGACGCCGGTGTCGAAGTCCTTGATCGACTCCATCGCGGCGATCCACTTCTCGCGCGACGGGCTGGCGCCGGCGCGCTTGAAGGCTTCGACCGTGACGATGGCGACGGGAATGCCGAAGTAATAGAAGTTCGTCGGCGGGCCCGCCTTCGGCAGCTCGTCCTTTGTCAGGTACTTCGTGAACATGTCCTCGAATTCCTTGAGGGCCGGCGTGCCGATCTTCGCCTTGAACTGATAGGGCTGGAAGAACTTGTCGCGCACGGCGGCCGGATTGTTGACCTGCTGGACGGTCTGGTCGAAATCGGCGCCCAGCGCGCCGATGACCGGGGCGGTGACGCCGAACTTCTGCATGTCGCGCAGCAGGATGATCAGCTCCTGCTGGTAGAGGCAGCCCATCACGGCCTGCGCGCCGATCGACTTGATCTTCAAGGCCTGGGTCGTTCCGTCGGTCGAGCCGCGTTCCATGGCGATTCGCTCGAGGACCTCGCCGCCATGCGACTTGATATATTCCGATGCCGGGTTGCAGTAGCCATGCGCCCAATCGTTGCTGTGCTCGACGATGGCGATTTTCTTGAGCGCTGGATTGCTCATGGCAAATCCGGCCATCGCCTGGCCGGACTCGATGCCGGTGTAGGTCACGTGGAACATGGCCGGCACGGTCGGACGCGTGAGCTTCGGATTGGCCGCGGGACCGACCCAGGGAATGCCTTCCTTCTCGAGCATCGGCTTGATCGCCATGGCGACGCCGCTGCACGGCACGCCCATCAACATGAAGACCTTGTCCTCATAGATGAGCTTGCGTGCCGCCGCGATGCCCTTGGCCTCGTTGCAGGCGTCGTCGGCGAACACGGTCTCGAACTTGCGGCCATGCACGCCGCCCTGGGCGTTGATGTAGCGAAGATAGGCCTCGGGGCCGTAGTTCAGCGGATTGAACACAGCCGCCTCGCCCGAGAACGGCCCCATGTTGCCGATCTTGATCGTCTTGTCAGTGATGCCCTGCATGTTGTCGGCGAATGCAGGCGACGCCGTCGCGACGGCTGCCGCAACGGTCAGGAATATCTTGGTGAGACGCATGATTTCTCCCCTTGTCGAAAGCTTCCCTAGAGCCCATTGCCGGGCGTTTGCGCCAATCATGTTATCTGAACGGGAGGGGGTTACAAGCAGGGGGTCGGCAGCCCTGGCGGCCAGCGCCACCCTCCGGAAACCGACGGGTGTGCGAGCATTAAGTTGTCATACCCATGAGAGAAGAACCCCGCACCACGGCGGCATTAGGCATGGTATTTGTGCCGACAGATGCTCGGGCTGATCCGTACAAGCGGGGCAACGGAGATTGGCCATGAATGGGTCGTTTCCCGATCTTGCGGGCAAGCGCGTCGTGATCACGGCGGCCGCGACCGGCATCGGGCAGGCCATGGCCAAAGGTTTCCTCACCGCCGGCGCGCGCGTCCACATCTGCGACATCGCGGAGGATCGCTTGCGATCCTTCGCTTCGGCCGAGCCGAATCTGAGCTTCACTGTCGCCGACGTGGCAAAGCCGGTGGAGGTTGGCGAGCTATTTGCGCAGGCGACCGCAAAGCTCGGCGGATTGGACATCATGGTGAACAATGCCGGGATCGCTGGACCGACCAGTCCAATCGAGTCGATCTCCGTCGAGCAATGGACGCGCACCATCGATGTCGACTTGAATGCGCAATTTTTCTGTCTGCGCCATGCGGTACCTCTGCTCAAGCGCGCCGGCGGCGGATCGATCGTCAACATGTCCTCGAGCGCCGGCTTGTTCGGCTACCCGATGCGATCGCCCTATGCCGCCGCAAAATGGGCCGTCATCGGCCTGACCAAAACTTTGGCCATGGAGCTCGGGCAATTCGGCATTCGCGTCAATGCCATCTGCCCCGGCGCGGTCGAAGGCGACCGGATGATCGCTGTCATCGAAGCTGAGGCAAAAGCACGCAACGTGACGGAGCAGGACGTTCGCGACGGCTACGTGAAATACACGTCGCTCAGGACGTTCGTCAGCGCGGCCGACGTCGTGAACATGGTGCTCTTCATCTGCTCCGATGCCGGCCGCAAGATCTCAGGACAGGCTCTCTCCGTCGACGGGCATACCGAAACGCTCGGCACGTACTGACTGCCCCGAACGGCAATCCGGCGGCGCGGCTCACACGGGATAGATGACCGCCGTGTCGATGATCAGGGAGTCGTAGACGCAGCGCCGTTCCTTGAGCAGCAGCCTTCCGTCGCGGCGCACGAAGCGGTCGTAGTAGCGGCCGACCTGTTGGATCGTGGTCTTCTCGTCGACCAGCGTTTGATAGAGCACGTAGTTCGCCTGGGCGGCGATCGTGCCGTCGCCGGCGACCGATAGGATCCGAACGTTGTTGACGTGGTGCTGCAGGTAGCGCGGCGCGAACATCATCGACTTGGCGATGGCGAGCGCGCGGTCGCGCATCATGCCGATGCCTTCGCAGTAGACCAGGCCGACCCGCAGATTGGCGTCGTCGTTCTCCCGGCCCGTGATGATGTAGAACGCGTCGTCGGTGAAGAAGCGCGGCCATTCCTCGACACGGCATGCATCGAGAACGGCAATGTACTCCGTATTGAACTCCTCGATCTCCAGGCGGAGCTCGCGCACGCTGGCGGGAAGCGGCGGCACGGCTTCGAGATCCTTCGGCATGGTCACAGTCCCATCACGCCGCGGTAGTTGCGATACATCGAGCGGATCGCCGCTTCCGTGATGATCTTGTGCGTGGTGCCCTCCTCGCGATCGCCGAGCGCCACGTAGTTGGTGTCGGAGACCGAGCGAACCATGCCCTGCTGGACGAACTTCATGGCCTCGTTGTCCTCCAGGCCGAGGAAGCCCGACGGCCCCATCAGATTGCCCTGGCGCAGGCGGTGGCGCGTCATCTCGTCGGTGTCGTCCTCGTAGCCGAACATGACCCAGATCATCAGGAACTCGTTCGGGCCCTGCGGCACGATGTGGCGCACGCCCAGCGTGTTGAGCTCGCGCTGGGTGATCAGGTTCGGCCAGATCGTCTGCATGGTGACGGTCCAGGGCGACTTGAATTCCTTGACGTAGTCGAGGAAGCGCTCGTCCTCGAGCTTCATACCTTCTTTGAAGGCGCGCATCTGCTTCTTGCTGTCGTCGTCGACGTTGAGCTTCTCATCCGGCCGCGCGGAGGCGAGCGTGCCGTGCCGGCCCGACGGATCGACGATCGTGCCGCACTTGTTGCCCGCTACCATCAGGCCGAAATTGACCAGGAAGGCGTGCAGCAAGGTCGCGTGATAGGGATCCTTGAGGTTCTCGTGATACATCTTCCAGTTGGCCGGCACCGTATTCCGGTAGTAGCCGAGCAGCTTCAGCTTGCGCCCGTCGAACAGTGCGTCGAAATCCTCCAGGACCGCGGGGCCGAGATAGTCCTCGATGCTCTCCATGTCCTTGGCGAAGGACGCGAACACGACGCCGCGCCGCGTCGTCACGCTCAGCTTCAGCAGGTTGTGGTCTTCCGGACGGAAATCCTTGGGCATGCCGCCTTCCTTGTTGAGGCCGCGGCGGAAGGGCACGCCGATCAGATTTCCCGTGAGATCGTAGGTCCATTGGTGGTAGGGGCAGACGAATTCCTTGGTAGTTCCGACCTGCGGCCGGCAGAGCTCGGCGCCGCGATGCGCGCAGCGGTTCTCGAAGACATGGATCGAGCCGTCATTGTTGCGCGCCACGATGACCGGCGTCGGCCCGACGAACGACCGCTTGAAGCTGCCCGGCTGCGGGATCTCGCACTCGAGCGCCACGAAGTTCCAGGTCCGGCCGTGAAAGATGCGCTCGACCTCGCGCTCGTAGATCTCCTGGCTGGTGTAGACCCAGTCGGGGATGAGCTGGAGATCGTCGTTCGGCCACACATGATTGGTAAGCGCGGCGGCGGAGTTGCTCAGATCGTCAGGCACTGCGTCCTCCATCCGGATCGGCGGCCGAACCGGTCAACTTCCGGTGGCGCCACTATCCCGCTGCCGCTCGAGGCGCGGGGCGCCAGGCGGCAGACCAGGGCATGGCCCCGGGAATTCCCTCAGCATACATCGCTTTTTACCGCCTGCAAACCGACGGCCCGGGGCCGCGTCAAAACTGCTCAGCATGCCGCTTTTCACACCCCGACGGCCGCGCTATCGTCTGGACCTGCCTTGTTGCAAGCATCTCGGGAGGAGCTTATGGCACTCGTACCCCTGGCCAAGAGCGGCAACTACTTCCACATCTACGACTTTCGCGTGAAGCCGGGCAAAGGCGACGAGTTCATCAAGCAGTTCGACGAATTCGACTATTCCGACGCCAACCCCATGCACAAATCGCCGGCCCAGGTGAAGGACGGCGTGCTGTGCCGCGACGTCAACGACCCCGACCACTTCTACCTGGTCGGCGAATGGTCGGACATCAAGGTGCACGCGCAGATCCGCAAGTACCTGGCCGAGGAGATCAAGCCGAGCTTCGTCGGGCTGATCGAGGGTGGCAAGTTCGTGCCGACCTATGCGCAGATCGTGTCGAGCACGCCGCAGCACGTCCTCGACAAGGCGTCAGGCCACAAGTAGGCGGCGTCCGCGCCACGGCAGCGTGGTCGGATAGCCGGCGTGACGCTCCGCGGGATGGTGCCACATGCGCAATGAGCCGCGCGGCGCTGCCGATGGTGCCGCGCCGCGCCTGCCGCTGTGGTCGCGGCCGGGATATCTGATCCGGCGTCTGCACCAGATCCATTCGTCGCTGTTCTTCGAGGAATGCAAGCGGTTCAACATCACCCCCGTGCAATATGGCGTGCTGACCGCCCTTCATCACCGCCCCGGCAGCGACCAGGTGACGCTCGGCGCCGAGCTCGGCATCGATCGAACCAACGTGGCCGACGTGCTCGAGCGGCTGTCGCGCCGCGGCATGATCCGCCGCGCGCGCAGCGAGCGCGACCGTCGCTCGATGATCGCCTTTCTGACGCGCAAGGGCGAAGCGTCCATGAACGAGATGTATGCGCACATGCAGCGCTCGCAGGAGCGTCTCATGGCGCCGCTGGCGCCGGAATTCCGCCCGGCCTTCATGGCGATGATCATCCAGATCATCGATGGCAACAATCATCTGGGCCGTACCGAGCTGCGCACCGACTTCGATGTCGAACAGATGTCGGCGCGCAAGTCGAAGAAAGCCAGGCGCGGCACACGCAAGCCGGCGCGCCGCACGGCGCCGCGCTGACCTGCGCCCGCGTCGACACTGGCGCGGGACGCGAGACCTCTATCGCGCACTCTGCAATCGGCTACAGTGACGGTTCGCCTTGTCGCGTGGCATGAAATTGTCATATCCGGCCGCGCGGCACGCATCACATCGCAACCGTCGATGGAGACATATCATGTTCGTCCGGATCGCAACCGACCTTCGCGTCACGCTCGAGGAGCCGCACGACTTCAAGCGCTTTCACGTCGAGATTCCGCGCTCCGTCGACGCTGCTGCCGCGTCCCGCGCGCTGGGCGCAACGGCCCGGCTCGAGGGATCGGACAAGGCCTGGGTGAGCGAGACGGCCCTGCGCGGCTGGCCCAGCGTGCGCGACGACAAGGCGTGGCAGGATTCCTTCGGCGGCATGCTCGCCTATGCCCGCAAGAAGGGCTGGATCGACGAGGCGACGGGCGCCATCCAGGCACATATCGAGTGGAAGTGAGTCCCAAAACGCCGCGGCACGACGATCGGACCGGGCGCGTGGTCGATCACGACGGCACGCGCTACCGGGTCGACGGCGCCGGCCATCCGCTCGTGCTGATCCATGGCGTCGGCATGGACCTGACCATGTGGGACGCCCAGACGGCAGCGCTCGGGCGCCATCTGACTGTCATCCGCTACGACATGCTCGGCCATGGCGGCAGCGCCATGGCTCCC